>JBGTSH010000096.1:0-30438 GCA_041940405.1 Polyangiaceae bacterium
CGGGGGCCGTGGGCGCGTGTGCCGGCTGCGCGCGTAGTCCCGTCGACCCATCGACCGCGAGTGGCTCCAGCGAGGCCGTTCGAACGAGATGGCTCACCGATGTCGCTGCGACTGGCCGGTTTTTGTGCATTCAGATGCGATGCCTCCCCCCGCTGACGGGCGCGCTGACCGCCGCCGGCCGCGGGAAGTTGGCGCCGGCGATACGACCCAACCCGGAGGCTGAAGTTCAGCTGCCCGAGCTCGGTCGCAGCCACCGCATCAGCCGCCCGGATTGTTCTCACGGAGGAGCCGATGCGTACCGGCCGAGTGGGTCCGACGCGCGCTCGGGCATTTTCGTCGCGCCCGCTGCTGAAGGCGTTTGATGTTCATGCTTCTTCCTCGCTGGTGCGGCGGTAGCGGCTCCCGGCGGGGTCGCAGGTGGCTGCGGACCAACGAGCCTTCAGCGGACGCAGAGCAGCACGGAAGCCTGACTTGCTACCACCAGCCGCCCAGCGGGCGACGCCGCTAGCGTTGCGGCGCTAGGACCACCGGCCCATACTCACAGCATGCCGAAGGCCGTGGCGAAGACGCCGATCGTCATCTACCGCAGCGTCAACAACGCGGGGGAGACCTTCGCGCTGGATCCGGCGTCGCGCGAGCGCCTGCGCGCGGTGTTCGAGAACGTTCGGATGCACCCCCGGGTCTTCATCGCCCACGAGACCAACGAAGACTTCAAGCAGGTTCACACGGATCTCCTTCGACAGGTCGTACAGCTGCTGACCGGTGTCACGCTGGAGCGCCTGGAAGAGAAGTTGGGCTCGCTGTCCGTTGTCGATCCGGTCACGGAACGGGAACTTCGGCCGTCTTGACGGCGCCTGGTCCCTTCTTGATCTCGTAGATCCCGTCGGGCCAGCGCCCCAAGTATGGGTCGAGGGAGCTGCCCCACGCCACTGCGCGCTTCCCATCCAGCGTGATTTTCAGCGACAGCGCGTCGCCGCCGTCTGGCTTGGGCTTCGGACCCTTGCCGGACCCGCCTGCCTTTTCAAACCGATCACGGATCAGCTGCAACTCGTCACGAGGGAGGATGAGAAAACGCCAGGCGGCGCCGTCGCGAACCACGAAGAAGTAGAAGAGCTCGACAGCTTGCGGCTCCTTCAACTGCGCGCGCGACAAACCGAACGTTGCCAACTTCTTTGTAGGCTCCTTGGGCATCTTGCTGGTCGTGGCCGTCTTCACCTGCAAGCGCCAAGTCGTCTTGTCGTTGTCATCAATGACGAAGATGTCATCGCCAACGTCCACGACCGGCACCGCGACATTCCAACCCCGGAGGAGCAGCTCCGACATGGCGAAGTACTCGCCAGCGCGGCCGAAGTGCGTCTTTCTTCGTCGTCACGGCACGGAGCCTATCGGGACAGCTCGACGCCTCGCAACCGCAGGCGAGGGCGCGGCTCGATCGCGCTCGCCGCGCGGACCGCTGAACCGCCACCTCATGCGCTCGACTCGGTGCTCGCCGGCTCACCCTTCAGGTACGCGCGAAAGTCCTTCTCGAAGACGACCGACAGCACCATGTAGAGCCAGAAGATGCGAAACAGGACCGTGAAGAACAGCTGCTCGTCGGGTCCCTCGTAGTCGTAGTCTTTCAGGGCGGCAGGGAGCGGGTCGTTCCAAGTCAGCAAGTTCAACACCGTTCCGTGGATCCACCACACGACGGCGGACGCGGGCGCAACGATGTCGGGCCGGGGAAGACGTCGCTGGAGGGAGACGAGCATCGCCGCCGGCGGCACGAGGAGCGAGGCGGCGCGAAGCAGCCACAGTGCGATCTGGTCCAGCGGCGCCTCCTGTACGGCGCCGCTCGCGATGGTCCAGACGAAGCCGGTGCCAGCAGCGAGCAGTTGGAATACGGCGATCGCTTGCAGCAGCCAAGCGCGCTTCGGCTTCTTCGCGCGCGGCGGCCCCGGCGCAGCGGGTAACGCGACCTCCTCATCTGCAGGTCGCGCGTCAGCAGGTGCTACATCGCTGTCGCTGGGGTGAGTCACCGGAGGACGTCCACTTCAAGGTCGGCGATGCCGCGCAGCCCTGCGACGCCAAGCCAAGAGCGCCAGCGCTGCGAAGAGCGGCGCGATCGATCCGGCGCCGAGGTTGGTCATCGAACAGTCACACCCAGCATCGTGGTCGTCGACCGGCTCTTCCGTCTCTTCCTCCGGCTCGGGACCGCACCATCCGTTGGTGCACACTCCCTCCACGCCGCTGTAATGGCAGACTTGCCCGTCCTCGACTTTGGTCGCTGTGCAGCATGGCTCCGTGCCGGGGCAAAGACCGAGCCCCCCCGGCGCGTTCTCGGACCAGTAGTGGCACTCCGGAAGCGGACCGCAGTACGACGGCTGAATCAACGCCATCTCCACCGGCGTGAGCCCCGCGCGCTGCGCCCATGCGGCGAGCTCATCCGGCATCGCACCAAGCATCTCGCCGATGCTCGCCAAGTTCAGTCGATCGCGGATGCGACCGGCGAGCAGCACCCCGTCGTCGCCGCTCCTCATCATCAAGTCGGCAACCGCGCACGCAACACCGCGGTCGTCGACGAACGCGGGCGCGAACGCTTCGAGGCTGACAGTGTTGCGAGGAAATTCACCTCGCTCCGCGTAGGCTTCGAGCTCAGCGATCGTGCTGGACCGTCGCGCGGCGAGGTCGGCGTCGAGCGCTGATGTGTCCTGCGCGCGCAGGATGGCGATGACCCACTCGAAGTGGGCTCGTAGTCGATCATCCTCGAAGGCTTCAAAGGAAGAGAAGGCTGTCATGCGCCGATCGTACCGCGATGCGGGCAGCGAAGCGCGTGCTACCAGCCAATCACCCACCCCTCCGAAACGCTCCAATTGCCTCGATCCCATCATCCGACACGCGCAGCACCTCTGTCGTGATCGGATAGCCCGAGTCGTTGAACTCCTGGAGAACGACGCTGCCCATCCCACCGAGGAGCGGTGAGTTGTCCCTGACGACGTAGATGAAGTCGCGGCAAGGGATGACGGCGAGGACGGGCCAGCCGAGCTCTGGGGTGACGAGCTCTTTGAACCTGGCTGCGAAGATGACCGACGCCTTGTAGGGCGAGTCCAAGGGGACCATGCCGAGCTTCTCGCCCTTTACTTCGGCGACCTCGAGCGTGAGGCCTTCGAGGAGGCGGTCCTGGTTGAGCCGGGCTGCGGCGATCGCGTCGTCCTCGGTGACTTGCCAGTGAGAGCAGAGCGCGGGGTTCACCCAACGGACGAAGCTCGTCTCCGCGTCGGTGAGGGTGAGGACTCGGACGAAGGTGTCGGTGACGGGGGATCGAATGGTGTCGCCGAAGTCTTGGTCGCTCGGCTCGGCGGCGAAGAAGAGAAAGCGTGACGCCTCGGACCACGGCGGTGTGGTTCGTCGAGGTGTCTCGAGGAGCTTGTCGACGAAGCGAGCAATCGCCTCCGGATCGCCATCGCGTTCGGCGTTGCGGCGAACGTTCTCGAGACTCGCGGTCATGGGCATGCCGTTCGCCTCGAAGCTGTAGACACCTGCGTCATCGCGCTCGAACTTCAGGCCGCGCGCTCGGAGCGCCTCCTCGAAGAGTGCGCTGACGTCGAGCTTCGGTTTGCGGGGTTTGGCCATCTGTCGCAAGGAACGTATCAGGCCAGCTGGCGCTCGCGAGCTAGGCAGCCAGTCAGCGCCCCGGGCTCGGTCGTAACGAGAGCGCGAGCGCGGCGCTGACGTAGCTGCGCCAAGGCTGCTACAACCAACACGTGGACGACACGCACCCCGAGGTTCGCCGGCGGCAGCTCGAGCTGCTTCGAAGCGCTGGCTTCGAGCGGCGTGCGGCGCTCGCCCTCTCGCTGAGCCAGAGCGTCATCGACCTGTCGCGCAGAGCGCTGCGCGAGCAGATGCCAGGCGCCACCGAAGAAGAAGTGCGTCTTCGGTGGGTCGGTCTGCAGTATGGCGAAGCGCTCGAGGCGAGTGCGGATCTCGCGTCCCGGTGAACGCCTGGATCGCGAGGACTTGAACACCTGGATCGCGAGCACTTGAACGCCGGGATCGCGAGTACGTGAACACCGAGATCGCCAGGGCGTGAACGCCCGGATCGCGATGACGTGAACACCTGGATCGCGACGACGTGAACAGCCGCGAAGCCGCCTGACGTCGGCGTGCCAGGCCGGGCCCGGGGTACGGGCCAGGCCATGGAGCGCATGGCGATGAGCAGGGTCCGAGAGATTCTCAGGCTTCGATGGCAGGGACGCAGCATCCGCGAGGTTGCGCGCGCGACTGGCGCGAGCGTCGGGGTGGTGAGCACCGTGGCTTCGCGGGCGAAGCACGCGGGGATCGACGAGACGGCAGCGGCGAGCCTCGACGATGACGCGCTTGAGGAGCGTCTCTACGGTCGCCGGGACGCCAAGAATCGCCGGGAGCCGTCGCGACCGCTGCCGGACCCGGTGTGGATACACACCGAGCTCAAACGGACCGGCGTGACGCTGGAGCTGCTTCACCTCGAGTACCTCGAGGCTCATCCCGACGGTTATCGATACACGGCCTTCTGCGACGTCTATCGCCGCTGGATCGGGCGGCGGCAGCTCTCGATGCGGCAGATCCATCGGGGCGGCGAGAAGATGTTTGTCGACTACTCGGGCAAGAAGGCGAAGGTCGTGGACGCGGCGACCGGCGAGACGCGCGAAGTCGAAGTCTTCGTGGCTGTGCTCGGCGCCTCGAGCATGACGTACGCGGAGGCCACGGAGTCGCAGCGCGCGGAAGACTTCGTCGGCTCGCATGTGCGTGCTTTCGTCTACTTCGGCGGTGTGACGGCGGTCGTCGTGCCTGATCAGCTTCGGAGCGCCGTCGGCAGGCCGTGCGCCTACGAGCCCGAGATCGCCCGAACATACGGCGAGCTCGCGCGCCACTACGCGACCGCGATCATGCCGGCGCGACCGGGTAAGCCGAAAGACAAGGCGAAGGTCGAAGTCGCGGTGCAGGTAGCGCAGCGGTGGATCCTCGGGCGGATCCGGCGCGAGACCTTCTTCTCGCTCGCGGAGCTAAACGCTCGCATGCGGGAGCTCTGCGACGAGCTCAACGACCGGCCCCGAAAGAGGCTCGGAGGCGTCTCTCGTCGCGAGCTCTACGAGCGCTTCGACCGTCCAGCGCTGCGTGCGCTGCCCACCGAGCCCTTCGAGGTGGCGACGTGGGGGCAGGCAACGGTCGCTCCGGACTATCACGTCGAGGTCCTCAAGCACTGGTACTCGGTCCCTTATCAGCTCGTGCGAGAGGAGATCGAGCTCCGGCTGACCAGGAACACGCTCGAAGTCTTCCATCGGAATCGCCGCGTCGCGGCGCACGGTCGCGACGACACGCCCTACCGGCACACGACGCTCCGCGAGCACATGCCGGAAGCGCACGAGCGCGTGACGGGTGGCGCGGATGACCTGCTCGCGTGGGCGTCCGAGATCGGGCCCATGACGAAGGCGATGGTGGAGCGGCTGCTCGAGGCGAATCCGATCCGGGAGCAGGGATGGCGCTCGGCGCGCGGTCTCAAGCGCGTGCTCTGCAAGTACGGCGTCGAGCGCGCGGAGCCGGCGTGCGCGCTCGCGCTTCGCTACGGAGCGCGTAGCTACAAGCCCGTCGAACGAATCCTGAAGCTCGAGCGCGACCGTGATGCCCGCGACGAGCTCGAGATCGTCCCGGGCGTGGTGAACGACGACGTCCGAGGTCCGACCTACTTCCACTGACTGAAGGAGAACCATGCTGAACGAACCGACCATCGACAAGATGAGAGACCTGCGCCTCGCGGGCATGCTCGAGGCCTGGCAGCGACAACAACAGGATCCGAAGCTCTCCAGCCTCAGCTTCGACGAAAGGCTCGCGATGTTGATCGACGCCGAGCACGACATCCGTCACAACCGGAAGCTGACGCGCCTGCTGAAGGACGCCGAGCTCCGCATTCCGAGCGCGAGCATCGAAGACGTGAGAACGTCGCCGACGCGCGGGCTCGACAAGCCGATGCTTCGGCAGCTCGCGAGCGCCACGTGGCTCGACAAGCACCTCAACGTGCTCGTCTCCGGGCAGACCGGCGTGGGCAAGAGCTACCTCGCCTGCGCCTTCGGGCAGATGGCCTGCCGACGCGGACATCGCGTGCTCTACCGCCGCGTCCCTCGTCTCTTCGACGAGCTCTCCTTGGCGAAGGCCGACGGCACGATCGCGCGTGTGCTCGCGAAGCTCGCTCGCGCCGAGCTCCTCGTCCTCGACGACTTCGGAATCAGTCCGATGAAGGATGCACAGAGGAACGATCTGCTCGAAGTGCTCGAGGACCGCTACGGCCGAAGCTCGACCGTGATCACGAGCCAACTGCCCATCGACAAGTGGCACGGCTACATCGGAGACCCGACGCTCGCCGACGCCATCCTCGACCGTGTCGTCCACAACGCGTACCGTGTCCAGCTGAAGGGCCCCTCCGGCAGGAAGGGCGAGACGGTCATGGAGGATACGAAGAGCTAAACTGCACCCGACGTCAGGCGTCGCTTCGCTCCGTTTCACGCTGCCGCGAAACAGCCGCTCACGTCGTCGCGAAACAGCTGCTCACGTGACGCGAAATCCGCACCAGGCTTCGCACAAGCATGAGCGCTCGCCGCAAGTGAACGAGATCATCGCAGCGCTTTCGCCGGTGGTCACCGCGCTCGAGAAGCTCGGCGTGCGCTATCGCGTTGGTGGCTCCGTGGCGAGCTCGGCCCTGGGCGTCCCGCGCTCGACGCTCGATGTCGACGTCGCTTGCGAGCTTCGGGCACCCGAGGCACGAGCCTTCGTGGCGGCCCTCGGCGCTGACTACTACGCCGACGAAGGCATGGTGCTGGACGCGATCGCGAGGCATGCGTCCTTCAACGTGATCCACTTGGCGACGATGCTGAAGGTGGACGTGTTCATTCGCAAGGACACGCCTTTCGAGCGAGCTTCGTTCGAGCGGGTCGTGCAAGAGCCGCTCGAAAGCGGCGGTCGCTCCTTCGACTTCACGTCCGCCGAAGACATCATCTTGCACAAGGTCATCTACGAGCTCGGAGGCGGGATCTCCGAGCGGCCATGGAACGACGTCGTCGGTGTGATCGCCGTACAGCGCACGAGCCTCGATCTCGACTATCTGCGGCGTTGGGCGGCTTCACTGAATGTTGGTGAGCTCTTGGAGCGGGCCCTCGGCCACACGTAGAAGTCCCAACGCACGCGTCGGCGCCAGAGCTCGAAGGTTCCGAAAACCGGAACTTCGAAACACCATCCACCGGATATGGGCGGTTGAAGTTCCGCTTTTCGGAACTGGCACGGCCAGAGCGCTCAGCCAAAGGAATCGCGCAGCATCTCCGTCGCGCTATCGAAGAGCCCAAAGTCGGTGAGCAGTCCGAGCGGAGCACCTGCCTCGTCGAGCCCCCAATACGAGAAGTAGGCGCCGTCGCCCATGCCGGGCAAAAGGCCCACGACCGTACCGGCGCTCGAGCGGTGGGGAGCGCCGGGAACGGGCATCTCCATGGCACGCAGGAGCTTCGCGAGCGCTGGCTTGGAGGCGGCGTACTTGGCGGGGCTCATGGCATCGCAATAAGCGAGCGTGCCCGAGTCGATGCTCACCGGCGAGGCGTCGGATGGGTCGGCGTGACCCTCGAGGTGCGCGGGCTCCCAGCGCTTCGCCAGGTACGGCTGCGTGCGGTCTTTCATCGCGACCACCCACGCAGCCGCGCGTCGCATCGACCCCTTCACCTTCACGCTCACCGCGAAGACGCGCCACATCCCCGGCCGCACCTCCCGCGCGAAGGGCCGCGCCGATGCGATTCCGTGAGGGTCACACGCCACGAGGCGCCCGGTGCAGTGGAAGGTGCCGAGCACCCCGCTCCGCTCGACGTCGAGCTTGCCCTTCCGCGGGCCGCGAAAGACTGCACCGCTCATGAACGCCTTTGCGAGCATCGCGGGTGCCGCGAGGTCGGGCTCGTGTTTCACGGGGCGGAGTCTACCTGCGCGAGGTTCCGAAAACCGGAACTTGGCGACCGCATACCCGGGGGATGGGTGTTCCAAGTTCCGCTTTTCGGAACTTGCGCGCAGGTGGACCGGCGGCCCGCGTTCACGGGGTGGCGGGCGCCACGGGTGAAACGCACCCCCTGGCGAGTCACGCGCGAGAAAGCGGGTGCGGCGCGGCGGGAACGGGGTTTGCCAAGAGCGCGCTGTGGCCAGAACGGCGTGCATTCATTTGACGGCACGGAGCGCTCCTCGGCGGATCGATTGTTCGACGCACGAGATCGCTTCTTGGCTGTGGCCTCGGCTGCGCGAGGCGTTTCCGCGCGCGCTCGCCGCAGTGGTGATGCCGGATCACGTGCACATCGTCACGCCCGCTACGGACGGCGCGTCCGTCGACTTGATGCGCGTGCTCGGGAATTGCTCGCGGAGCCCAGGGCTGGTGAATGCGCTGCGATGGATGTTGGCGGATGCGCCTTCGAGGTTCGACGACCCGATCAAGATCGCTCGCAACGTCAGGTACGTTGCGCTCAATCCGGTGCGCGCCGGGCTCGCCCGCGATCCGCTATCGTGGTTGTGGTCGACCCATCGCGATGTCGTTGGTGCCACGGTCGACCCGTGGGTCACGCAGGAGCGCTTGGCGACCGCGCTCGGGTGGTCCAAACGACGCGTCGCCGAGGCGTGGCACGCGTACGTCACGAAAGAAGCGGGCGAACCACCGACACCGCCGCCCGCGCGGTTCGAAGCCGACGTCGGTGAAGCACCGCTCTCATGGATCGCGACCGCCGCGTCCTCGGCGACGCGCAGCGACCTTCGCGACATCACGCGCCGCAGCCGCGCGCGCACGCTCTTTCTCGCACTCTCGCGCAAGGCCGGCTGGCGATCGCCGTCCCTCGTCGCCGCGCGTTGCAATCTCACCGACCGCGCCGTGCGCAAGGCGTGGGCGCATCCACCGCCCGCGGGCCTCGAGGCGGGTTTGCTGTGCTTGGGGGACTCGCGTCTCCGGGGGTGAGTGGCGCGTGCGCGCCCACGCGACCACGCGCCCACGCGAAAGTTCCGAAAAGCGGAACTTCAACCTGCGATACCCGGGGGATGGGCGTCCGAAGTTCCGCTTTTCGGAACTTGCGAGCGCCGGGTCAACGCACCTCGACCCCTTGAACGCCTCCCACCTCCCGGCTACGCACACCAGCGATGGAGCCGACGCCGCCGGTCGCGAGCGCCCACGACGCGTTCCACGACGCGCTCCGTTCGCTCGACGCGCCGGCGGCGAAGCTGTTCGCGATCCTCGCGATCGCGGATCCGGCGAACATCTCGCGCCTCTGTGAAGTCGCGGGCGAGGTGGGCCTTCGACAGACGGCGACGCGCGCTCATTCGACGGCCAGTCTGCGTGCGGCGATCGAGTCACTCGTCGCGAAGCGCCTCGTGACCCAAATGGACGACGGCCGGTACCGCGTCGCGTTCGGCCGGCGGGCCGACGGGATGCGCTGGGCCGCCGGACGAGACGACTTTGATCGTATGGCCTCGGTCGCTGCCCCGCCGTACAGCACCGATCTCTTCGATGCTCGGATGGCGGTCTACAAGAAGGGCGCGAACGCGATTGTGCTCTTGGATCGCCTCAACGCGCGCAACCAGGAGGCAGCTCGCACCCTCGCCCTCGAGGTCACCGGCAGCTTCGACGCCGCCTGGTTCGACACGCTCGAGCCCGAGCTTCGCTCGCGCTTGTTCGGACTTGCGATGGTCGGGCTCGAAACGATGCCAGAGCCATCGATCGGCATCTATCCGCACTACGCCGCGGATATCGGACGGTTCGACGGAGTGTCCGACAGGACGGTCGCGGCGTTTGGTGGCGTGGCGGCGCTCCGCGGCGATCTCTCCGTGCTGCGCGCGCTGGCGGACTGGACACCGAGCGTCTGGGTTCGCGCCTCTGCCCGAGCTGCCGCGCTGGTCATCGAGGGGCGCTACGACGAGGCCGCAGAGCAGGCCGCTCTCTTGCCAATTCCGAAGCGAGGGGAGCATGCGGGCGTGCTGCTCCTGCTCTCGATCATCGCGCTGAGGACGATTTCGCCCCACTCGGACCATGCACGGCGCCTCCTCGCCTACGGAGCAAAGAAGGGCGAGCCGCTCGTGCAGAGCTTCCGCGTGTACGCGGCCGTCGCGGACGAGAGCGCCGGCGCCGCGCGCAGCACGATTCGCTTCGCACGCGATGCGCCGAGCGATCCGTTGACCTCGATCTGCTTCGCGCTGCTTCCGGTCGATCCCGTGCTCGATTCCTATGGCCTCGTTCGGCACGTCGACGGCCTGTCGCTCGGCGCGGAAGCCTACCGTACGTTCGGCTTCCTCTGGCTCGCGGACCAATACGCGGCAGCGGCGTGGCGCACGTACGAGCTCTTGCCCGCACGCCACCGCGAGCTCATCAGGAAGGCTCCGGCGCCGCCCGAGCACACGTTCGGCCCGTCGCTCTTCGATGCACGAACCACGCGCGAGCCCTGGGAGCTCCACCTCGACAAGCTGGAGTCGGCGATCGAGAAGGCCGCGCCGCGTACAACCGAAGCCGCATCCAATACCGTCGAGCGCCTGATCTGGCGCGTGTCGGAGCGCTTCATGGAGGTGGAGCCCTATGTCCAGAAGCGCACGGCAGGAGGCAAATGGACGGCGGGCCGCAAGCTCGCGATCAAGCACCTCATCGGCTCCACGCCCACGACCGCGACGCTTCCTCCCGAAGACGTCCGCGTCGCGCAGCACGCGCGCGAGCACCGGCAGGCGGGCTACGGCTACCCGGTGATCACCCACAGCATCCAGGCACGGGCGTGGCTGGATCTCGTCGGTCACCCGCGTGTCTACCTGGGCGATGAAGAGCACCCGCGCCAGGTCGTCCGTGGCGAGCCCAAGCTCTCGGTGGTGACGAACAATGATGGATCCGTCATTTTTCTCGACCCGCCCGGCCTCCAGGCCGGCGTGAACGTGCGAGCGAGCGGCGACCAGCTCGTGGTGTACGAGGTGGGCGACGATCTCAAGACCCTCGTAGAGGCATTGCGGGCAAAGCAGGCGATCCCGGCGGCGGGCAAGGATCGACTGGCGCGCGTGCTCGAGCGCTTGGCGCCGTTCTTGCCGGTCGAGTCGGCCGAACAAGTCGGCGCAAAGCAAATCGTGGCGGACTCGACGCCGTACGTGCGCATCATCCCCAGCCGCGGCGGGCTCTCGGTCTCACTGCTCGTACGGCCGCTCGGCCCGTCGACCGTGCTGGTCAGCCCAGGACGGGGCCAGCCGACCGTCGTCGCGCAGATCGCCGGCGAGACCGTGCAGGCGGAGCGCGACTTCGCCCAAGAGTTGAAGCACGCCGAGGCGGTACTCGCGGCCTGCCCGGCGCTCGCGGAACGCGAGACGGGCCACCATAGCTACAGGCTCGAGGATCCCGAGGATTGCCTCGATTTCATCTCGTCCCTGCGCGGGCTCGGCGATTCGATCCACGTCGAATGGCCGCACGGTACGCCGCTTCGGCTGCGCTCGCGTGTCGGACGCCGCGCGCTCAAAGGCAAGCTAGAGCGCACCCAAGGTGCGTTCTCGCTCGACGCAGCGCTCGAGATCGACGCCGAGCTCTCGATGGATCTGAGCGAGATCCTCGAGCTCCTGGCCCAGCATCCAGGCCGCTTCGTTCAGCTCGCGTCAGGCGAGTACGTCGAGCTCGAGCAGGATCTGCGTGAGGTGCTCGAGGGCATCGCCGCCGCGCGCTCGGCGGCGCCTTCGCGGGCAGGCGGGGTCGCCGTTCCGTCATCCGCGCTCTCCGTGATCGATCAGCTCACGCGCGAGGGCACCGGACTGTCCTTCGATCGACGCTCGAAGGAATGGCGCGCGCGATTCTCCGAAGTCTTCGAAAAGGCCCCCACCATTCCGAAAGGCTTTCAGGGCGAGCTGCGCGACTACCAGGTCGAGGGGTTCCGGTGGCTCGCGCGCCTCGCCGATCTGGACCTCGGCGCGTGTCTCGCAGACGACATGGGCCTCGGCAAGACGATTCAGATCATTGCGCTTCTCTTGCGTCGAGGATCGAGCGGGCCCGCTTTGATCGTCGCGCCAACGTCCGTCTGCGAGAACTGGCGCCGCGAGATCGAGCGCTTCGCGCCTTCGCTTCGGATCACCGCCTTCTGGGGCTCGGATCGCGACGAGGCATTGGGAGCGCTGTCCAAGCGCGACGTGCTGATCACGAGCTACACGCTCCTCCAGCAGAACGACAAAGCGCTGCAGGCAATCGATTGGGCGACGGCCGTCCTCGACGAGGCGCAGATGATCAAGAACCCGGAGACGCTGCGCGCCCAGGCGGCCTTCGGAGTACGCGCCTCGGCCCGCGTGGTGGCGACGGGCACGCCGGTCGAGAACCACGCCGGTGATCTCTATAGCCTCTTTCAGTTCCTCAATCCGGGCCTGCTCGGCGCCTTTGCCGCATTCAACGCGCGCCTCACTGCAGGTGGATCCTCGAGTCGCGCGATCAAGAGGCTGCTCACCCCGTTCATCCTCCGTCGCACCAAATCCCAGGTGCTCCAGGCGCTTCCGCCGATCACCGAGGTGCAGCGCACGGTCCTCATGACGCCGGGAGAGGCCAAGCTCTACGAATCGGTGCGCAAGGCGGCGCTCGCCAAGCTCAAGGATGCCGGCCGCGGCGGAAAGGGGCAGATCGAGATCCTCGCCGAGCTCACGCGCCTTCGCCGACTCTGCTGCCACCCGCGCCTCGTCGCCCCCGAGAGCGAGCTCACCAGCTCCAAGCTCGAGAGCTTCCTCGAGCTCGCCGAGGAGCTCGTCGCCTCGCGACATCGCGCACTCGTCTTCAGCCAGTTCACCGACGTGCTCGCGCTCGTGAAGCCGCTCCTCGACGCGAAAAAGATCACCTACCAATACCTCGACGGCTCGACAGCCCCCAAGCAGCGCGCCGCTGCGGTCGACGCCTTCCAAGAAGGCCAAGGCGATCTCTTCCTCATCAGCCTCAAGGCGGGGGGCTTCGGCCTCAACCTCACCGCAGCCGACTACGTGATCCACCTGGATCCCTGGTGGAACCCCGCCGTCGAATCGCAAGCCACCGATCGGGCCCATCGCATCGGACAGACGAGGCCGGTGACCGTCTACCGCCTCGTCACCGCCGGGACCATCGAGTCCCGCATCGTCGAGCTGCATCGTGAGAAGCGCGACCTCGCCGATGCAGTGCTCGCCGAGACGGACCGCGCAGCAAAGATGGGTGCGGACGAGATGCGGAGCCTGCTGGAGGCGTGAGCTCGTTCCGCCGTTGATCGCCGGTTCCGAAAACCGGAACTTCAGCACCCATCCCCAGGGTATCGGCGGTTGAAGTTCCGCTTTTCGGAACCTCAGCGCCGGCGCCCCTATCGCTTCAACCCGACATAGTCATAGAACCCCACCCCACGGCGCCCGCCCTTCTCGTTGGTGTGCCGCTGCACCCATCGCGCAAAGTCCAGCGTGCACGCCCAGCACCAGACGAAGGTCGGCGAATAGGCGCAGCCGGTCGCCGGATGCGAGGCGCCGCCGCAGCCGGGGCAGCGATGGGTGACGAAACCGTTGTTGTCGACGAAGGCAAAGGCAGCCATGAGCACCTCGGTGGACCCGCTCGGTAACGCTCCGAGCTGCTCGATCGTGCAAGGATCGGCCGCTGCCTTCAGCACGAGCCCGTAAGTCGCCACCGGACGGGGCTCGTCGCGTCCGGCTGACGAGCTTTCTAGTTCCGAAAACCGGAACTTCGAGCACCCATCCCCCCGGGGATGCCCTCTGAAGTTCCGCTCTTCGGAACTTGCGGCGAAGGCGCGCCCTCTCCGGCCACCCTCGACGCCGAGCCGGCACCACCGCTAGCGTTGGCGGATGCTTCCCCTTCGCTTCGCTCGCTCCTTCGCCGCTCCCCTCGTCTTTCTATTCATCGCGCCCTACCTCACCGCGTGCGCTGAAGGCGGCGACGCCATCAACGGCGGCGGAGGCTCGGGATCGGAGTCCGACGCGACCGCAACGAACGGGGCGACCACGACGTCGAAGGCGAGCAGCGCGAGCTCCAACAGCGCGAGCAGCTCGAACGCGAGCAGCTCGAACGGAAGCACGAGCGCGTCGACCAGCGTGACGAGCACGACCGGCATGGGACAATGTGGCAACGGGGCGCTCGACGCGGGCGAGGAGTGCGACGACGGCGGGACGTTTCCTTGGGACGGGTGCAGCGACACCTGCGAGGTCAACTTCCTCAGCATCGCGATCGAGACGAGCGGGAGCTGCCTGGCCACCAACCAGTCGTCGCTCGTGACGGTGCAGACGCTGCTGGAGGCGCGCGGGCACACGGTGACGATCGTGGACGGCAGCGCGCTCGACACGGCCGCAGAGATCGGCGCCTATGACGTCGTGTACCTGGGCGGCTGGACGTCGAACTGCCAGCAAGGCGTCTCCGACCTCGGGCTCTTCGACGCGCAGATCAATGCCTACCTCGCGGCCGGCGGCGGCCTCTCGACCGGAGGGTGGACGCAATGGACCGGCTACCTGGCCGCGCCGAACATCGAGGCCGCGCTTCCACAGACCATTGGCGAGCTCTATGTGGCCGGGCCGGTTCCCGTGATGCCCGTCGGCGCGCACCCGATCGTCACCGGCATCCTCAGCTTCGAGGCGCTCGACTACGTGCCTTACGGCAGCGGCGCGAAGGCCGGCGCCGAAGTGCTCCTCACCTCGGGTGGGCAAACGGTCGGCAGCGCGTGGACCGTCCAAACCAATGGTCGAGCGTCGTGGCTCGGCCCGCTCTTCAACGAGTCGTACAACGACTACCTGAACGAGAACCTCACCGACGGCTCCCAGCCACAAGCGATCGAGCTGCTCATGCGAACGATCGAGTGGACGGGTGGCTGGTATTGAGGTCTGCCGTCCGTCGTCGACAACGACGCCGTGCACTGCGTACGGAGCGAATGGCGGCGGCAGCGCCTTGAACCAATCGGATCAGTTGGTCTCGAATCCAAAGTAGAGCCTGGCACCGCCGACCAAGGTCCCCGGCGGACGAGGCGTCTCCCTGCCCGCCTCGTCGACCTGGGTGCCGGCGTAGGTCGCGCCGGCGATGCCTTCGGCGCCTACGAGGAGCGTTCCGTCCTCGTCGCCGGCGAAACGGAACCCGGTGCGCATGACACCGAACCCATAGCTCGCGGTGTTCGGCCCGTACCCCCACCGGAGGAAGTAGAGCCCACCGACGCCGCCGCCCACCCCGAGCGTGAAGACGGTGCCGGGCTCGAACGAGACCAGCAGCCCGACGTCGGAGCGACCGCAAAACAAGCAGTTTTCGAGCATCAGCGTGGCGTCGAGCGTGAGCCATTCGTTGAAGCGCGCACCGAGCGCTCCGTCCAGCGCGATGCCCCCAACCCACGTGGATCCCCCGTTCGCGAAGCCTGCCCCCACCTGCGCGCCCGCATGCAAGCGCGGGAAGCTCTCTTCCTCGGCATGCGCATCGCCCGCGACGAAGCCACACACGACGAACAGAAGGACACCCAACAGCGTGACCTGTCGCTGCATCCGCTGAGCCTTGGCGAGTCTCGAAGGAAGGAAGCCGTGCGTCTGACCTGGATGTCATGCGCGCCAGCGAAGAAAGGGACAAAGAGCGCGCAGAACACTGCGCGCTCGGCGCTATCGCAACCTGCGTACCAGGGTCGTACGACGTGAGCCGAGCCCTCAAGTTCCGAAAACCGGAACTTCAACCGCCCATCCCCGGGGGATGCCCCCCCGAAGTTCCGCTTTTCGGAACCTCATGCGGGCGATGGGAAGGCCTCTGACCGGACACGTAGTCGGGTATGGCCTTCGATCCCTCTTCCTTGATGCTCTTCCGCAAAGCTTCCCTGCTCCGGGCCCTGCTCGGCTCCGTCACCTTGCTGCCGGCATCCGTCGCCTCCACCGCCTGCGGGACGACCACGACCACCGAGCCGAGCTGCGAGGGTTACGAGAACGAGGAGCCGCCCGCGGCCGCGGCGGTGACTTGGCGCTTCGTGAACGCGACGAACCTGCCGATCTTCTTGGCGCCGGCGCAGGGCTGCTCGTCGGTCGCTGCCGGCTATGTGCTCACGGGGCCGGACGGCAAGCCGGTCAAGACACAGAGCGATGCATGTGGGGGCAGCTGCGAGATGCTGCAAGAGCAGGGCAACGTCGCCTGCGCTGCCGATTGTGCGGTCCCGCCCATCCGTTCGCTTCCTCCGGGAACGACGTATGAGCACGTCTGGGACGGGAGCGAGTGGGCATCGAGGGAAATGCCCGATGGATGCGTCGAGAACGACGCCGCCTTCGCCGAAGCCACAGGCACGCGACCTGCGACGGCGCGGGCCGAGTCGGTGGATTGCGTGCAGCGGGTCGCCGCGGCGGACGGCGCCTACGAGCTCGCGCTCGACGCGTACACCGCTTGCGTGAGCGGCGACGAGCTCTGCACGTGCGACACGACCGAGGTCGACGGCACGTGCCGCGTCTCGGACGCATTCTCGAGCGAGGTCGTCGGCAAGAAGCTCTCGGCGAAGACGACCTTCACGATGCCCTCACCAGGCGTCGTCGAAGTGCGGTTCGAAGGCGAGCTCTGCCGTCCGTCGTCGACGACGGCGCCGTGCGCTGCATACGGCAGCGACGGGTGCTGTCAGGGCGAGACGTGCGCCGCCGACGCAATGGGCGAGCTTCGATGCATGGCGGCGGCGCGCTGAGAGGTTCCGAAAACCGGAACTTCGAGCACCCATACCCCGGGTATAGGCGGTTGAAGTTCCGCTTTTCGGAACTCCGCACTGCCCTCTCATCACCCCGACAGCACTGTCCCCGACGCGACGATCGTTCCGACCGGAAGGTCCTCCGGATCGTTGCACGTCTCCGCGAGGTCGCCGGCCCTCGCGACGGGCCGCTGATTCGCCAGCACCGTCGGCGCTCCGATGACGACGCGCGCTCGGTTCGAGGGTGGCTTCACGAAGCTCTTCGGGGCAACCACGTGTCCCGGCGTCTGCGTGGCCACGCTGTCCAGGAGGGCGATGGGTCGGTGCTCTGCGATGACGTCGGCGCTCAGGTTGGTGTCGAGAGCACCGTCGAATGGAATCTGCACGACGACCGGAGCTCCGCCCGTCTCTGGAATCACGAGATGCGTATCCATCGCGACCACGCGGTCGCCTTGCTTTGCGACGGGGCGGCTCATCGTTTCCCTCCCGAGCCACGGTTGATCTTGCGCATCTCATCGCGAAGCAACTCCTCGAACTCGTCGCGGAGCTTCGCGTCGTCACGAAAGCGTTCAAAGTAGGTCTGCTGCATCCTCCGCTTCGCCGCTGCCGTTACACCGAATCGCGCGAGCACCACCGGATCGTCCTCGCCAGAAGCCGACAGCGCAGCGCGCATCGCGGCGTACTCGCGAAGCGGCAGAAGCGGACCGTCGGCCCCTCCACTGGGCGCCCCACCGCCGGCGCCCTTTCGAAACTCCTCCGGAAGCGGCAACAGCGCCGTCTCGCCCGCCTCGTCCGGAGGCATGACGTCCGCAGGCCCCGCAATCTCGCGCATGCGCTGCGGCGAGCTGTTCCCCGCGAACGGCACCACCGGCAGCGGGTTCCGAACCGGAGGCTGCGTCACATCAGGATCGAAGTCGTTCGAGTCGGGTGTGATGCGCGGCAGGTGCACTGCCACCGTGGCGCCTGCGTCGGCCGCTGGTCGGATCGGCACAGGCGCGGGAGCTATGACGTTCGAGCCTTGAAAAGGGAGCGGGGGTTCTTGAGCCGCGCCGCCGAAGACGGTTTCGTCAGGGTTCTCTGGTTGCGGGGGCGGTGCGGCGGCGGGGGCGGGGGCGGCTGTTGGGACGGCAAGTTGTTTGAGGTAGCTGGGGACGACGACGGGGTGCGGTGCGACCGGCGTTGCCACCACCGCCGGTGGCGACGCTTCGGCCGAGCCATCGAGCCAAGCCGCGAGTCGTCGCTCGCTCGCTTCGTCCTGGGCTGTGTAGAGGACGCCGGCACCGAGCTCTTCCGAACGCACTCCGGTTGGCAACGCGCCGGGCTTGCGAGTTGCGCGGTAAGTCCACGCGCCGACGAGCGATCGACCGTTGGATGGCTGCAACGCCGCGGCCTCGAGCTCGAGGCTTTCCGCCAGCGCGCGAAGAACCTCCAACCCGTGGCTCTCGTTGCCCTCCGGCAGCTCGAGGATAATCGAGAGCGCCCCACGAGGGCCGAAGCGAACGTATCCGGGAGTCGCGGAGCCAATCCGCATGGGCACAGCAACTCCGCCACGCACGCGTTCTCGGACGCCCGGAGTGCCGCCGTCCGCCTCGATTGCCTGCCACCTTCCAGCGCAGAAGTACTCGACTCGACCCGGATAGGCTCGAACCACCGCTGCTCCAACGACTGGAACCGAGCTCATGGCGGTAGCAGGTCGCTGCTTGCGCCCGATGAGCTTCACTGTCCACGCTCCCGCTGAGGCTCGACGCTCGACCGGGTCTGGTCGGTGCCATCGAGATCATGCCGATCCAGCTCGGCGCCGATAAGCCCGGCCGTTGTGCCAACCGACCACCCGGAAAGGAAGAGGCCGTAGAGGACACTTGGAGCGATAAAGACGAACACCAACGGGAATAGTGTCGCCACACCCATGTTGCGCGGGAGGCCGTTGCCAATCCAGATGAAGAATGGGAAAAGTGAAACGAGCGCGACACCGTACGCCAGGGTTCGGAGTGGGGTTGGTCGCCGGGGTTCGTGCGGGGCACGGGTCCGGGTGGCGACTGCACCGGCGACGAATGCGCCGGCCGGAAGCGGGGCCAGGATCCAATGATTCGGTGTCCACTCGAGCATGATCGCAAGCATGCCAAGGCTGACGGCGCATCCCAGGAACGTGGCTCGCAGCAAGCGAAACAGCGTTGCGTGGGACGGCACTAGCGACCGATGCTCGGCAGGATGGGGGTTCGTCCGGAACGGGGATTGCGCGCCGGTCCGGACGAGCTTGGGCGACTTGTGGGGGAGGATCGACAACGCTGCGATCAGCGCGTACTGAACCCACGGTAGAATGAACAGAAAGCCCCACCAAGGCTTGAGGCCGGCGTCGACCGCCCGCCGGGCGCTCATGCTCAAACCGATCCACAGGAATGGCAGATGCAGTGCCACGAGACCCCATGCAACGCCGCCCGGCAAGGCTGCGAGCACCGTTGCTCGATGCACATAGAACGGAGTCAAGAACTCTGCGACCGTAAGAGACCGCCCCAGACTGCCGTGGACCAGCGCGGTCTCGAGCGCAAACTTCAGTAGGAGCAACACAGCTCCGGCGCCGACGTAGACCGGCCTCGTCACCGGCCGGCGCACGCCGAAGATCGTCAGCAGTAGGGCGGTCATAGCTTGGTCAACCCCGAAAGATCGTCGATTTGGACCCGCTCCCGCGGCGTCGGCTTTCCGTCCACGATCATGACGTCCCATCGAAGCGTCCAATAGAAAGCAGCCCAGCTCGAGGCCGGTCGCAAGAACTTACCTTCGTCGTCCGCGAATGCTCCCGTCGGATACGTGTTCGCTTCGATGCCGGAACGGGCCGTCGCGACGGTCGTCTTGGCAGTGAACGGCAGGTTGGTGACCCCCAGCGGAGCGCCTACCGTCAGCGCGTAAGCCGCTCCGTGATGGCAAAATACCGTGCTCGCATTCGGCGGCACCTTGAAGGCCCGCGCGTGATACGCGAACTGGTGCTCCGATCGCATCTGGAGGTCTACCTCCTGATTGTGAGGAATCATCACTGCGCCGGGCACGGCGTAGGGGGCGCCCCGTCTGCGGCTCTGCGAGCAGCGCGATGCCGTCATCGGCGAGGAGGCGACGAACGAAGGCCCAGTCCGACTCCTCGTACTGGACGGTGTACTCGCGCGGCTCGGGCGGCGTGACGCCGTGGTACGAAGGCGCGCTCGCACCGCGGTGCGCAGCGAAGACCTCATCCACGATCTCGGATGTCGGCTTCGCGTAGAAGATGCGCTTGCGTGCCGTGTTCGAGAGCGCGAGCGCTCCCGGTCGGATGAAGAGCTCGTGCCGGACGGGCCCTTCGTTGTCGGTCACCAGCGCGCGAACGCGGTGAACGGCGCCGACCACCGAAGGTACAAAGGGCTCGTTCGAAAAGGCGACCGCGACCTCTTTACCGCGGAGCTGGACGAGGTCTTGCGAGCGCGACGCCGGAGCCAGGACCTCGAGCCGGAGCTCGTAGCCGTCGTGGATGCTCTGCTCGAGCGTCGCCCCAACCACGGCCGCCCGACTCAGGGCGCCCCCGAGCTCAGCCCCGCGCTCCGTCAGCTCTACCGGCAGACGGGCGAGGTCGCCGGACGTCGATCCCAAGGAAGTCTCGCCAGTCCTCATCGAGAACCCTCTCGCATGGGTGAGTATCCTGCCGAGGTTTCGAAACCGGACATGGCGGCCCCGTACCCCTGAAAAACCGTGGCAGGACGGGGACTATACGCGACCCCCCGCCGCCTGGCAGCGCCCTGAGAGGTTCCGAAAACCGGAACTTCGAGCACCCATACCCCGGGTATAGGCGGTTGAAGTTCCGCTATTCGGAACTGCGCACTGCCCTGCAATGGGCTCGACCAGGGTGTTCGTCGCCGCGTCGAAGGACAAGAGCGGCCGGCAGGTCTTCAGACTGACGCACAACAAGCCGGGCGCGCCGATGCCATGTGCGATTCCGGCTTTATCTGATGGCGTACCCGTGCGACGCCGCGAGGAGCGGCGACCTCGACGCGCACGGGTGCGACTCGGGTTGTCGGTAGCGCTCACTTGCGCCCGCTCGCGCAGCGCCCTACAACCCCAGCTTCGCAACAAAGACGTCATTGTCACCCTCGGTCGTGTGCGGCCCACCACCGAAGTCGACGACGAGCTCGTAGTACCCGCCGAGCAGCACGTTCCCCGGCGGATCGACGGCGAGACCTTGGCTGTACACCTCACCGATGCCTCCGTACCGGCGGCTCGCGACGTGGTTTCCGGCCGGGTCGAGCTTGGCGACGTAGCCCTCGAAGCTGCCGGCGCTCGCGATGGGCCCGCCGCCGAAGTCCATCGTGCCCATGAAGACGCCCGCGAGCAGCACGTTGCCTGAAGCGTCGGTCAGCACGTGCCGGGCGTACTGTTCGTTCGCATCGCCGAAGCCCTGGCTGAAGAGGTGATTGGCGTCGGCGTCGAGCTTCGCGACGTAGACGTCAAAGCCGCCTGCGGTGACGAGCGCGCCCCCGCCGAAATCGATGCTGCCGCCGAACGACCCGGTGATCAGCACGTTCCCGGCGGGATCGGCGCTGACGTCTGTTCCCGTTTGGTCACTCGCGTTGCCGAAGCTCTTGCTGAGGATGTGATTGCCGTCGGCGTCGAGCTTCACGAGGAAGGCGTCCATGCCGCCTGCGTTCGCGATCGGCCCGCCGCCGAAGTCCACGGCGCCGTAGAAGCTCCCCACGACAACGATGTTCCCCGCAGCGTCGATCGCGACACTGGTCGCAGCCTGGCCCTGCGCGTTGCCGAAGCGCTTGCTGAAGACGTGATCTCCGTCCAGGTCGAGCTTCGCGACGAAAATGTCACCGACGCCCGCGCTCGTCAGCGGTCCGCCGCCGCAGTCGAGCGTCTCAGAGAAGCTGCCCACGACGTACACGTTCCCTGCGGCGTCTGTGGCGAGGCCGCGCCCCTCCGCGACGGCCGGTCCAATGAAGCCCCGGGTGAAGACGTGGTTTCCGTCCGGGTCGAGCTTCATGACGAAGACGTCGAGGTTGCCCGAGTTCGCCAGGGGCCCGCCGCCGAAGTCGAGCGTGCCAAAGAAATTCCCCATCACGAGTAGGTTTCCGGCGGAATCTGTCGCGGCGTCGATCACGTAGAAGTACGCGAACTCCCCGCTCGCCTCGCCGAAGCGCTTGCTGAAGACATGGTTTCCGTCCGGATCGAGCTTCGCGACGAACACGTCGGTGAGGTCAGCGTTGGTGAGCGTGCCTCCACCGAAATCGATGGCGGTCTCGAATGACCCAACCACAAGCACGTTGCCTGCCGCATCGCTCGCTACGCCTTCTCCGTGCTGGTCCTCGACGTCACCGAAGCTCTTGCTCCAAAGATGGCTCCCCGCACAGTTCGGGGCCGAGCCGTCGCAGTCCTCGTCGCCCGCGACCATGCAAGTCTCGCGCGCCGGCAGCACCTCGCCCTCGCAGCTCCCGAAGCCCGAGCCGTCTTCGAGACAGATCGCGATCCCCGGCTGGCACAGCCCGACGCCTTCGGTTCCGCTCGGGCCCGTGTAGCAAGGCTGCTCGCTGCCCGGCGCGCAGAACGTCGAGCCTCCTTCTCCGCCATCGCCGCCCGCGCCGGTCGTCGCGGTCGTCGTGTTGCCCGTGCTCGCTGTCGTGTCGCCGCTGCTCGCCGTGACGTCGCCGGTCGCGGTCGTTGCGCCGCCCCCGCCGGTAGCGGCGCCATCGTCACTGCAGCTCGCTGAGCTCGCCAGCAGACAAGCGAGCGCAGCGTACGGGGTGACGATGCGCATCATCGCTGCAGCGTACCGGGTGCCGGTTCCGAAAACCGGAACTTCGAGCACCCATACCCCGGGTATAGGCGGTTGAAGTTCCGCTTTTCGGAACCGGCACGCGTTTGGCGCCCGCGATGCGCCCCCTACAACCCGAGCTTCGCTACGAACACGTCGTTGTCACCCTCGGTCGTGTGCGGCCCA
The DNA here is from genome assembly GCA_041940405.1 of Polyangiaceae bacterium. Classification (GTDB taxonomy): domain Bacteria; phylum Myxococcota_A; class Polyangia; order Polyangiales; family Polyangiaceae; genus Xiheicaenibacterium. The sequence goes on from JBGTSH010000096.1 coordinate 22,603, forward strand.
CCACCGAAGTCGACGACGAGCTCGTAGTACCCGCCGAGGAGCACGTTCCCCGATGGATCGACGGCAAGGCCCTGGCTGTAGATGTCACCGATGCCGCCGTAGCGGCGGCTCGCGACGTGGTTTCCGGCGGGGTCGAGCTTGGCGACGAAGCCTTCGAGGGCACCGGCGCTCGCGAGGGTTCCGCCGCCGAAGTCCACGGTGCCTTCGAAGACGCCCGAAAGGATCACGTTCCCTGCAGCGTCGGTCACGATGTTCCGACCGTACTGGTTGTCGGCGTTGCCGAAGCGCTGGCTGAAGATGTGATTCCCATCGGCGTCGAGCTTCGCGACGAAGACGTCATGACCGCCTGCGGAGAAGAGAGCGCCACCGCCGAAGTCGATGGCGCCGCGGAAATACCCGGTGATCAGCACGTTGCCAGCGGAATCGGCGCTGATGTCTCCTCCCTCCTGGACGTTGGCGTCACCGAAGGCCTTGCTGAAGCGGTGATTTCCGTCCGCGTCGAGCTTCAGGAAAAACACGTCCTGGAAGCCTGCGCTCGCGATCGGTCCGCCGCCGAAGTCGACGGTGCCGTTCAATGTCCCCACGACGAGAATGTTCCCTGCGGCATCGACCTCGACACCGACCGCAGTCTGGGTTCCCGCGGCGCCGAAGCTCCTGCTGAAGAGGTGACTTCCGTCCGGGTCGAGCTTCACGACGAAGATGTCATTGAGGCCCGCGCTCGTCAGCGGTCCGCCACCGCAGTCCAGCGTGCCCCGGAAGTTGCCCACGACATACACGTTCCCCGCTGCGTCCGTGGCCACGCTGCGCCCGTCCGCGTGGTTCGCTCCAGTGAAGCCCCGGCTGAAGACGTGGTTTCCGTCCGAGTCGACCTTCATGACGAACGCGTCATACTGTCCCGTGCTGGCAATCGTGCCGGTCCCGAAGTCCAGCGTGCCGACGAATTGCCCCGTCACGAGCAGGTTTCCTGCAGCGTCTGTCGCGGCGTCGGCCGCGTTGAAGTAGACGACTTCGCCGCTCGGTTCGCCGAAGCGCTTGCTGAAGATGTGATTTCCGTCCGGGTCGAGCTTCGCGATGAAGAGCTCCGGGCCCCCGAAGTTGCTCAAAGGGCCGCCACCGAAGTCCACGGCTTTCAGGAACGTCCCGGCCACGAGCACGTTGCCCGCCGCGTCGGTCGCTACGCCCTCTCCTTGCTGGTCCTGGACGTCGCCGAAGCTCTTGCTCCAAAGGTGGCTTCCCGCACAATCCGGCGCCGAGCCGTCGCAGTCTTCGTCGCCCGCGACCATGCATGTTTCGCGTGCCGGCAGCACCTCGCCTTCGCACTCGCCAAAGGCCGAGCCGTCTTCGAGACAGATCGCGATCCCCGCCTGGCAGAGCCCGATGCCTTCGGTGGCGCTCGGGCCAGTGTAACAAGGCTGCTCGGTACCCGGCGCGCAGAACATCGAGCCTCCGGCGCCGCCCTCGCCACCTGTGTTGGTCGTGCTGGTGGTGCCGGTCGTCGTGCTGCCGGCGCTCGCGGTCATGTCACCCGTGCTCGCCGCCGTGTCGCCGGTCGCGGTCGTTGCGCCCCCGCCGCCGGTAGCCTCACCGTCGTCGCCACAGCTCGCCGAGCTCGCCAGCAGGCACGCGATGGTTCCGAAGAGCGAGACCGAGCTCGACGCTTTCCCCATGAGCGGCGTCGCGAATGCATCGAACGATCCATCCGAATACAAGCCCCTTGTCCGTCTCGAGGAACCGCGCTGCGGCGGCAAATGCGCTGGTTCTTGCGTGCTCTCCTACGGACCGTTTCTGTCAAAGTGACAGAGGAGATAGTCGGCAGCTGTCATGCTGGCAGCCGGGGCTGGGTAGGATCCGCGAGAGACCGGTTCGCGGCGCGACCGTTGCACCACCGGCGCCGCATGGGACAAAACCAACCGCCTCCTCCGCCGTCGCGCGACGAGCCCAGACTGCCCCCCGTCGACGAGCCGGGTCATGAGCCGCCGATGAAGGAGCCGATTCCGACGGGCCCGCCGAAGGGTGATCCCGATCCGGAGGCTCCGCCGCGCAAGGATCCGCCTCCGCCCCGGGAGCCGGGTACACCGCCGCTTCGGATCGACGACCCGCCACCGTCGGGGCAGCCGCCGAAGGAACCGGGCGTCATCACGTGAGCGCGTGAGGGCGAACGCCACACGTCGAAGACTCGCTCGCTAGTAGCGCAGCCTGAAAGAGCCGTACGCGCCGTCTTGCGACGGCGACACCGAGAAGCTCGCCGCCGTTTCGGGCGGCGCATCTGCACCGCTCGTGTAGTGCACGATGAGCCAGACGGCGGAGACGCCGGCCGCCACGGCGCCGGTCGCGAGGAAGACGTCGCCGACCATGAGCTTGGTCTTGGCGTCGTCGACGTCCTCCGAAGCGCAGCTGTGCGTTTTGCCGCAGGTGTCGCGGAGCTCGTCGAGATCGGAGCTGCCGATCCCTGCGAGCGCGCCGAACACGCCGAGCGACGCGACGCCGATCCCGCCGAGCACGAACGCTCCGACCGGCGCGCTGCGCTCCTCGGGCGCGTCTTTGATGGGTGCTTCGGACGGCGTCTGGTTTGGGTCCGTGAAGACGACGTTGATCGAGCGGTTCTTGACGCCTTCGCTGACGAGGATCTCTTGCTTCTGGACGAGGCCTCGATGGGTGAGCGTCATGGTGTGCTTGCCCGGATCGATGTCGATCGGCGCGCCGGTCAGCGACTCTTCGACTCGCTTTCCGTCGATGTCGACGATGACGTCGGTCACGTCGCTGCCATCGGTACCGCGGGCGCTGATGGTAATGGTGGGCTGCGCCTCGCGCAGATCGGTCATCCACTTGGTGCAGCCCGAGACGACCGCCGAGGGACACCCTTCTTGTGCGCAGAACGCCGCCTTCTCGCGCGCCTTGGCGATCTTGCCTTCGAGCTTGAGCTCTTGCGACAGGTGATACGCCTCGACGCACGCGTCCGTGGTGGGCGGTTGCTGCGCGTGTGCGGTGCGCGCTGCGAAGAGGAGCGCGAGCGTTACGATCAGAAGGCCGTGGAGCTTTATCAAAGGCATTGTGGTTTGATCCTTTGAACGCCGCGTGCGTCGATTGTGTAGGGGGGATCGCAATTGGCTACCGGGGCTTTGGGCTTGGGCGCTGGCGCCGCGGTGGTCGCGGCTGGCGGCGGCGCCGGCGCCGCAGCCCTGGGTGGCGGCGCCGCCCGCCCTGGCGGACGTCGAAATGGCGTCTTGCTGCCGGCCACCGCCGTCTCCTTTGGCTCGTCGCTCGGCGCGGCCGTCACGACCGGATCCGGCGGTGCGGCGGCTGGCTCGCTCGTCGGGAGCGCGGTTGCAACGAGCGCGGGCGCGGGCGCAGACGGGACGCTGGCCTCGCGCGACGACGACGGATCGCGGCGCAGGAAGAAGAAGAGGCCGACGCCGATTGCCAGCACGCCGCCGATGACGAGCGCGTACTTGCCCCGCTTGGACTCGGGAGCGGGCGCTGGCTGAGCCTGGACCGTGACGATCTTGGATCCCGACGGCTCGGAGGGGCTCGACGCTCGATCGGGGCGGCTCGTGCGCCCGCTCACGCTCGGCTGGCTCTGCATCTCGGCGACGAGGAGCGCCGTCTGCTCGAGCGCCTCTGCGGCGAGCTCCTCGACCCAGCGGCCGGTCTGCATCGCCGACGCGATCGGGATGGCCTCTTCCAGCGCGCACGCGAACTCGCGCGCGCTCGCGAAGCGGGCGCTCGGATGCACCGAGATCGCCTTCATCACGATCGCGTCGAGCTTGTCGGGGACGTCGGGCCGGTACTTGCTCGGCACCTCTTTCGCGCCGTGAATTACCTGTGTGATGAGCTGCGTCTCGGACGCCGCTTTGAAGAGGCGCCGGCCGGTCAAGAGCTCCCACAGCACGACGCCGGCAGCGTAGACGTCGGCCTCTTTGCCGATGTCCTCACCCGCGACCTGCTCCGGCGGCATGTACGCGAATTTTCCTTTGACCTGCCCTTCTACGGTGTTCTGCGACCTGCCGCGTGCCTTGGCGATGCCGAAGTCGACGACGCGCGGAACGCCGTCGACGGCGACCATGATGTTCTGCGGCGACACGTCGCGATGGACGATGTCGAGCGGCTCGCCTTGATCGCCCTTCACTTCGTGCGCCGCGTGAAGACCGTGGAGCGCGCCGACGATGACGGCGCAGGCCGCGCTCACCGGGATGTCGAGGCCGCTCTTGCGAGCCTGGACCATGAGGCGTTGCAGCGAGACTCCCTGGACGAAGTCCATCACCAGGAAGAGCTCGCCGTCGGCCTGTACGACGTCGATGATCGACACCACGTTCGGATGGCGAATGCGCGCCGCTACGCGCGCTTCGTCGACGAACATGTCGCGGAACTCGGCGTCCTTGACGAACGGAGGGTGGAGGCGCTTGATCGCCACCGTGCGCGCGAAGCCGACAGGGCCCATGAGCCTGCCGAGATGCACGGTCGCCATGCCGCCGTGCGCGAGCTCGCCGAAGAGCTCGTACCGACCGATCCGCAGAACGGGTTCCTGGGCGTGTAGAGGCATCAACTAGTTACCTCCTTGCCCGCCGGTCCCCCCGCCCCCGCTCCCGGGGACGTCGGCGTTCTCGGTGCCCTTGGTCGGCATCACCGAGCGCTCCCACGGTCCGCTCGCATCCGGGATGCGCGCCCACGAATCGGCAGACGTGAACTCGCTGGTGAGGTCGGCGACGTAGTTCGTGTTGTCGATGACGGTACCGTCAGGCGCGAAGAGCGTGATGCGCTCCGGCTCGTCTTTGGCAAGGCCGAACGGGAAGTCGGTCGGGCTGTGAATGACGAGGTACTGGCCGGCCTCGAGCGAGACTTCTCCGAATGTGTAGCGGTCGTCGCCGCCAGGAGGCGTGATGCCGTCGTACCCCTGCGTGATGAACGCGGCGCAGAGGGGGATCGTCCAGGCGCTGTTGTTCCGGAGCTCGATCCAATCCTCGGGGACGCCCTTCGGCGCCATCTCGTTCAGGACGAGCCCCGAGTAATCCACCCCGGGGGGCGGGCACATCGACTGGCCTCCGGCGCCGCCGCCTCCTTCGGGCGCAGCGCCGGTGCCCTCCCCGCCCGCACCGTCGCCGCCGCTCGACACGGAGGCCCCGGACGGTGCCGTGCTGCCGGTGCTTGCACCCGTCGTGGTCGCGGTGCTCGTGGCGTCGCCGTCTTCGAGCCCGTCGAAGTCGCTCAAGAAGAAGCAGCCGCTCGCGGGCAAGAAGAGGCCACAGAGACCCATGACAAGAGCTCGATGGTTCAAGGCGACGCCTCCTTTTCCGAACAGATGACGTGATTCACGGGAGCCCCGGTTCCCTCACTCACCGTGACGTACCCATCACCGGCCTTCGTCCATGCAATCGCCTCTCCCTGAGGCTCGACCACGCTCGGCATCACGCACGGCGTGCCTGCGAGCGTCTCGGCGATCGGCTCCTCGGGCCCGGCTGCGGCGAAATAGAGGACGCCGTCGAAGGTCCGGACGAGGATCCCGTGACCCAGCGGGTGCACATCGGCGCCGGTGATCGTCGTGGACTGGCCTTCCGGGGCGAGCTCACCCTCACGCGTGAGGGTCACGATCGTGTTGGCAGGCCAAGGGTCGGGCGCCTTGTAGATGCCTGCTGGCTGCCCGCTGGGAACCTTCTGGATCAGCACGACCTCGCCCGTGATCGGGTGAACGATCAGGGCCTCCGAGTTGTGCGATCCGTCGGGGAATTTGTACTTCAGCTGCGTCGGGAAGACGGTCTGCGGCCCGGGGCCGACCGCGCTCGGCTCCGGCACGCGGTAGACCGTGTAGAACGTTCGCACTTCATCGTTGTCGCCGATGTCACCGACGTAGATGCAGTGACCGACGGCGCACGGCCCGAGCGCGATGTCTTCGAAGTCGTCGTGCGTCCCCGCCTCGAGCGTGAACGTTCCTCGATCGGCGCCGTCAGCCCCGACGGCGAAGAAGCGCGCGAGATCGCCGGAGTCGTTGTTCACGTAGAACATGTCGTCGTGCACGGCGCTCGCGACGATGCCTGACGCCTCGTCGATCTCGACGTTCGCCACCGGGAATCCGTCGGACACGACGCACAGGTCGCAGTAGCTCGGAATCGGCATGGGCCAGCCGGCGCCGGCGCCATCACCGCCGGATCCCGTCGTGCTGATGCCGCTCGTGCCCATGTGGCCGCCGGCCCCGGGGTCGGTCGCCCCGGAGCCCGACGAGCTCGTCGCGCCACCGCTGCCTAACGGCGCGTCGTCGCTGCAATCAATGGTGGCAAGAGCGAGCGCGAAAGTCGTCAGAACCGTCCACAATCGGAAACAACGAACATTCGCCATTGTGCTCCTTACTGAAACGTGCCTCTTCGAAAACGGCGTCCCTCTTACTGATTCGCGGCTCCCTTGGTGACCGTCGTGCGCGTTGAGAATGAGCCGGTGCCATTCGGGAAGCGCCCCCAGCTGTTCGGCGCATTCGCGTCGCCCGAGACCCACACCGTCGAATCGACGAGCGTCGCGGTGTCGTCGTAGAGATTGACCTGATCTCCACCGGTGCCGAGGCCGAAGTCGAACTGACCGGCCCCCGACCCCGTGTCGATCGTCAGGTACGCACCCGCCGGCACGATCGTCCCCGCGGGGAACGTGAAGACGTGCGTCGGATCGCTGTCGGTGAAGGTCCAGTTCGAGATGTCCGCAGGTGCGTTGCCGGCGTTGTAGAGCTCGATCCAATCGACATCCGGATCGACCGGAGCGGGCACGACTTCGTTGATGACGACGTTCGCGTCGCCACCACCGCCGGCTCCTCCTGCTCCGCCCATCGCATCCCCTCCGCTGCCGCCGGCGCCACCGGTCCCCGGTGCGCCGCCGTCACCGCCCGCGCCGGTGGTGGAGTTGGTGGACGCGCTGCTCGTGGTGCTTGCCTTGGTGCTCGTCGTCGCGCTCGACGTGCTGCTCGTCGTGCTTGTGGCCGTTGTGCCCCCGCCGCCGCCCGATCCCGTGTCATCTCCGCAACAAATCAGTGTCGAACCCGTGACGGTGAAGATAAGTAGTGACAGGCGCCGACCCGATGAGATACGCATATAGGTTTTTGCCTCCTGTCACCGACGATACAGATCACACGTCTTCAAATCCATGCCGATCGTAGTTGACTGCGATGGCCGACATGTGCTCCAGCCGAGTACAGATCACCTACTGATCGTGTCCTGGCGCCATCGATCGTTCACACGTCTGATGTGCGGAGAGCGGCACGAGGGATGCAACGTCGAGCGTCATGCACGCCGCTGTCTGACAAGCTGTCAGCCCTCTCGCGTTCCGTGCGCACGCAAGTTAATATGAGCACAGACGATGAGACCGAGAGGCGACGCTACGGAGAGCTCGGTCCCGAATCCTCGCGGCAGCCCGAGCCCGCGAGAGAGTTCCGTGGACACGGAGCCTCCGCCTCCAGGCGGGGTCTACACCGCAGAGACCGTCGTTCGCAGCGTTCCGCGCGAGCTCCTGAGGGAGCTCAACTATCCATTGAAGCCGCCGAAGGTGCCGACGATTGAACCGCAACCGGAGGCGCCCCCGATCCCCGTCGAGACGTTACCAATCGGGATCGAGAGCGATGCCGACATCGGCGTCGAGGTCGAGATCCCCACGGCAGAGATGGTGACGAACAAAGTCGCTGTCCCGCCAATACATCGTCCGGCGCACAAGGAAGCTGTCCCGCAGCCGCCTCGCGGCCTCATCTCGGGATGGGCGTCGGTGTGTCTACACCCAGGATCGTTTGGATTGATGGAAGAAGCCGCAGTAGCGGAACCACGATTCCAAGTGACCGATCGGCACGCGTCGGATGATGCTCCGCAGCGTGCG
>JBGTSH010000097.1:0-30414 GCA_041940405.1 Polyangiaceae bacterium
TCGAGCTGATCCTGCCCTCGATCAGTTCGATCCGGCTCGCGGCCGCCGCGCTACAACATGTCGAGATGCGCGGGCCAGGCAAGCACCCAAGCCGTTGCTCGGTCGGGCATCGAACCGGTGTGACAAGGTGGATGGCGCTGGCTCTGCTGCTCGGAATCGGCTGCGCGGCGCCCGCTCAAGAGGGGATGATCACCGTCGCGCCCGGCGCTTCGGAGCGCGCGATGATCTTGATGCGCTTCGGCTTCTTGAACGTCGGCGGCGACGGTCCGGGAACGGCTGAGGTCAGGCGCATCGCTCGCGAGGAGCTCGTACCTTCGGGCGCTGCAGCGTCGGGCCGCATCGGCGACTGGATGCTCGAGAACAAAGCGATGGTCGCGGTCGTCGGCCAGATCGACGGAACGAGCCGCGGCGGTCGCATCGTCGATGCCTGGCGAAAGCCCGCCGGGCTCGATGGGCTCGAGGATCACGAGACCTACGTCTTCGGCAAGCTCGTCATCTACGACACGCTCCGTAAAGGGTTCGACGACAAGACGGGCGCTGCGTACATCGAGGTGAGCGCAGTCATCGATCGCACGAGCGACGAGCTTCCCGCCGTCTCGGTGGCGACCCGCTACGACCTCGCTCCGGGCCTCGATACGCTCCTGGTTCACACGCAGATCAAGACGATCAAAGGTGAAGTGAGCGCCGAGAATCCGCCGCCGCTCTTGTCCGAGCGCCTTCAAGCGCAAGGATCGGCCGAGACGACCGTCGACGCGACAACCACGAGCACGATCGGCGACGCGCAGGGGTATTTGCTCCACCCGCTCACGCTTCCTGCCGAGATCGGTGCTGATGGAACGATGGCGCGGGTGAGCGTCCCTGCGAGCGCAACGCCGGCGCCTGGCTCGACCTTCCTGTTCTCGCGCATGATCGCACCGCTCGAGCGCCCCGACACGCTGGCGCTCGCCGTTGCGCGCGCGCGGATCGAGGGTGGAACCATCGGCGAGGTCAGGGTGCAGCTCTCGGAGCGTGGACGCCCGCTTGCTCGCCTGGGCGTCGGCGACGTCGTCCTCCGCCGTCCCGACGGATCCGAGGTCGTCGCCCGCGGTGCGCTGCCGTGTCCTCCGGAGAGCGCGTACGTCGTCCACGTCCCCGAAGGCAGCTACGCGATCGGCTTCCAAGGTTCGATCCACGGCGCCGCGCCGGCGAGCCAGGTCGAGGTGAAGAGCGATCGTCTCGCCACCCACGTCACCGTCGACGTCGCAGGCACGAAGGCTCCCTACAAGGAGCCGCCGAGGGCGTGGCGCTGCCAGAAGTCGCGCGACGACGAGCTCGAGCCGGACATCGATTGAGTCCCGAGTAGCGGGGCGCGCCGTGGCTCGATAGATTGGCCGGTCATGAGCCGAACGCTGCTCTCGGGTCGGGCCCTCTTGTTGGCTGCGGCCCTTGCGATGGTCGGAGCGTCCTGCGCCAAGATCGGCGAAGAGGGCGCGAGCGGTGCGGAGAAGGAGCCCCCGATCATCCTCTACGGCTACGACGAGGACGCCCCTCGCAACCCGCCGGACGCGTGCAAGGTCATCAAGCGCGTCGAGGTGTCGATCGTCGGCAAGGATCGCTTTCCGGAGAAGGACTTCCGCAGCGAGGCGAAGGACGCGGGCGGCACCGGCGTCGCGCACATCCGGAAGAGCGGGAGCGAAGAGGTGTTCCACGGAACGAAGTACTTCTTCAAAGGCGCCGTGGTGAAGTGCCCGAAGGCGGCCGGCGGCCCGCCTGCTGCGGCAGCTCCTTCGACGAGCGCGTCGGCAGCGCCCTGATCTACTTGCACTCGAAGCGCTTGGCGAAGGCGCGCTCGTTCGGTCCCATCAGGCCGATGTAGCCGACGATGACGCTTCCGTTCACGGGATCGACGAGGAGCTCGAGATCCCGGAGCCAGCTGGAGCCGACTGTGTCGAGCTTTCCGAAGAGCTTCGGCTCCGCGCCAGGCGCCATCTCGACGACGTGGACCTCGGGATCCTTGTTCTTCATGACCGGGACGAACGCGATCAGGATCGAGTCGCCGCGCTTCGCGAGCGCGATCGACCCACGCGAGCCTTGGGCGACGAGCTGCGCCGCCGTCCGCGGGCCGCCTGGGCCGATGGGCACGAGGGAGACCGAGCCGCCGCTGTCCCAGGCCGCCCAGACGCCGTCTCCACCGTCCGATACGACATCGACGTCCGTGACGGCGTTGTCATGAACCGACTCGAACCGGAGGTCGGTTCCACCGTTCGGCGAGAGCGAGAGCACCTGAAGGCGCGTCGGCCCCTCGGGGTCGCCCTTGTCGGTGCATCGATCGAACTCTCGCCCGCTCGACATCCCGACGACCAGATCCTGTCCGACTGCGACGCCGCTCGCCGTGATCGGACCCTGCGCGCAAGCGACCTCTCCGAGTGACACCGGCGCCGCGGCGCCGATCCGGAGGACCTCGAGACGCTCGCTGTTGCCGGCGAGCGTGGCGAGGCCGGCGAAGTGGGTCCCGCCGGGACCCGGCGTGAGGAAGACGGCGCGATTGCCGCCGCCGGCCACCGCATCCCACGACATCGACGAAGCGTTGGGCATCACGTCGAGCGCCGCTCGAGCGCCGGCCGCTCCGTGGGCTCCCTGAAGGAGCGCAAAGCCGCTAAGCCGCCCTTCGGCGACGGCGAGCCCGCCGTCGAGGCCATCCTCGAGGATCGCCATGCCCAGCGACCCCGGCCACGGTCCCCAAGCGTCGAAGCAGCCGTGGGCGATCGACCAGGTGCCGTCCTCGTTCAGGACGTCGCTCGCGACGCACGCGGTCTGTGGAGCTGACGTCGGCGTGACGATGCCGAGCGTGCGAGCGACCGAGCCCGCAAAAGGCAGGCGGAGGTGCGCGGACTGCGTCGCGGTGATCTCGCAGGGCGTCGGCTCTTCGCCGCCTGCGCCGCCGCCGCCGAGGTCGGCGCCGCCGCCGCCTTCGGCTTGGTCGGGGACCTCGAGCCCCGTGCGAGCCCCGCACGCGATTCCCCCACCCAGGAGGAGCCATGCGAATCTTGACGGCACCACCACGGCCAGAAGCATCCGCCAATCGGAGCGGCTTGCAACCTCAGGAAGGATCAAGACCGGTAACCCCGCGGGATTCCCGCGTTCCTCGGGGACTGCTCACAAGCGTGTGTGCGCGGATTGACGGTCCTCTTCAGCCTCACTCCGGTTCAACGCGAGCGCGCTTCGCGGTAGAGACGGTTCGGTGAAGGTCCCGGCGGATCCCGGTGCGATCGCCAAAGCGGCAGAGCTCCTCGCGCGCGGAGAGCTCGTCGCGTTTCCGACCGAGACGGTCTACGGCCTCGGCGCGCGCGCCGATCGGTCGGACGCGGTCGCGCGCATCTACGCGAAGAAGGGCCGCCCGGCGGAGAATCCCTCCATCGTGCACGCGGCGACGGCCGAGCAGGCGTTCGCGCTCGCGCGGGACGTCCCCGCCGTGGCGCATGCTCTCGCGAGCGCGTTCTGGCCGGGCCCGCTGACGTTGGTCCTTCGTGTGTCCGCGGGCGCGGTCGCTCCCGAGGTCGTGGCCGGCGGCGACACCATTGCGCTGCGCGTTCCGGCTCACCCGACCGCGCAGGCGCTCCTTCGTGCGTCGGGCCTCGCCGTCGCCGCACCGAGCGCCAACCGCTCCACGAGGATCTCTCCGACGACCGCGGCCCACGTCGAAAAAGAGCTCGGCTCCGACCTCTACATCCTCGATGCGGGACCTACGGGCTTTGGAATCGAGTCGACGATCGTCGACGCTACCCTGCCTACCCTCGTCGTCCTTCGTCGAGGAAGCATCGGTCTCGAGGCGATCGGGCGCGTCGCACCCGCCGTCGACCAGGGCGACCACGTCGTCGCGGAAGGCCAGAAGCGAAAGGCACCCGGCGCGTTCTCACGCCACTACGCCCCGTCGGTACCCGTCGTGACGGCTGCTCGTAGTGAGATCCGACGGAGCGCCGCCGAGCTCTCCCGATCGATCCCGCAGCATAAGAACGGTGGTGTCATCACCATCGGCGTCGTTCCCGAGCTCGATGACACCCGGCTCCGCGTCGAGGCGCTCGCGAGCGAGCCGGAAGGTTTCGCTCGCGAGCTCTATGCCGCCATGCACCGCCTCGAGGACGCCGGCGTCGGCTTCGTCGTCGTCGAGGCGGTGCCCGACGACGACGCGTGGAAGGCGGTGTCGGATCGAATCAGGCGCGCTGCGCGCTGACCGGAACGAGCGGTGCCTCGACGCTCGGCGCGTACTCCAGGCTCGCCCCGCAGCTCTTGCAGAGATCGCGCGGGAAGGCCCAGTCGCGGAGAGACATGTCGGCGGCGAACCCGTGGAACATCGCCATCGGGAAGATGCCCGCCACGCCGGGACCCGCTCCGAAGAGCAACCACGCGTACGGCAGCATCGTGAGGTACGCGCCGACGTAGATCGTCGTTCGAAAGATCGAGCCCGACACGTGCGGCACGACGTCGGAGCACCGTTCACATCGACAGAGCTTGGCCATTGTTTGAAGGTAGGGGTGGCCCTCGGGCCTTCAAGCGAGGCAGAGCGCCGCGGGACGCGGCGATGCGCCGCACCGGGGCAGCGCGCCGCGGCCGACGCGAGGGATCAGCGCGTGGTCGCTGCGGGCGCAGACGTCGGAGCGCGCCAAGCCATCGCGCCCTTGTCGATGACCCCCGGCCAGCTATCGACGTATTTCGCCGGCTCGCCCGGCATCGACTCGTCGATCCAGAACGTCTTTCCGGTGTGCGCGCGCCTGACCCCGAGGTGGACGAACTTGCTGTTGGGATAGAACCCGCACGCGACGTCCTTGAGCTCGCGGCAGACCTCGAAGAGCTTCTCGTTCGGAACGCGGAGGATCGAGATGTCCAGGGCGCGACCCTCACCGTGGGTGCTCTTGTGCCCCGAGCCGTCGTTCACCTCTGCGAAGGGGCGGTAGCCGCTGTAGATGTAGATGGCCTTGCCGGGGAACGCGTCGGCGATCTTCTGCAGGGCCCAGACGAGGCGGGGATGGACGATGCGAACGCCGTCGACCCACTCGTGCGCTCTCGACCAAGCGGCGGCGTCGGGCTCTTCGGGGAGACCGCCCTCCGGTCGCGGAACCTCGGGCGGTCGCGCCAGGATCGAGAGGCCGTCGAGGGCGCCGGGCCCCATGCTGCCGTCGCAGCGAACGAGCTCGAGCTTCTCGGACTCGCCGCCATAGCGCACGATCGTCACCGGCCGGCGGCGGCACCGCCAGTCGACGACCGGCTTCGAAGGCGGCAGGACGAAGAGGGATCCCATCCCGTCCGTCGTGAGGCTCGGTCCGGTAAAGTCGAAGACAGCCGCCGGGTGCGTCCGGTCCAGGCGCGATCGATCCCGGAAGAGCTCCTCGGCGGCGGGGAGCACGAGCTCGTACCCGTCGTCGGGACCGAGACGGAACGGCTCCGCGTCCCCATCGAGCTCCACCTCGGGCTCGGGACCGATCTCGACGGGCTTCCAAGCGAGCTCGAGCCAGGGCGCGCTCGTCCACGAGCCCCAACGGCTGCTCTCGTACAGACGGAGCGGACCGAGGCGCTCGATCGATGCGTCGCGGAAGCCGAGCATCCAGTCGATCTCACCCGCGTCCGGCTGGCCGAGCACGAAGCGCACCTCACGCGGAGGCGCGTCGAGTGGGGTGACCGCCCCGGCGCTCATCGGCGCGAGGAGGCACAGAAGACCGGCTAGCAAGGGAACCCGGGGCACGCTCGAACGGGAGCATGACCCGAAAGGCCGGACCTATCAATCGCTTCCATCGCTCGGAAGCGTGCTCACGGAAGCTCGACGCCTGACCTCGACCTGGTCGGGGTGGCCGCGCTCAAACGCGGGCTCAGCGCTTCTTCCGCTTGCTGCCGGCCTGGTCGGCGGCCTTGATGAGCTCCGCCTCCGGCATCTGGGCTCGCAGGATGACGTTCGCGCCGGACGACTTTGCGTCGACCGTCGCGCCCGGTGCCATCTTGCCCAAGAGACTCTTGAGGGCCTCGATCATCGAAACGATCTCTTGCGCATCCTTGCTCGACTCGAGCTCGGCGGTTGCGTCCCCGCTCACCATCCCACCTTGGATGGTGACCCTGACCTCGCCGCCCTTTACCTTCTTGCCCTCGATCGTCTCCTCTTTGGCCCACACGACACTCAACGTCGCGTTCGGGTCGAGCTTTGCTACGCGTGAGGCGATTTTCGACTTCCTGATGTTGCCCTTGCCGGAGAGCATCCGTTCGAGGAGAGCCTTGTCGTCTTCGTCGGTCGCGACGACGGCGATCTCGCCTGGCAGCCAGGCGAAGAAGATCTCTTTGGCCTTCTTCTCCGAACGGATTCGATAGAGGGTCCCGTCGGCCTTGGAGCTGATCTTCTCCGACGTCGCGTCGGACGCCATCTCGGCCTTGGCGATCTTGGTGACGCACGCGACGGCCTTGGCCTCGTCGACGCCGGTGAGGGCGAGGAAGATGGCGCCCTCGTCCGAGGTCTCGCCGGCCATCGTCGCGTCCTCGATCGCGTTGACCGCGTCGATCTGACACACCTTCTTGATCTGTTTGATGCCTTCATCGAGCTCGTCCGCCTCTTGCAGCAGGGCGGGGAAGAGCTTGGCGAAGAGCTTGGTCGCGCGGAGCCCCTTGAGGTTGGAGGTGCCGAGCGCGTCGACCGTCTCGGGCAATCGAGCGGTCGCGGCGGCGAGCGACCTGGGCGCCGCCTCGGCGGCCGTGGGGAGGGCACAGAGGGCGGCCGGGACGGCCAGCCAGGCCAGGGACTTGAGCATGATGCTTCGAGACCTCGTTAAGGCGTTGGGCAGACGCGTGTAGGCAGAGAGACGAGCAGCGTAGCAGTCCTATTCGACTTCGCTCGGCGTGCTACCTTAGCTGCCCAAGGAAGGTTACCCGGATGGCCGACAAGAACAGCGGGATGGTCTCGAAGATCGCGGCGATGCAGGACTACGACCTCTACCGCGACATCGCCTGGGAGGGGTCCTTCGAGGACTACCTCGAGATCGTCCGGAAGACGCCGCAGGTCACGCGCAACGCGTTCCAGCGCGTCTATGACATGATCATCCGCTACGGCACCGAGGAGTACACGGACAGCAAGAAGAAGCTCGTCCGGTACAACTTCTTCAAGGACGAGATCGATAACGGCAAGGACGCCGTCTTCGGCCTCGACATCCCGCTGATGCGCCTCGTGCACGTCCTCAAGGCGGCGAGCGAGGGCTACGGTCCCGAGAAGCGCGTCATCCTCCTTCACGGTCCGGTCGGCTCGGCCAAGTCGACGATCGCGCGCCTCCTGAAGAAGGGTCTCGAGCACTACTCGCGCACGCCCGACGGCGCGCTCTACACGTTCGACTGGGTGAACCTCCAAGACATCAACATGCCGGCGAACGAGGCCGAGCGGTTCCCCAGCCCGATGCACGAGGACCCGCTGCGTCTCATCCCGCAGGATTGGCGACCGCGTGCGATCCGCGAGCTCGGCCTCTCCAACGACCGCTTCATGGTGCGGGTCGACGGCGATCTCGATCCCGCGAGCCGCTTCGTCTTCAACAAGCTCCTCGAGAAGTACAAGGGCGACTGGGCCGAGGTGATGCAGCACGTTCGTGTGCGCCGCCTCGTCCTCAGCGAGAAGGATCGTCTCGGCATCGGAACCTTCCAGCCGAAGGACGAGAAGAACCAGGACTCGACCGAGCTGACCGGCGACATCAACTACCGAAAGATCGCCGAGTACGGCTCGGACTCGGATCCGCGCGCGTTCAACTTCGACGGCGAGTTCTGTGTCGCGAACCGCGGCATCGTCGAGTTCATCGAGATCCTGAAGCTCGACGTCGCATTCCTCTACGACCTCCTCGGCGCGACGCAGGAGCACCGCATCAAGCCGAAGAAGTTCGCGCAGACCGACATCGACGAGGTGATCATCGGTCACACGAACGAGGCCGAATACAAGAAGCTCATGAACAACGAGTTCATGGAGGCGCTGCGGGACCGCACGATCAAGATCGACATCCCGTACATCACCAAGATCACCGAAGAGATCCGGATCTACGACAAGGACTTCAACAAGGAGAAGATCCGCGGAAAGCACATCGCGCCGCACACTCTCGAGGTCGCAGCGATGTGGGCCGTCCTCACCCGGCTCGAGGATCCGAAGAAGCACAACCTCACGCTCCTCCAGAAGCTCAAGCTCTACGACGGCAAGGTGCTGCCGGGCTACACGCAGGACACGGTCAAGGAGCTCCGCAAAGAGACGCAGCGCGAGGGCATGGGCGGCATCAGCCCGCGCTACGTGCAGGACAAGATCTCGAACGCGCTGGTCAACGAGATGGGTGAGGGCACCATCAACCCGTTCATGGTGCTCGCCGAGCTCGAGAAGGGCCTCAAGCACCACTCGCTCATCACCAACGACGAAGAGAAGAAGCGCTACGCCGAGTGCATCGGCATGGTGAAGCGCGAGTACGAAGAGATCGTCAAGAACGAGGTCCAGCGCGCCATCAGCGCCGACGAAGAGGCGATCGAGAAGCTCGCCGCCAACTACATCGACGCGATCAAGGCCTACGTCCTCAAGGAGAAGGTCAAAGATCGCTTCACGGGCCAGGACGTCGAGCCCGACGAGCGCCTCATGCGCAGCGTCGAAGAGAAGATCGAGATCCCGGAGAACCGGAAGGACGACTTCCGCCGCGAGATCATGAACTACATCGGCGCGCTCGCCGTCGACGGCAAGAAGTTCGAGTGGCACACGAACGACCGGCTCCGCCGCGCGCTCGAGCTCAAGCTCTTCGAAGATCAGAAGGACTCGATCAAGCTCCAGACGCTCGTGTCGAACGTCATCGACAAGGAGACGCAGGAGAAGATCGACATCATCAAGACCCGCATGATGAAGTACTTCGGCTACAACGAGGTCTCGGCGCGGGACGTCCTCGACTACGTGGCGAGCATCTACGCGCGCGGCGACGCGAAGTGATCCGTTCTAGCTGCGGCGGAGGATCGCGGTCGCCGCGGCGATGCCTGACGAGACGGCGGCTTCGACGCTGCCGCCGTTGACGTCGTTCTTGGTCCAATCGCCGGCGAGGAAGAGGTTCTCGAAGCCTGACTCGTCCGGCGCGAGGCGGTGCTCGATCGTCCCCGGCAGCGACAGGATGTAGCGCTCCCAGTCGGCGACGTTGGCGCGCGCGTACTGCGCCGCCCACCGCGATCCGCCCTCGGGCGCGGCGAGCGACCCCTCATCGAAGCGCTCGGCGGCTGCGGATGCCGGCCACGCACGCGCGAGCGAGCTCGACGCCCACTGGGGAACTGCCGCCGCCACCCAGGCGCTTGCGGCTTGCTTGTCCGTGGTGCGCTGAAGCTCCGGGGGCGCAACGTTGCAGAAGTATGCGAGCGACGACGGCCGCTCGGTCCACCCTTCGGCATCGATGACCTCCGAAAGGTTCGCCCAGGTTCGGAAGAGACCTGACAGTCCCGTCAAGATCGTCGCGTCGCCGGTCCAGCCGAGCTGCGAAGGCGTTCGGGAGAGCCACCATTGCGCGGCGATCGTCGCCACGCCACGCGTGTTCGCGACCATCTTTCGATACCGAGGGCTCTCGTCGATCAGCTCTTGCGCGAAGTGCCTGTGCGCCGTCGCGGGAATCGCGAGGACGACGTCGTCGTAATCCTCGATGTCCGCGAGCTCTCGCCCCGACAAGCTCGATGTCACATCGCCCTCGAGCTCGCCGGGCGCGACGCTGCCGAGGTGCTCGCGGCGTGGCGCGCCGGGCCAGGCGCGCACGCTCCCGACGCGGACTAGGGGTTCGTAGGTCTCGGCGCTCTCGGCCTGCACGTCGAGCTCGACGCGGGCGATTCGCCGCCCGGCTACGCGGAGCCTGCGCAGGTGGTGGAAGAACCGGAAGCGAACCCCCCGCGCCCGGAGGACCTCGAACGCCGGCGCGAACACCGTGTCACCCATGCCTGCGTTCATCCGCCAGAACGGTGCGCCCCGATAAGCGCCGAAGATCTGGAGCAGGATACGCAGCGCGGTCCCGGCTGCTGCAGCGCCGGCGCCCGATCCAGCGCTGCCCTCCGGGTAGGCGAAGCCGAGGTCGTAGAGGGCGCGAACCGGCGGCGCGTCGGCTTCTTCTTCGCTGGCGCCGTGCTTGCGGAGCCACGCGCGAAGGTCCATTCGGTCCATTCGATCCCACGCGGCGCGCCCGTGCTCGACGTGCTCGCCGGCGAGGCCGCGCGCGATCGCGGCGCCGAGCCCGATCAGCGTGGCGATGCGCGCACGCGACCAAGGCTCCTCGGGGACGTCGACCAATGCGTCGGGCAGGCGGCGTGCCCAGGTCGCGGCGACGCTCGTCCAGCTTGGCGGCGACGCGGCGTCGTGATCCCACGGGACGCCGGCCACTTCGGGAAAGCGCATCCGCCAGATCTCCGGACGATCCTCCGATCCCCCGCAGAGCGCCACGTCACGAACAGGAGAGAACGCGGCGTCGATCGATCGTTGCGGCCCGGCACGCGGTGCTTCCCAATCCGAGTAGACGTCCGCGATCATACCGAACGCCTTTCGATAGAAGCCGAGCCAGAGATGCAGGCCGTGCTCCAAGACGGCAAAGCTCCGACCCGGGTCGCGGCCCGTGGCGCCCTTTCCGCCGAGTCGCCACCCTGACTGCACCAGCGTCACGTCGAAGGCCCGTCGCGACTCCTCGGTGCGCGAGAGCGCCCACGCCGCGGCGACGCCGCCGCAGCCGCCGCCCAGGATCAGCACGCGTCGCGGCTTCGTCATGCGCTCTTTGCTCGGCGCTCGATCGTCCCCTCGCCGAATCGAAAGCCGGTCTCGAGCTTCCAACCGGCGAGCGCCGAGCCGTGGAGGATGCCCGGGCCGCCCGGAACCTCGACGCTGAGCCCCGAGAGCAAAGCGGCGCCTCGTATCGGATCGAGCTCGACCGGGACGCGCACGACGTCGTCGAGCGCGAGCGTTCGGCCGGCGGTTCGCACGTCGCCGATCCGCTTGTGGAGGAGCGTCGAGAACGCGAGCCCACCGCTACCGTCGCGGCGACGGAGCAGCGCCGCCGCTCGCGTCCCCAGCCATGCGGAGCCTGAGATGCGATGGGTGAGCTCGCCCAACGCAGCGTGAGGATCGCGGGCGGCCTCGCCGCCGTACCGAACCCGCGCGGCGAGCCGGCGGTCGACGAGCAGGTCGGCTCCGTCCTCGTGAAACCCGATCCGCGCCGTCCGCTTCGGGAAGCCGTGGATCTCGCGCCCGAGGATCACGGCCATCCACGCGTCGGGGTAGAGCTCGGGGATGAACGCCGCCGGCCCGCGGCGTCCGGACCACACAGGGAGAAAGGGCGTCACCTCGTGGTAGGCGAAGCGCGACGTGTCGCGTGGGTCGAGCGATCCGACATCTTCGAAGCGGGTGAGCGCCAAGAGGTACCGACCCCCGGTGCCGGGCAGAAGATGGACCCCACGAGGCAAGGAGCGGCGGAGCCTCGCGGGCTCGCCCTGCATGACCAAGACGATGGCTGTCGCCTTGCGAAACCACCACGGCCCGGGAACCGGGCGCGCCCACGGGAGAAACGTGTCGTCGTCGCGCCGTGCGTCGGCCTCGATGCGCCTCCAGAGGAGCGCGTTCTCCCGCGCGAGCTCGCGGATGATCTCTTCGTTCGGGACCGCGTCAATCGGACGCCCCTCGAGACGGACATCACACGCCGCGACGAAGGACGCCGAGCGGTCGCCGGTGATCGCCGAGGCCGCGTCGAGCGGGCGCGGAGCGCGCCATACTTCGGTCGGACGCCCTGCGCGGTACGCGACGACCTCGCCTTCGGTGAGCTGCCAGAGGAAGCCCGGCTCGAGCTCGAGCGCTTGTCCTCTTTCTGCCGTCCGCCGAACGATGTCACGAGGCGCGGCGACGAAGGGGCTCTTCGGGATCTGTCGTGAGACTGACATGTGCCGGCTCCTCTCGATCGATGAGCGCAGTGTGCTCGGGGGGCTTGCGGAAGAACGTCTCACCGAGGATGGGCTCGACCTCGGCCCCCAGGGCACGCGCCGCGGCGATGCCGCTCGCCACCGCCGCTTCGACGCTCGTCGTGTTCACCGGCGTTCGTACCCATGCACCGGCGAGCGCGAGGTTGGAGAGCCCGGTGTCGTTGGCCTCGAGGCGGACGAGGTCGGCGCCCGGCAGCGGCAGATCGGCCAGATCCCAAGGCTCGACGTTGGCTCGCACGAGCTGCGAATCGATGGGCTTCGCGCAGCCGACGGCATCATGCAGGGTCGGCTTCGGATCGAGCAGCGACGCGCCGTGCCGATCCATTTGCGCTTCGAGCGCTCGGCGAGCCTCGGCGAAGTCCGCGTCGCGCGCCGAGCGGTCCGATGAGGGCGCTCGGTGCGCCGACAGCGGCCACGCGCCGCAGAGATAGACGCATGACCGCGGCCGCGGCTCGTCCCAATCCTCGTGGGCGATCACCGGCGACATGTCGCAGGCGACAGAATACGGAGCTCCCCACGTCACGACGCTGCGCCCTCGGAGCCCGATCGCTTCGGGTTCTTCGCGAAACCAGAGCTGCGCGGCCACCGTCGGTACGAGGTGCAGCTTGCCCAGCGCCCTTTGCGCGCCCGGATGGAACGCGAGCCACGCCCCGACGGGTGATTTTCCGTCGCCGTCGGGCTTGATGCAACCGAGCGGCAGCGCGAGGACGAGGTCGTCGAAGTCGCGATCGACCCGCAGCTCGATGCGCCCCTCTTCACCTCGGTCTCCGAAGCGAGAGTAGAAGTCGACCTCGCGCCGCCGCAGCGCTTCGCCCTCCTCGAGCTGCGACCAATCGGGCGCTGCACGAAGGGACGAGAAGCCGCGACGCTCGATGAGCGGGTCGTACGCTCCCTTGGTGCGCGCCGCTCGGATGAAGGTCGCCGCGGCGAGCCTTCGCGAGCTGGGGTCGATACGGAGGCTCTCGAGCCGGCAGAAGGGGCGAAACCGTACGCGTCGCGAGCAGAGGAGCCGATAGAGCGGAGCGACGAGCGTCTCGCCGGCGCCTGCGGTCAGCGTGTACGCGACCGCGTGCTTGTAATGGAACAAGAGCCGGATGGTGTAACGAAGCGCCGTGCTCGCCTCCATGACCGGACGGTTCCTGTCGCCCTCGAGGAAGGCGAACGGGATGTCGTACAGGGCGTCGAGCAGACGGCTCCGCGCGAGCGTGTCGGCGCCGGCGCCGTGATGCGCGAGCCAAGTGCGGAGCTCCCACTGCGAGATCCGGTCGAAATCTCCGTCGATCAGAATGCCGTGCTCGCTGCTGGTGATCCCGCGGGCCACCGCGAGCGCGATGTCGAGCGTGTGCGAGAGCGCGATCGCACCGGGATCGCGCCCGGCGATCGCGAGCGCGCGGGCGACGATCGGCTGGTGAAGATGCGACAAGGCGCGGTGGACCCTTTCGCCCAGGGCAGCGCGTTTCGGCGCCGCGGGCACCAGGAGCGTCGTCAGGTAGGCCGCGATGCCCCCGAGCGCGGCATCCACCTCTCGAATCAGGGTCTCCTTTTGGGGGGAGGGGGAAGGCCAGAGCGTTCTCGAGACGGCGTCACCAACGGCCGGATCAGGGATGGTTCGGTCGGCGAGGAGCGATAGGAGCGTCCCCGGCGCGGCGCGGAACGTGTCGAGCACGCTCGTCAGGTGTGCGGTGAGGCTGCGCGTCGCGCTGGCGCCGCCCGGCCGGTCGCTGTTGCGCGGGTGATGAACGCGGCGGACGACGTACTTGTCATCGGCGTCGACCAATCCGTGATCGCTCGAGAACACCGGCCTGAGGCCGTCCCAGATCGAGCTCCACGGGCACGCTGCGGGCCGCGGCGCGTCCCGCCAGACGTCTTCGGCAAGTCGGAAGGTGTTGTCGTAGAAACCGAACCATACGTGAAGGCCATGCTCTTCGTTCCTGCCCGAGGCCTCCGGGTGATGCGCGCTCGCCAGTCGGCCGCCGAAGCGATGCCCCATCTCGAGGACTTCGACGTCCCATCGCGCGCGAGCGGCGGGCGTTCGCGAGAGCTGGTACGCGGCGGTGAGCCCGGCGATGCCGGCTCCGATGATGCGGACGCGACGCCTCACGGCACCGCCTCGACGTTGCCCCACCGCCAATCGCACCCCAGCGTGCCCTGTCGGGGCCGCAACGTGACCGGGAGGCCGCTCGCTCGGCAGAAGCTCTCCGTCGGACGCCGGCAGACGCTGTCGCAGAGCGTCTCGCCTCCCGCGGTTCGGAATTCGCACTGCGGCAGGGAGTTCGTGGCGCCGGGGCCGACCTGTATCTCTCCCACGAGCCAATGCAGCGCGAGCGGTGACGCGCGCGCCATCGCGATGGCCGCGATCGCCGGGAAGCGGCGCTGAAACCCCGCCAAGATCGCAACGCCGGCTCGGCCGAAGAAGATCGTCTCGAGGACCCGGTGGTCGGCGGCATCGCGCACCTCGGGCGAGAGGTTCTCGAGCCCCCACCGCATTTCCTCGACCATGCCCTCGAACCCGCTCCGCTCGGAGCGCCATCCGCTGACGCGGGTGTAAGCGTCACGGACTCGAGAGAGGATGAATCGGTCGTAGCTTCGAAGCAGCGAGCGAAGGGGGCTCGGCATTCTGGTCTTCGGTCGACGCTACCGCCGGCCGAGAACCGATTCCCGAGCCCTCTCTCAGCGTTCTGTCAGTGCCTCAGGAGCATTGCTCCATCAGCGCTTCGTCGCGATCACCTCGAGGTACTCGCCGGGGACGACGAGCCCGCGCGAGTCGCCCCGATCGTAGCGGTGAAGCAGCGCTTCGATGTCGGCGGCCAGCTCTGCGCCACGGTCGGCGTCGAGTGCACCGAACGCCTTGTGCGTCGGTCCGTAGAACCTGCGGAAGATGTCGATGAAGTGCTCCGCCGACTCGTAGCGGAAGTTGAAGTCCTTGCGCGTGACCTCGAGCTTCGACAGGCCGTCGCCGAAGAGCGCCGCGAGGTGCTCGCGCTTGCCCCAGAGCGAAGGCGAGAGCACGCCCTTCGGTGGCGGAACGTGACGACCGACGACCCCGAAGAGCTCGCCGATGAACCCGCCCGGGGTCCAGTTGGCGAGGCCGATGCGGCCGCCGGACCGACAAACCCGGATGAGCTCTCTCGCGGCAGCGACGTGGTCGGGAGCGAACATGACGCCGAACGTGGACAGAACGACGTCGAACGACGCGTCGGGGAAGGGGAGCGCCTCGGCGTCGCCTTCGACCAGCTCGACCTCCAGGCCCTCGGCTTCGGCGCGCTTCCGCGCCTTCACCAAGAGCTCGGGTACGTAGTCGGTGCCGGTCACCCGACCAAAGCGCCGTGCGGCCGCGAGCGTGGCGTTGCCGTTGCCGCAAGCGACGTCGAGCACCCGCTCGCCGGATCGCAGGTCGACCGCTTCGCTCAGCGACTCACCCACGATCTGCAGGGTGGTGCCGACGACGGCGAAGTCTCCCGAAGCCCAGGTCAATCGCTGGCGGGCCTTGATGGCGCCGAGATCGACGTTCGGATCGACGGTGGGAAAGGGCGTGCAGGGCGTCTCGACGTTCATGATCGTTCTCCAGTTCCAGGTCAGCGGTCTCGAGGGCGACTGCATCGCGCCCTTGATCGGTGATATGAGGCTCGTGCGAGAGAACGAGAACGACCGTCCGTCGGATCGACATGACCGATCGTCCGAGAGCCGAAGGGGAGATGACCGAGCGTCCGGCCGGGCCTACCGAGCGTCCCGAGGACGCTCCGATCGACGTCCTCTCCGAGGTGCTGCGCGCGGTGCGGCTTCGCGGAGCGGTCTTCTATTCGGTCACCGCGTCCTCGCCCTGGGTGGCCGAAGCGCCGCCCGCCAGCGAGCTGGCGCCGTATGTCATGCCGGGCGCGGAGCACGTCATCGAGTACCACGCGGTGACCTCCGGCAGCTGCTACGGCGGGCTCATCGGCGAGGAAGCAGTCCGCCTGGACGCCGGCGACATCGTGATCTTTCCGCAGGGCGATGCGCACGTCATGGCGAGCGCCGGTGGCGCGCGGGGTCCCGTCGAGATCGGCTTTCACGAGCGAGCCGCGCTCCAGCGTCTGCCCATCCGTGTCGACTACGGCGGCACCGGTCGCGATCCCGTGCAGGTCGTGTGCGGGTTCCTCGCTTGCGACAGGACGCCGTATAACCCCCTGCTCGCAGCGCTGCCGCGCATCGTGCACATGAAGCGGCGGCCTTCGGGCGACGGCGAAATGCTCGATCACTTCATGCGCTGCGCGCTCGAAGAGTCGCAGAGCCCGCGGGCCGGAGGTGAGGTCATCCTGGCGCGCCTCAGCGAGCTGATGTTCGTCGAGGTCGTTCGGCGATACGTTACCTCGCTCGACGTGACGCAGCTCGGATGGCTTTCCGGGCTCCGCGACGCCGTCGTCGGTCGCGCGCTCGCGGCCTTGCACGCGCGGCCGGCGCACGACTGGTCGCTCGAGGAGCTCGCGCGCGAGGTCGGTGCGTCGCGCTCCGTGCTGGCAGAGCGCTTCGCCGCGTACGTAGGCGCGCCACCGATGCAGTACCTCGCGCAGTGGCGCATGCAGCTCGCCTCGGTCCTGCTTGCCGGGCCCGCCACGCTCGCCGAGATCGCCGCCGACGTAGGCTACGGATCGGAGGCTGCGCTGAGCCGCGCGTTCAAGAAGATCGTCGGCGTCGCGCCGGCGACTTGGCGCGCAACCCGCGCCGCCCAACCACGACGCTCCGCCTTCAGGACGTAACCACCAGCACGGCGCGGCCCTGGCGATGCTCGGGCTTCACGTCCGACCAGCCTTTCGCTTTGGCGAAGCCCGAGAGGTCGCCTTCGTGCTCGTCCATGTGACGTGAGAACTCCTGCCACAAGGTGCGTGCCTCGTCGTCCGGAAGCGGGCGGTTGTCGACGAGCACTGCGAGGCGCGATCGAGGTGCGGTTTGGCCCGCTTTGGCGGCCGGTTTCGGGCCCTTTTTCCCGCCTTGCTTGGGCTTCTTCGAGGTCACGGCCGAACCGTACCAGACCCACCCCCTGGACGTGACTGCGTCCTGGGCCGTCGGCGCGGCGGTCGCTTACGATGACGGCTCAGCATGGTCTCGCGCTTCTCCCTCGCACTCCTCTCGGCCTCGCTCTTCGCTTCGATCGCGAGCGTGGCCGAGGCGCGGCCGTTCCGTGTCGACGAGATCCCGAACGGTACGAGGTTCGATTGCCGCAACTGCCACAACGACGACGACGGCGCGACCAACACGCCGTTTCTCTCCGATGTTCGCTCGAGCCTCATGGGCTCGCCGATCCAAGAGGCCCACGTCACGTGGGGTCCGACGCTCTGCAACATCGACTCCGACGGAGACGGATGGTCGAACGCCTACGAGCTGGGTGATGACAACTGCGTCTGGACGCAGGGGGCAAGCCCGGCCGGTCCGGCAAGGTCGAACCCCGGCGACCGGAAGTCGCATCCGCCGCCGATCTGCCACAACGGAAAGCTCGAAGAGGGCGAGGACTGTGATGCGAACACCCAGCTCTTCTTCGACTGCGGCGATGTGAGCGCGGGCAAGGGCAAGCTCGCCTGCGACTTCAGCAAATGCGACTACGACTACTCGGGTTGCACCGAGCCGCCCGGCGGTCGAGTCTGCGAGGATTGTGAAGGGAGCGGCAGCGAGGAAGGCTGCAGAATGGCGACGGGCTCCGCCAGCCCCGATGGGATGCTGGCGCTCTACGCCCTCGCCGCAGCCGTCGCGATCAGCCGGTCTTTCGCTCGAGCCGGCGAACGGCGTCCTCGAGCGCGCCGACCTGGCGCTTGAGGTCGCGCACCTCTTCCTGCGTCGCCAGGCCCATCTCTTTCGCGAACCGCTCTTTTTGCTCGGCGGTGAACGTCGAGACACGGCCCGGCATGCTCATCGCGAGGACGACGAGCCGCATGAAGCGCTCGTCCTGGAGGAGCTTACCGACCGTGGGGTTCTGCGTGAGCTTCAGGCCTTCGGAGACGAGCTTGTCTTTGATCGACATACGGTTGAGCTCTCAGAGCTGCTGGCGATGGGACGACGATGAGAGCGCCTTTTGCCGTCGGACTCGCGTCATGATCCACGAGAGGACCAACGGCCAGACGGTCTGCGGGCAATCGCGCCCCGCGACCAGATCGATGTGGCCGCGAGGAAAGACTCGGTAGCTCTTGTCCGACGATCGGCTGCGCAGGAACGCGGGCTCGACGCTGGCAGGAGGCGCAAGGTCGTCCTTGCTGCCCGCCACGACCAAGAGCGGCATCTCGAGGGCCTCGAACTCCTCGGCGTAACCGGTCAGCTCGCCCAGGCAGTGGCCGCCTCGGCGCGCTTCGGCCGCCGAGCGAAACATGTTCCTGAGGACGGAGACGCTGCCTGTATCCATCGCGAGCGACATGTGCTGCGACAGGACGAGCGGCTCGAGCGACCTCGGGTAGTAGCCGCGGATCGGCGACGGAAAGATCGGGCTCTCGACGAAGCCGCGCAGCATGCGCATCGCCTCGGACAGGGGCTTGAGCTCGAAGGCGCCGTGGCCGAGATCGACCTTCGAGTCGACGGCGAGGAGGAGCGCCGAGAACAATGACAGCGCGAGCGAGCCCCGGGTGAACTGATAGGGGCTACCCAGCGTCACGACGCCGGCAATCCGTTCCTTCAGGACCGCCGCCGACGCGTAGCTGACCAGGCCCCCCAGGGAATGCCCGACGAGGTAGACCGGCCGCCCGCCCGACAGGCGCTGAACCTCATCGATGGCCGCCGGGACATCCTCGTCGACGAAGGTCGTGACCGCCCGCGGCGGATGGGCGCCGAGGTGCCGGGAGCGGCCGTGTCCGCGCAGCTCGAGGTTGAAGACGTCGAAACCGGCGCGGGCGAGGTAGTTGAAGAAGCTGCGCGAGGGCAGGTGCCAGGCGTAGCGGTTCTGGCCGTAGCCGTGGATGAGGACGACCGGCGCGACCGTCTCGCGCAGCCCGGCGAGCCGCTTCCGAATCATGGCGAGCGGCGTTCCATCCTCGACCGAGCTGGCGCCCGTCCGGACGACGATCAGGTCCTTGTCGAAGGAGGCTCGCTCATCCCGATCGATGGTCTGAACGACGGTGGTTGAGTTGAGGATCATGCGCGTCTAGCCGAACCCCCGCCGATACCGGGACAAGCTTACCACCGGTCCAGCGCGGGGTCGCGCCGGCGGCCCAGCTCGCCCATCTGGCCCACTCTGCTCTCTGATCCGCGCCCTGACTGGCGCGAATTGACCCGAGACTTCCGCCTCTCGTCTCGACTCGTGTACCTTGCGGGAAGGCTCGAGGGAAAACATGAATCGTCCGATCCTTTGCTTTGCTACGGCCCTGACGCTGTCCCTTCCGCTGTCCGCGCTGGCCCAGGACAAACCGGCCGAGGGTGCTGCCGGCGAAAAGCCCGCCGAAGGCGAAAAGCCCGCCGACAAGCCGGCTGCGGAAAAGCCCGCCGACGGAGCGGCCGCAGGCGCGGACGGCTCGACCGACGAGGCAAAGAAGAAGCACGCCGCGCAGGACAAGTTCGGCACGAGCGAAGAGGAAGAGGAGAAGGAGGGCACGCCCCCGCCGAAGGACCCGAACGCCTCGAAGTACTACCTGGGCGCCCGGTTTCGTGACTTCGTCGTCCCCGGGTTCCTGTTCGACATGTTCGCCGACGGCGGACCAGGCGTGGTGAACGTCTTCTCCGGCGGCCCGGAGTTCGCTCTTCAGTCGGGCGCGCTCGAAGTCATCTTCAGCGTGACGGTTCCGTATGCCGACTTCTCGATGAACGAGTTCATGTTCAAGTCGAGCGACGATCCGAAGCAGGCGTACGAGATCGTCTCCAGCAGCCTGAAGCTCATCACGGTGAGCGTCGACCTCTTGGGTCGCATCCCGCTCGAGAAGAAGGGAACCGTAGCGTTCCTCATCGGCGGCGGAGCCGGCGTGTCGGGCGTGCTCGGCGACATCCGGCGGAACCAGGCCAAGCCCAAGGACGGCAACCCCAACGCCGACCCGGATCAGCCCGACCAATGGACCAAGTGCGAGGGCCCCGGTGACGCCGACGGCGTCGTCGACGGGGTGCAGTACTGCGGCAACGACAACGATCACTACGGCGACTACGTCGAGCAGAGCTGGGTGAACGGCGGCTCGAAGCCCGTCGTGTTCCCGTACCTCGCCCTGCCGCACATCGGTCTCGAGGTCGTCCCGATCGAGCAGTTCATGATGCGCCTCGACACGGGCTTCTCGATCACCGGGTTCTTCTTCGGCCTCGCTGCAGGCGGGAAGCTGCCGATCTGACAGAGCGCTCGATGACGCTGGAGCTCCCGCCCCGGTACGAGCCGGTTACGCGGCTCGGCAAAGGAGGAGGCGGCGAGGTCTGGGCGGTGCGCGATCGGCTCACGGGTCGAGCGCTCGCGCTCAAGACGCTCGCCGACAACGCCGACGAGCGCGAGGTCGAAGCGCTGGTGCGCGAGGCTGCGGCGCTCTCCGGACTCGAAGGGCTCGGCGTGCCTCGTGTCCTCCGCTTCGGACGGCTGCCGGGCTCGGGGCGGCCCTACTTTCTTCGCGAGCTCGTCGAAGGCAAGAGCCTCTCGGAGCTCGCTGATCGAAGCCCCGGCGCCGCGAAAGAGGTCGAGCCCGCACGCGCGCTCGGCGCGGTGCTCGACGTGGCGGACCAGCTCACGCGTCTTCACCGCGCGCAGCTCCTCCACGGCGACGTCAAGCCGGCGAACGTCATCGTTCCCCCTCGCGGCAACGCGACGCTCGTGGATCTCGGGCTCGTCGCCGCGTTTCGCGAAGGCGGGACACGCCCGCTCGGCCTCACCCCGCGGTACGCCGCGCCCGAGCTGTTCGAAGGCGGAGCCCTCACCGTTCGCGCCGAGGTCTTCGCGCTCGGCGCGACCCTGGGCGACGTGCTCGAGGTCGTGCGCGGCAAGCTCGACGCAAAGACGGCCGCCGCGCTCTCCGAGATCGTCGAGCGAGCGACGCGATCGCGGCCCGAGGAGCGCTTCCCGAGCGCTGACGAAGTGGCGAGCGAGCTGCGCCGAGCGGCGCCCGCGATCCTGGAGAGCGGGCGGGCGTCGGCAGGTGCCGCATGGCCGATCGTCGGGCTCGACGATCCGTCGCGCGCGCTCTTCGATCGGGTGACGAAGCTCCCGAGCGGCGGCGGCGTCGTGGTCACAGGACCGCTCCTCGCCGGAAAGTCGACGCTCCTTCGGCGGCTCGCATGGTCGCTCGGCGCGTACGGTCGTCACGTCGCGTGGGTGCAAGGAGGCGACGAAGCCATCGGCGAGCTCGATCTCGAGATGGCCGGCTCGTCGTCTCCGGCCGACGTGGTGGTGCTCGTCGACGATGCGGATCGACTCCCCGCGAGCGCCGGCGCCCGCCTCGGTGAGCTCCGAGCGCAGGGCGCGAGGGTGGTCATCGTGACTGGTGCTGGCGGCGATGCGCCGATCCCGGGGCCGACGCTCGAGGTGTTCGAGATCGCGCCGCTCGGCTCGGATGTCGTACGCGATCTCGCCCTCCTGGCGATTCCATCGCTGCCACAACCAGCGCTCGCGCGCGTGCTCGAGCTCGCCGAGGGGAGGCCGGGCCGGCTTCGCGCCGTCGTCGAGCGGCTCGACGGCGCTCCGGTGGTCGGGGGCGACGACGTCGACCGTCTGGTGCCCGCGGACCTCTTTTCGATCTCGCGAGGCGCCCGCGAGCGAGCCCGTCCCCGAGGACGAGCCGAGCTCGCCGAGGTTCGAGAGGCGCTCCTGCGCGGTCATTTCGAGGACGCGGCCGACCTCCTCGCGACGCTCGAGGGCGAGCGCACGTTCGAGCTCGGCGTGATGCGGGCGAAGCTCTTCACCAACCAGGGGGAGTGGAAGCGCGCACGAGAGGAGCTCGCCGGGCTGGACCCTTCGGGCGCCGATCCTGCCGTGGTGCTCGAGTACTTCGTCGAGCTCGCGCGCGCGAACCTTCGCGGGGGCGACTATGCGGCCTGCGTGAAGGCTGCAGAGATGCTCGAGGCGCGCGAGCGTGCAGCGGGCGACCGACGCGGTCTCGCCTCGTTCGCCGAAGCGCTCGCCCTCGGCGGTATGGCGCTCTCGTTTCTCGGTGACCTCGAGCGCTCCAAGGCGATGCACAACCGCTCGATCGAGGCGGCGCGCGAGCTCGCCGATCCGCGCGTGCTCTCCGTCGCGCTGAGCTCGGCGGCGTTCTCGCTGCAGCGGCAGGGTCGCCTCGAGGAAGCGCGGCCCCTCTACGAAGAGGCGCTCGAGAACGCCGAGCGCGCAGGCGACGCAGGCACGGTCGCGACGACGCGTCTCAACCTTGCCGGGATCGCCAAGACGCAAGGCGATCTCGCCCGGGCGCTCTCCCACCTCGAGGCTGCGGTCGACATGGGTCGCCGCTCCGGAAGGCGCGCGACGCTGCGGCAGGCGCTCCTCAATCTCGCGAACCTCGACCTCTACCTGGGGCGGCTCGCGCGCGCGCTCGTCTCGATCGAGCAGCTCGCCGCCGAACGGCGGGATCTTCCTCCGAGCTTCGCGGCGCAGCTCGTGAGCCTCGAGGCCGAGGCGGCCTCCAAGTCGGGCGACTTGGTCAAGGCCGAAGCGCTGTGCATCGCCTGCGCCCGTGCGTACGAGGCGGTCGGGCGGCGCGTCGACGCTGCCGAGGCCCACCTCGAGAGCGTGTTCGTGCGGCTCGCGCGCTCGCCGTCGGGCGACGCGGCGGCAGAGATCTCCGAGCTGGACCGGCGTCTCGGCGAGATCGGTCCGGCTCTTTCGGACGTCAGCTCCCACCGCGCCGCGCTCGAGCTCGCTCGCGGCAGGGTCGCCGCGCTGAAGGGCGACGGCGTAGCCGCTCGTTCGGCGTTCGACAAGAGCATCGAGGCGGCGATCGCCACCGGAAAGAAGGACTGGCTCGCGCGCGCCTACCAGGCGCGCGCGGTGATCTCGGCCGACGACGGGCAGCTCCTCGCTGCGCGGCGGGATCGAGAGTCTGCGCTCGGCGTCCTCGAAGAGATTGCCGCCCGCTTGCCGCGCGATCTGCGCGAAGTGTTCTGGGACGACCCGAACCGCCGGAGCCTTCGCGAGGTCGAGCATGACAAACATGTCACGCTTGCGTCGCCGCACAGCTCGGTGCACGCCGGAGGCCCGGGCGTCACGCAGCAGGCCCGGATCACGCAAGACCGCCTGGCCCGCGTGCTCGAGGTGAACCGCGAGCTCGCCGGGACGTACGATCTTCGCCGCCTCCTCGAGCGCCTCACCGACCACGCGATCGCGCTCCTCGCGGCCGAGCGAGGCTTCGTCATCCTGAAGAGCGCACGCGAGAACGCCGACTTTTCGATCCACGCTTCGCGCGACACCGCCGGCGACGACCCGCACGCCCGCTTCTCGCAGTCGATCGCGGATCGCGTCGTCCGAACCGGCGAGCCGGTCGTCACCACCAGCGCGCGCGACGACTCGCGCATGGCCGACTACGTCTCGGTTCACCAGCTCATGCTTCAGTCGATTGCTTGCGTGCCGATCCGGTCGCGCAGCGCAGGCACCATCGGCGCTCTCTACCTGGAGACGAGGATGCGCTCTGCCGCGACCTTCAACGACGACCTGCCGCTCCTCGTCGCGATGGCCGATCAAGCCGCGATCGCGATCGAGACGGCGCGCCTCGTCGGCGAGAACGAGGCGCGCGCCAAGGAGCTCGAGCGCACGAACAACGAGCTCGAAGCGGCAAAGAGCAAGCTCGAAGAGCTCCTCGGTCACCGGACCGCGCAGCTGCAGCAGACGCGCCGGGACCTCAAGAGCGCACGCGCGGTGCTCAAGAGCCATTTCGGCTACGAGGGGCTCTGCGGCACCAGCGAGGTGATGCGCAAGGTGTACGCGCTCATCGATCGCGTGAAGGACACCGACGTCCCGGTCCTCATCACCGGCGAGAGCGGCACCGGCAAAGAGGTGATCGCCCGCGCCATTCACAACGCGTCGCCGCGCGCCAAGAAGCCCTTCCTCGCGATCAACTGCGGCGCGATCCCGGAGCACCTCCTCGAGAGCGAGCTCTTCGGCCACGTGCGCGGCGCGTTCACCGGAGCGGACCGCGACCGAAAGGGTCTCTTCCGCGAGGCGACCGAAGGCTCGCTGATGCTCGACGAGATCGGCGAAATGCCCCAAAAGATGCAGGCCGGACTGCTACGCGTCCTGCAGGAGAAGGTCGTGCGTCCGGTCGGCGGCTCGCGCGAGGAGCCGACCGCGACCCGGGTCATCGCGGCAACGCATCGCGACCTCGCGGCGATGGTCCAGCGCGGCACCTTCCGTGAGGATCTCTTCTATCGCCTCAACGTCATTCAGGTCCGCGCGCCCTCGCTGCGCGAGCGAACAGAGGACATCCCGATCCTGATCGATCACTTCCTCGGCATCTTCGCGGCCCGTTACAACCGCGAACGAAGGAGCGTCTCGCGCGCAGCGCTCAAGATGCTCTCGAACTACCCGTGGCCCGGCAACGTCAGGCAGCTCGAGAACGCGCTGCTCAATGCGTGGGTCTTGTCCGATACCCCCGAGCTCGAGCCCGAAGACTTCGAGCTCACCGATATGGTGCCCGGCGCTCTGCGCGCGCCGGCCGGCGGTCCGCACGCCCCGGCGGCTGCGCTGCCCCCGAACCTCGACGCTCACCGCGCCACCGAGCGGGAGCGGATCCTTCAAGCGCTGTCGAGCTCGAACTGGAACCGGGTCAAGGCTGCCGAGATCTGCGGGATGCCGCGGCGGACGTTCTACCGGCGCCTGAAGGAATACGGCATACAGTGATGCTCTCGATCGCACCCTGACGGGCGCGAATCACAGGCGGGTCGACGTGGCCTCGCCGGCCTCGACCTCGGCGATCGCTTCGGCGATCGCCTGCTCGTCATCGGGCGTCTCCATCACGCGCTCGAGCGCGATGCGCAGCTTGGGTGACGCCGTCGTCGTCGCAGCGACGCGGATGCGAGGCTTCGCCTCGGGCTGGCCGGCGAGGGCCGCCACCGCGGCGCCGACGCGAAGCGCGGGAGACGCCGATGCGTCTTCGACGACCCGAAGCAGGCTCTCGGGCGGGACCGGCGCCGTTCGAAGGTCGGTGCTCGCGCCGGCTCCGATGCCTCGTAGCGCGGTTACCCAGGCCTCGGTCGTCCGCGCTCCGCGCGCGAGCAAGTTCGGCGTCGCCGCCTCGCTCCCCATCTCCTTGTGGAGCTCGTACGCCTCGCGGATCCGGCCGAGCATTTGTTCGACGTCGGTCTTGATCCACCCTTTCTGACCGCAGACGATCCTCTCGACGCCGCCGGCGTGCAGCACGAGCTCGACGCCGACGTACGTCTTGGTGCCGCTCACGTGGCTGTACTTGCGCACCTCCTTCACCTTGGAGAACGGCACGAAGCGCTCGCGGCGAAGCCATTTGATGGCGACACCGTCGACGCCGATGCGCACGTTCGTCGGCGAGAACACCAAGCCGAAGATGTACGTGACCAGCGCGAGCACGAGGAGCATCGTGAGCGGCGCGCCTGCGGGCCCGAGGGTCGTCGCCGCCATCGAGGCCGGCACGAACACGCCGAAGACAGGCACGAGGGTGTAGGCGAGCTGTTTCAGCACCGACCAGCGAAAGATGTCGGACGCGCCCTTCAGCTCGGCCACCGATTGGGTCACGTCGAAGCCGAGCGCCCGGAGGAGCGCGTGACCCTCTTGCTCGTTCTTCACTCCGAACAGGAGCGGAACCTTCGCGCCCTTGCGTCGCACGCGGACGCATGGGTGCTCGAGATCGGGGACGAGCACGCCATCGATCAGCTCGTCGCGGCGCGCGAGGAGCCGGCCGGCGTGATGCACCTCGGTGTCGGTGATCTCGAGCGCGCCCGGCTCGTAGACCGGATCCTTGTTCGCTCGGTACGCGAGGCCGAGACCGAGCGTGCCGAAGATGAGAAGGTGGGGGATCGGGATGAGCACCGGAATCGAGCCGGAGACGAGCGCGAACCCGAGGAGGACGAGCGCAAGGAGATAGGGGAGCGCGCCCGCAAACAGGTAGATGCGGTTGCGCCGGACGGTCGCTACGGCGTCGCTCCGGTAGGTCTCGGTCACTCACCCGCGAGGGTACCAGCTCCAGCGCGGAACGCCGGCCCCGGCGTCGGGCACGTGATTTGGCTTCGAGTTCTCTACCGCGACGGTCGTTCCCCAATCGAGGTAGGCGACGATCGGCTCGCGCAGCGCTGGATCCTCGATCACGCGTGCCACCGCGCGCGCTGCGCAATCGAAGAACCGCTTTCGATCCGTCTCCGAGATGTCCTGGCCGGCATGTCGGCGGAGGATGGGACCGATGTCGCCGAGCGTCTGCGAATAGAGCTTCGGGCCGCCGAAGACCTCGGTGAGCCACATCCCGAGATGCGGTACGTGCGTCGGCGCCGCGCGGCGGAAGCGGTCGCCGAGCAGGTCGTCGTTCGCCATTTCGTGGTGCATCTCGTGGGCGAGTCGAAAGAACGTCGCGGGCCCGCCCGCGGCGTCGCAGAGCGACTCGGAGCGGACGCGCGTTCGCTCGTAGTGCTCCATCTCTTCGATCTCGGAAACGTAGGGCTTTATCTCCGCGAAGAATCGCGAGAACGCCTCGCTCTTTCGAAACCCCTGAAGGTGGCCCTCGGACGAATCCCAGTGGATGCGAAGGATGTATCGCTCCGGCTCCTTCTGGCTCCGGGTGAGCTCGTAGCCCGAGCAATGGGGGCTCGCAGCGAGCGCCTCGGCAGCTCGCGCATACGCTGCTTCGAAGTCCGAGGCATCGCCTTGCTTGAGCCGATAGCGAACGTATTCGACGATCATGCGACCTCCGTGCGGGGCGAAGGTACGAGCGGATGGGCGGCGCGTCCACGAACCATCCGGTGCGCGACCTCCGGCTGGTCGGTCTCTCGGCGCGGCGGTAAGACCTCGGCGTGCAACGAACGGAATTCGGCTGCCCCGTCGAGCTCGCTCTCACCGTTCTCGGTGGGAAGTGGAAGACCGTGCTCCTCGCCCACCTGAAGCTCGGGCCGCTCCGGTATCGCGACCTGCGGGAGCGGGTCCCTTCGTTGAGCGACAAGATGCTCACGCAGCGGCTGCGAGAGCTCGAGGAGCTCGGCCTCGTCGAGAAGCTCTCGCGCGGGCGTGGCTACCAGCTGTCGGCTCGGGGGCAGCGTCTGAGGCCCGCGCTCGACGCGCTGTATCGAATGGGGAAAGAGCTCGCGCCCGAGCTCGGCGCGACAATCCGGTCGGTGTGACGCCGCTCCGCGAGCGAGGAATCCCGCCGGCACGAGCAGCGTTCATTTATGGTGTGCCCCGATGCGTGATCCGGCCGGTCGCCTCTTTGGTAGAGCGTTCTTCCTGACCGCATCGGTCGCGCTCGCGGCGTGCGGCCCGACCGACTCGCCGGCCCCTGCGGGCTCCGCACAGGGCGCGACATCGGTATCGGTCTCGGCGCCGCCCGGCATCGTTTCTCATGGCGGGGCGAGCACGACGACCGCAGCTTCGGCCTCGGCCGGCGCCGACGTGCCTTCGCCCGAAAAGCCCGAGCTCCCCGACGACGCGACATCCTACGCGAAGGTCGGGCGCGTGGATCCGGCACCCGGACCTGCGCCCGCCGGAGGATTCGCCGGTGCTGCAGACAAGTGCCTCTCGGACGCCACCTGCCCGATGGACCGGTATGCAGGCCTCCTCGTCGCGGCAGTCGACGCGGGTGAGGCGGGCGTCAGCTGCGCCCAGCTGATACGCGGCGTCGGAGTCGCCAAGGACCTGCCGAGGGCGAGGGCATGCTCGGCCAAGGCAGTCGAGCGAGAAGGGGACTGCGGGAAGAGCTCGCCGTCGCTCGACCGGTTGGAGCTCGCGCTCCTCATGACGCTCGGCCAAGGCGGACCGCAGACCTCTGCCGATGCACGAAGGACGCTAGAGGGATGCTTCGATGACGGTAGCGTCATGGCAGTGCTCGGGATCATCGAGGGCCAAGAGAAGGGAAAGCCTCCGGCGCTCGACTCGATCGACGTCTGCCGAGCCGGCTTGGCGATCACGACGCTGCACATGGTCTCGTGCCAGCAAATCGAGCTGAAGCTGGGTGACGTGCGGGAGAACGCGCTCAGAAAGGCGCTCCTCGGCCGCTTCGACGCGAAGTGGCTCGCGGCCTACGACGCCGCCTCGAAGGATCACGCGAAGTACGCAGCGACGCTCGCGGACGCGGCCTCCGATCTCTTCCGAAATGGCACGCTCGCGACGGTTCAGCACCCGAGCACGCTCATCTTCGCTTCGGAACGTCGAAGAAGGCGCTGGGAAGAGCTGCTTCGAGACGGAAAGCCGACGCTCCCGGCCGCGGATGAAGCACGCAAGAAGGTGCTCGCCGAGCGCGACGCAGCCCCGGAGCGCGGCCAGGCCGACGCCGGATGGAAGAAGCTCGTGAAAGAGAACGAGAAGGCCTACGCGCCGTACCGCGCAAAGGAGGCGGCGCTCCTGAAGTCGATGCCGAAGCTCGGCGCGGACGAAGTCCAGGCCCTCCTCGACGTCGAGAGGACCGATGAGCTGGGACTCTTCAGCTACGAGTGATCACTCGTCCTTCGTCAGGATCTCGTAGGCGCGGTTGAGCTGCCGCGTCCGCTTCTCGGCGATCTCGCGGATCTCGGGCGCGAGGGTCGCCGCCCTGTCGGGGTGGTACTCCTTGACGAGCTTCTGGTACGCGGCGCGGATCTCTTTGTCGCTCGCGTCGCGGCTCACGCCGAGGACCTCGTGCGGCGTCTTGCCGTCGATCGTCTCCTCGACCGGGGGTGCGGGCGGGAGCGGCGCCTTCTTTTTCTTCGCCGGGGGGATCTTCTTCGGCGCTTGCGGCATGTAGCGCCGCACCGTGCGCACGAGCAGGTACGCGAGGATCGCGAGGAGCAAGATGCGGAGCGGGCTCATCTTCGCCCGCCCTCAGCCGCCCTCGACCCAGGGAGAGAGCGCCGCGACGATCGCGTCGGTGACCGACTCGATGTCGCCGTCGCCGCGGACGTGGACCACCTTGTCGCCGGGGACGAGGGCCTCGGCGTGGGCGTAGGCCTTGGCGAGGCGCGCTTGCAGCGCGACCTTCTCGTAGAGATCCTCGGCGCCGCCGCGCCTCTGCCGGCGCCCGGCGGCGACCTCGGGCGAGACGTCGACGACCAGCGTGACGTCGGGACGGCGGGCGAATCGATTCAGGTTGCGGATCCAGGCTACGAGCTCGTGCGCCGGCAGCCGCGAGCTCGTCGCGACGGATTGGTAGGCGAGGCTCGAGAGGTCGTATCGGTCCGAGAGCACGACGGCGCCGCGAGCGAGCGCGGGCTCGACCTCACCCCGGACGTGGTCGAGTCGGTCCGCTGCGAAGAGGCACGCCATGAGATCGCCCTCGGGGCTCGACGGCAGGCTCACCCGCCCGCCGAGGATCTCACGGATGAACGTGCCGACGGGTCCGGTGCTCGGCTCGCGCGTGACGTGGACCTCACGCCCGCGCTCGCGAAGGTATGCGGCGTAGCGCTCGACCTGGGTCGTGGTTCCGGCGCCGTCGATTCCTTCGACGACGACGAAGACGCCGCGCGCGCTCAAGGCCGCTCCAGGGGCGCGGGGTCCTCACCGAGGACGACGTTGTCGATGAGGCGAGCGCCGCCGAGGCGAATGGCGACCGCGATGACGGCGCGGTCCGGCGTCGTGCCCTCCTCGATCGGGACCACCGAGTCGGCGTCGGCGACGGTGACGTAGTCGATCGAGTCGGCGACGGCCGCGATCGGTTCGCGGCAGAGTCGAACGAGCTCGGCAGCTCTGCGCTCCCCACGCTCGAAGGCGCGCGCGGCGAGCGACAGCCCTTCGGGGATTGCCCGGGCCTTCTCGCGCGCTTCGGCGGAGAGGTAACGATTGCGTGACGAGAGTGCGACGCCGTCGGGCTCGCGAACCGTCGGTACGCCTACCACCTCGACCGGCAGGAACAGATCGCGGGTCATGCGCCTGACGACCTGAAGCTGCTGGTAGTCCTTCTTGCCGAAGAATGCGGTCCCCGGGCCGGCGAGGGCGAACAGCTTCGTCACGATCGTCGTGACGCCCTCGAAGTGCACGGGGCGGTGCTCTCCGCAGAGGGCGGCCGCCGTGCGGCCGACGCGGACGCGCGTCTCTTCTCCTTCGGGGTACATCGCGCCGGCCTCCGGGGCGAAGACCAGCGATGCGCCGTGCGCCTGCGCGAGCGCGCAGTCGGGGTCGAACGTGCGGGGGTACTTGGCGTAGTCCTCGTTCGGCCCGAATTGGGTCGGATTCACGAAAATGGTGACCACCACGAACCCGGTGTGGCGAGCGGCCTCTTCGATCAGGCGTACGTGACCCGCGTGCAGCGCCCCCATCGTCGGAACCAGCCCGACGCGGTCGCCTCGAGTCCTCGCGGCGTCACATGCGACGCGGAGCTCTGCGGGGCCGTGCACGATCTGCATCCCGCGCATCTACCCCAGCTCGGCGTCCGCTGCACGCTGCTGTAGACTGCAGCACCGTGAGACTCCTAGCCGCCCACGTCGACGCCGGTG
>JBGTSH010000098.1:0-30371 GCA_041940405.1 Polyangiaceae bacterium
CCAGCGGCGTCGTCCTGCTCCTCGGGCTTCTCGCCGCGTGCGACGACGGCGGCGGCACCGGTGGTAGCGGTGCGGGCGGCGGCGCGACGACCGGCGCCGGAGCGGGCGGTCCCGGATCTTCCACCACGACGGGCGCGACGATGAGCGGAGCCGGCGGCGAAGGCGGGACCTACGTTCCCGATCCGATCCCCGACATCTCGGACGACGTGCCCGATCCCTGCCAAGAGGCGATCGACAACTCTTGGCCGCCGCAGTTTCTTTACGACATCTGTGGCGACAAGCGCTTTCCGTCGTTCGAGGATCGAGAGCTCGCGTGCCCGGTCACCGACACGAGCGCGACGATCTCGATCACCGGCGGTGGTGAGGTCACCTACCTGCCCTCGAACGCCGAGGTCGAAATCGACACCACGTCGCTCGCCGGCATCGTGCCGGACGATCTTTACGTCACCGTCATCCTCATCCGCCGCGTGAACGGCGTGCCGCATTACCGATACCTCTCGAACGGCAAGCACGATGAGGCATACCAGCCGTGGAGCACCTCGAAGTTCCTCGCCGCAGCCAACGCGGGCCGCGAGCTGCGCTTCCAATCCGCGGGTGAGGTGGGCCTCACCGCGAGCGTCGACGGCTATCCGCTCGGGGATCTCGTCACCTCGGTCGTTGCCTACGACTACGATCCGTTCTCTTCGAACGCGCTCGGCCGCTACTTCCACAACATCGGCGGCCGCACCAACGCCAACCAGCTCATCCACCAGGACTGGCTCGGGCGCCCCGGCAGCGAAACCTTCGGGGGGAACTACGGCGAGGCGGCGCCCGGCCTCGGCTACACGTTCGCTGAAGAAGGCGGGCCGACGATCGACATCAGCCCCGACTCGACCACGGGACCGGCGAACCACCTTTCGGGGCTCACGATCGCCGAGGCGATGAAGCGCATCGTCTTGCACCGAGAAGAGCCGGCGACGAAGATGACAGATCTGCAATGGCAGGACGTGAAGGTCCTGCTGTACGGCGCAGAAGGGTCGGACAAGGGTCCGTTCGGCGGCCTCAGCAAAGACCCGGCGATCCTGCTCCAGACAGGGCACGACATCGACTACATCGAGGAGCGCAGCCACGGCCGCTGGCGCATCTTCTCCAAGCTCGGCAATGGCACCGACGGCCAGCTCCTCGACGTCGGTTACGCGTGCTTTCCGGTGCTCGATCCCGACGACCAACCCGTACCCGGTTGGGGCCGCGAGTTCGTCATCGCGACGCATCTTCCGACCGGTGGCGCGACCTGGAAAGAGCGCGACCGTCTGCTCGCGACGTACTACCGCGCGATCGTGAAGCGGATCGTCGACGGGCGGCTGTAGCTCGAGCTCACTTCGGCTTCGGCGGATCGCGCCGCAAGAGCGTCCCGCCGCGTCCGACGGCGAGCACCGTTCCGCTCGAGTGCACGAGCAAGCGCTCCAAGGTCTGATCGGTGCCCGTCGCGATCGGCGTGAACCTGCTGCCGTCGTAGCGAGCGCCGACGCCGCCGAGCCCCACGGCCCAGATCTCGCCGCCGGATCCGAAGGCGATCGCGTCGAGGAAGTTCCCGGTGAGGCGCTCGTGTCGCTCGAGCTTCTTGCCGTTCCAGTGCAGGGCCACGCCGGCCGAGCCGATCTCGTTCGAATCTCCCGCGATCCAAACGTCGTCCGCGCTCTTGAGCGCAATGGCTCGGTAGTCGTCGTACTCGTGGCGCGCGATGGTCTTGAGCGCGTCGCCCGACGAGCGGAAGAGGACGCCTTCTCCGCCGATCCATGCGGTACCGTCGGAGGCGACCGCAATGTCATAGAGCTCCTTCTCGAGCCCCGTGTGGATCCGCGCCCACGCGCCTCTCTTGAAGCGCCACACGAAGCCGTCGACCAAGTTCTTGCTGCCGACGGCCCACAGGTCGTCGGGGCGGAG
Source organism: Polyangiaceae bacterium (assembly GCA_041940405.1). GTDB lineage: Bacteria > Myxococcota_A > Polyangia > Polyangiales > Polyangiaceae > Xiheicaenibacterium. The sequence continues at coordinate 1,924 of JBGTSH010000098.1, forward strand.
ACCGCCGATCTCTTTCACGCAGCCGGGCGGCTCGGGGAGCGCCTTCCATCCGGATGCCGATTTGACCTGAATGTCTCGACACGAGGCCATGATCAGGTCGCCGGATGCGAGCTTGCGAAGCGTCCAGATGTCTTTCATCGGAGACGGCTCGGCCGTGATCTCGTCGGTATCCAACGTGCCGCTGAGGAGCTTGCCGTCGCCGGTCGCCGCAACCCAGCTGCGGTCCGACGTCCACTCGATGCCGGCGATCTCTTCGTCGGTCTCTCGTGGAAACAGCTCTTTGAGCGACGTTCCGTCGAAGTGATAGATGCCGCCCATCGCCCCGGCCATCCACACATCGGCCGAGTCGCGACCGTCGACGGCCTCGAACCTGCTCGCGCCGAGGCTGACAACGGAGTCATCGCCAGCGCGATACCCCTCGATCGGGACCTTCACGAACGCGCCCCCTTGGAGCCGATGGGCCCACCAGCCGACCGCCCAGACCGAACGCCCGCCCGGCGCCGACCAGATGTCGTACGCCGTGTCCTCTAGATCGAGCTTGTCGTCGAAGCGATCGCCGGTCTTTCGGTACACGTCGTTGCCGAGCAGAAAGCCCGTCTTACTCTCCTGATCCAGCCAGAGGCCCCAGAAGTTCTCTCGCTCCTGGGCGGGGACCGGCACCGGGACGAAGGCTTCACCCTTCTTGCTCACGAACAGCGCGCCGTCGAAGCCTGCGGCCCACACTTCGTCGCCTTGCCGTGCGATCGCGCGAATGCGCTTGCTCGTCGGTATCTTCGGTCCCTTGCTCGAGTCGACGTCGCCGCCGCTCGTGTCGTAGATCATCGGCCGCTGCTCCTTCGAGAACAGGCCGGCGCCGAGCGCTCCGCTCATCCAGATCCGTCCGCGCTCGTCGCGCATGAACGCGTCGCCCGCTCCACCGAGGCTCGGCATCTCTTCGATGTGCCATGCCTTGCCGCCCCAGAACGCGGCGTTGCCGCCGCCGATCGCGATCCAAACGTCGTTCGGGCCGAGCGCCGAGATCGCGTCGTAGTCCGACTTCATGATGCTGGCGCCCGGCCAGTCCGCCGGGTTGTAGGAGCTGCCATCGATCTCCTCGACGGTGTCGGCGAAGGTCGGCGTCTTCGGAACGCTGATCGTCGATAGCTTGCGCTCTCCCTTCTCTCCGCGAACGATGCGAAGGATCGTCCCTTCGTCTCCGACGATCCACACCTCGCCGTTCGGCAGCACGGCGACGGCGCGGTAGGTCCGAGCGAGCGGGAACGGGTGAATGGCTCGAAAGCCATCGGCCGACGTGAAGCAGTCGCCGCGTTCCGCAGCGCGGCACTCGCCCTCGACGAAGACACCCAGCGCAGGCGGCGACGACGCGGTCGCCGAAGCCGAGGCCGAGACCGAGGCGCGCGGCGCCGCCGGCTTCGAGCCGTGGCCGGTCGCCTGCTCCGTAGAGGAAGCGCACGCCACGAGGAAGAAGGCAAAGGCAGCGCGCATGATGTCAGCGAAGCGAGAGGACGATGAGCGCCGCTCCTCCGAGGGCGACCGCGTCCTCGATCAGCGCCGCGGGAAGGTCGCGGCCGAATCTCTCGGCGAGCGCGCCGCGTGCCTTCGCACCACCGAAGGTGCCAATCACCGCGCCGAGCACGCCGAGCACGGCACCGGCGACCCAACTCTGGGCCGCCGTCCCGATCGCTGCGCCGCCGAGCGCACCGGTCAGGATGCGCGCGCCAAACTGCACCGGCACCTTTCGGCTCGGCGTTTTGGGCAGTTGATCGGTCACCAGCTCGATCGCGGCGAGCGCCGTGAACACCCAAGGCGCCCAGGCGCTCGCGAGCCATCCCAACCAGGTCCCACCCACGGGAAGGATGCCGAGGCGCGCCGCCCAGCTCACTGCTGCTGGCGGGGTCATGGCACGGAGGCCCGACACGACGCCGATCGCGAGTGCCAGCAGATAGATCGTCACGTTGCCTCCACGCTCACCTGTCTCCAGCTTCTTTCGATTCGCCGCGCTCGTGCCGCAACGAGATCTTCCTGGGGGGCGCATGCCCCTGCCCGTCGAGCCGAAGAACCAAGCGGCCGCTCTTGGCTGCCTCGAGCTCTGTGAAGCTCACGCCCTGGCGAATGCCCGGCTCCGAGAACGGTGTCGCCCACCTCGGAACCTCGAGCAGCTCGCTCCCGCGAATGACGCTGATGCGCGCCAAGCGGTCGGCCGCGTCGACGATCGTCCCCGATGCGAAGTCGCCCTCGGCCTTTGCGGTCACCACGAGCGCCGCTCCCGCCTCGACGTCGACGGCAAAGTCGAAGAAGGCGCCTCGCGGATCGTCGCCGGCCTGCTTCACGGTCTGAACGTCGATGGGGGAGCCGAGCGGTAACGTCAGCGAGATGGGTGGCGTCGGCAGACGGTGAAGGATCACGTCGACGGTCGCCGCCTCATCCAGTCGGCTGGTCGCGATGCGCGTCAAACCTCGAGCGCCGACCGCGAAGCAGGGAGAAACGTTGCAATCGCTCAGCCGCTTGTCTCCGACGCTCACGGAAAGAGAAGCGTGATCCCACGTCCAAGCTATATCGGATTCGGGCTCCACCGAGATCCACGTATCGCGCAGGGCCGGCCGCGGCTCGGCTTCGACGGTGAGCTTGCCCTCGACTCCGAGCACGACGAGATCCCGGCCTTGTGAAATCGGCGGAACGGCAGTGCCCCCGAGCGCCTCGCGCTCGAACGATTCGACCCGCACCTCGACCGAGGTGACATCGAGCGTCCTGGGCGGCTGTGGAGCGACGCGCAGCACATAGCGCCCCGGCTCGGCATCGAAGTTGAGCGTGTACCAACCATCCTTCGGGTCGACCGATCGCGAGTTCATGATCGAGTGCCGCGGCCCGAGGAGCTCTACCGGCATCGCCTTGAGGGTATCGAGCACGCGCCTCGTCTCGCGCCCTTGCGGCGGCTTCCTCTTCTCCTTGGTGCCCTTCACGAAGACGGGCCGATATCCGAGCTGGACGCGCGCGCCGGGCACCGGCACGTCGATCGTCGCCTCGGCGACGCGCCCGCGAGCATCACCTGTCGCCTCGGGCACGAGCTTGATCGTCCGCTCTCGATCGATGGCCTGGCGCTCGATCGGCGCCTTGATCTCGATCGTGACCTTCCTGGGCTCGTCGGCCTCGAGGCGGTAGGGGCCGGGTACGGCAAAGGGAATCACGCAGGGCGAGGCGCACGAGCCGCTCACGCCATTCGGCATCTTGTATGCGAACGGCCCGTCGTCGGAGCGCATGACGATGTCGGCAGGCTCCGAAAGGCGAAAGCCCGCAGCCGGCTCGCGCGATGCAGGGACCGCAATCCGCATCGAGCCGGCCTTTGGCATCGGATAGGGATGCGCGCGCGTGCCGTCGCCCGACGCGGGTGACGAGGGACCGGGCGTGCCGGCGGCTTTCGGAGCGGCGACCGAAGCGGCCGGCAACGCACCCCGCAGAGGAGGCCGTGCGACGTCACCGCCACATCCCAGGAGCGCGGTGGCGAAGAGAACGCCGGGGCCGTGCGGACGGCTCACAAGAACGCCGTCATCTTGGCGACCCACCCCTGCGGGTTGTTCACGAGCCTGTCGAGCCATTCGGGGTGCTCGCGCACCGCCTTCTGGGCCTCTTCTTGAGGAAGCGCGCGCCGCGTGAAGTCGACAGCAGCTTGCCGCCGGGCCCGCCATTCGTTCGTCGGGCCGCGCTCGAGCTTGGGATGCGGGACCTTCTGGCCGAGGAGGATGCAATCGAGCCCGTGAAGACCATAGAAGTAGATCCCGGCGATCTCGTTCAAGCTGGAGCGCATCGCGCGCGGCAGGAGCGAGAGCGGTCCCTGCGTGCGGAAGAGATCGAGCGCCTCTTGAATGCCGGAGACGTCGACCTTTTCTCTTACCTCTTGCCAGAAGCGCGAGTCGATTCGCCGATTGAACTTGTAGTGCGCGGCGAGAAACCATCGGAGGCGGTCCCAGTCGCGTCCGATCGAGGTATTGACGAAGCGCTTCATCGGCGCGCGATCGGGGCCCAGAGGAAACGACCGCACGAGCGCGGTGATCGCACGCATGATCATGAGCAGCCCCGTCGACTCGAGCGGCTCGACGAACGCATAGGCGTTGCCGATCGCGTACACGTTGCCCACCCAGAGCCGGTCGTGCCGCCCCGACTTGAAGCGCACGACGCGCTCGCCGGTCATCTTCGGCCACAGCTTCTTCGCCTCGGCGAGCGCCTCGTCGTCGGAGATGTACGACGACGAATAGACGTACCCGAGGTGATCGTCCTCGAAGATCGGAATGTTCCAGCACCACCCGCTCTCCATCGTGCGAGCGGTGGTGTACGGCTTCAGCTTGCCGCCGTGCGGCGAGTTGAATGCCAGCGCCGAGTCGGTGAAGAGGCTCGACGCGTAGCTCTGAAACCCGATACCGAGCTTCTGCTCCAGGAGAAACGATCGAAAGCCCGACGAGTCGACGTAGAGGTCGAACTCGAGCTTCGTCCCGTCCTCTGCCACGAGGTGCTCGATGGTCGGGTCCTGCTCCTCGCCGGAAGGCGCCGCGACCTTCGCGTCGGTGATCTTGCAATCGAGGTGGCGGACGCCGCGCGCTATCGCGGTCTTGCGCAGGTAGGCGACGAGCCGTGCGTTGTCGAGGTGGTACGCGAACGCCAGCATCGGGAGGAGCGATTGCACCTGCCCTTGCACCTTGATGACCGGCGTCACGTCCTTTGCCATCAAGACGCCCTGGAGGGTGAAGGTGCTCACGTTGCCGGTCTCACCCATCGAGCCCAGCATGCCGATCCCGTTGACCTCCCAATCGAAGGGGGCCTGGAACACGTAGTCGCCGGGGAGCCCCCACTCGAAACGGATGCCCTGCTTCCAGGTGGGCCGGACCTCCTTGGTGAGCTCGCCGACGTCGAGCTTCAGGTAATGGTGCAAGAACGCGAGGAGGCTCGGAACGCTCGCTTCGCCGACGCCGATGATCGGGATCGAAGGCGTCTCGATCACCGAGACTTCGAGATCCGGGATCTGCGCCCGGAGCGCGAGCGCGGTGAACCAGCCGGCGGTGCCGCCGCCGAGGATGCCGATCTTCCGAACGCTGCCGAGGTCTTCACCCTTGGGGCGATGCGCTTCGCGCACGAGGAGCTCGTGGTTGATGAAGAGCTGCTGCAAGGGCTCGAGCGGATTCTGCTGCGGGGGGCGCATCATCGAGGTCAGGCTAGTCCAGCTTTCGCGGGACCGGCACAGCCGAAAGCCGGTCCGAGGAGCACAGGAGAGAACAGTGGGGGCGACCAATCGCGCCGGAAAATCCGTGCTAGAGACGGGTCGTGTCCGTCCGTCTCCACGTCAACGTCGACCACGTCGCTACGGTGCGCAACGCGCGTGGTACCCGCTATCCCGACCCGCTCTTCGCCGCGCACGTATGCGAGGCCGCGGGAGCCGATGGGATCACCGCCCACCTCCGCGAGGATCGGCGCCACATCACCGACGACGACGTCGCCCGCCTTCGCGCCTCGGTCAGCTCGCACTTGAACCTCGAGTGCGCCGCCACGGACGAGATGCTGGAGATCGCCAGCCGCATCGTCCCGGACACGATCACCCTGGTCCCGGAGCGCCGCGAGGAGCGCACCACCGAAGGCGGGCTCGACGTGAAGGGCCAGCGCGCGCAGATCGAGAAGTTCGTCGCCGCGGCTGCCAAGATCGACGCCCGCGTCAGCCTCTTCATCGCTCCCGAAGAGGACGCCGTCCGTCTGTCGAGCGACGTCGGGGCGAGGCAGATCGAGCTTCACACGGGCGAGTACTGCCACGCCTGCGAGCCCGGCAAGCACGGCGAGCGCGCGCGGCAGCTCGAGCGGCTGGCGCGTGCGGCGGATCTCGGCGCGCATCTCGGGCTCGAGGTCGCTGCGGGCCACGGCCTGACTCGGCACAACTTCGGCCCGGTCATCTCCATCCCTGCGATCGTCGAGGTAAACATCGGGCACAGCGTGGTCGCCGATGCGATCTTTCTCGGGTTGAGCGAAGCGGTGCGCGAGCTTCGCCGCGCGATCGATCGTCACGTGCGCTGAACGCTGGACGCGCGTGCTCGGCTCGGTAGGATGAGCCGATGCGGACGACTGTTCGATTTTGCACCCTCATCGCGCTCGCCGCGTCCTCGGTCCTCGTCGCGCTGCCGGCTCACGCCGGTGGCGACTGCGGGTGCACCCATACCGTCATGCCAGGCACGACCGCGGTGAACGGCACCGAGCTCGGCTACCAGCCAGGCGATGTCGTCTGCGTGATGGCTGGGTCGTACGAGTACATCCGCTTTCGCGAGATCCGGGGGGACGAAAATAACCCAATTGTCATCAAGAACTGCGGCGGCGTCGTCGAGGTCTCCAACGAGGACCGCGCCTACGCGATCGACTTTCAGGGGAGCTCGCACCACTTTCACCTGACCGGGACGGGCGATCCGAACGTGTCCTACGGCTTTCGCGTGCGTGCGCCTGCAACCGAGCCGTACCCCGGCGTCGGCCTCTGGTTCCTCGACAAGAGCACCGACTACGAGGCCGACCACATCGAGGTCTACGAGACCGGCTTTGCCGGGGTCATGTCGAAGACCGACCCGCTCTGCGACGGCAGCGCCGATCAAGACGTGTTCGTCCAGCGCAACGTGCACCTTCACCATATGTGGGTGCACGACACCGGCGGCGAAGGCTTCTACGTGGGCAGCACGCAGTCGGGCGGCCACACGATCACATGCGATAACCAGCGAGAGGTTCACCAGCCGCACTTTCTCGAGGGCATCGAGATCGATCACATGCTGATCGAGGACACCGGCTGGGACGGCATGCAGGTGGGCATGGCGCGCCAAGGCTGCGGCGTGCACGACAACGTCATCCGTCGCGTCGGCGGGGCAGGCGTCGAGTTCCAGCAGCAGGGCCTTCAGATCGGGACGTATTCGAGCTGCGACGTTCGTCGCAACAGCCTCTCGGACGGCCCGCAGATGGGCATCATCGTCCTCGGCGCCTACGACTCGACCTTCGCCGACAACGTCATCGCGCGCTTCGGCGCCGACGGGATCTACGCGAACCTCAACATGACCCCGGGGCCGGTCGCCTACCGCGTAGCCCACAACACGATCTTGGGCTTCGGGGGCTCCGCGGTCCGCGTCTTTGGCGATCAAATCGAGAACGGCGTGGCGTGGAACAACCTCGTCATCGGCGCCGAGGGTGCGATCGCGATCAGCAACGACGTCGGCTGGGCATCCGAAGGCAACGTGTTCGTGAGCGATACGGCTGCGGCGCGCTTCGTCGACGCGGCGGCTGACGACTTCCATCTCCTCGACGACTCGCCGGCGCGCGCTGCCGGCGTCGATCACATCGCCGACGGATTCGTCACGGATCGAGATGGGCTTTTGCGCGCGAGCCCTCCGGCCGTCGGTGCGTACGAGCACGTCACGGATTCGCCGACGGGCGGGACCGGCGGCGGAGGTGGCGGCGCTTCGGGTCCCGGAGCCACGACCGGGACGATGGTCACGAGCGCTGCGAGCGGCGGCCCCGGTGCGACCGGCGCAGGCGGCGGCGCACCGGACCGCGAAGAGGGCGACGGCTGCGACTGCAGCTCGGGGCGAGGGTCCTCCGGGCCCGCTCTGTCTGCGCTCGCGCTGGTCGCTATTGCGCTCGGCGCCGGAAGAGGCCGCCTTCGCCGCCGAGCCAGATCTCGGTAGGCGACGTGCCGTTCACGGTGACGAGGTTCTTCGGCAAATCGGAGACGACGCTCCACGCCTTGCCGTCGAAGCGTGCGGCGCCCCCATCACCGGCGATCCAGACATCGCTCGGGCCGGAAGCCCAGACGGCGCGCGGCCCGTCGATGGGCGCGCGCGCCGACGACCATTTCGATCCGTCGAAATGATGCACGCCGGCGGGCGATCGCTCGACCACCCAGATGTCGTTCTCGGCGACCGCCCAAAGCCCTTCTGCTTTGGTGAAGGTCGGCGCCGCGGCAAGAGGCTGAAACGCCGTGTCGGTGACCTTCCAGATCTGTTTGCCCTCGAACGCCCACGGCTGGGTCCCACAGAGCTCGACCTCGGGGATCGCGGTCATCGCCGGCGGATCGTAGAGCTTCCAGCCCGAGCGGCGCTTGATGATGCAGTTTGCGCCCATCTTGCAAACCACCTCGGGATCGGCGTGACCGAGGACGCCGTAGAGCGGCGACTTCGGCGCCACGGCGAGCCCGGCGATCTCTTCCTCACCGACCTTCCATGCGCCGTTCTTGAATCGCAGGTAGACGAACGCGTCACCGGCGGCCCCCATGATCCGCGGTTGATCGTCGCGACCGAAGAAGATGCGTGAGCCGCTCGTGTCGCCGGGCGGCTTCGGCATCGGTGCCCACTTTCCGCCTTGCTCGAGCCACGCGACACCGGCGCCGAGCGCGGCCTTCTTCTTCTCGCCGAAGCCGATCGAATGCACGGCGCCTTCGACGACACGCTCGAACGGGATCGACACCGTGGGCGCAGCCGGCGCGCTCGGCAGGCCCGCGGATGCCGCCGGGGTAGCGGACTGCGCGGGCCCGGCTTGCGGCGGCTGCGCGGGCGGAACGCCGGTGCCCTCGGCAGGGACGTCGCTCGACGGCACCTCGGCCGAGCAGGCGACGCAAAGCGCCGCGACCATCCATCGGAACAGGTTCGTCGTCATCGCTCGAACAATACCTGATGCAGGACGAGCGCCGTCTTCGCGACGTCTTCGTCCTTCACGACCATGCTCAGGTTGATCGAGCCGAACGCGTGGCTGATCATCTCGACGTTCACCCCGGCGCGCGCGACCGCCGCGAGGATCTCGGCGCCGAGCCCGGGTTTGCGCGCGAGGTGCTGGCCGACGATGACGACGATGCTCCGACCGGCGTGGATTTGAACCTCGCGTTCGCCGATCGTCTTGGCGAGCTCCGCCGCAGCGCGCTCGAGAGGCTCCTTGGCGTTCGCGGTGATCGAGACGCTCACCTCGGACGTGGTGACCACGTCGACGACCACGCCGTGCCGTGCGCAGGCCTCGAACACCCGGCCGAGAAAGCCGCTCTCGCCGAACATCCGCGTCGAGTTGATCGTCAGGACGAGCTGGCCCTCCTTGTAGGCGATGCTCGTCACCTCGCGCGGGTTGTCCGCTGCCTCGGCGATCACGGTTCCCGGGTGCTCCGGCCGGTTCGTGTTGAGGACGCGAACAGGGATCTTCGCCGCCATTGCGGGCAAGAGCGTCGCCGGGTGGAGCACGCGGCTCCCGAAGTAGGCAAGCTCGGCCGCTTCCTCGAAGCGCATCGCCGGGATGTTGCGCGCGCCGGAGACGACGCTCGGATCGGCGGTCATCACGCCGTCGGTGTCGCTCCAGATCTGCACCTCGGTCGCGCCGATGGCGCTGGCCATGAGCGTCGCCGTGAGATCGCTCCCGTTGCGGCCGACCGTGGTGATGTCGCCCGCAGCCGTCTTGCCGACGAACCCGGTGACGATCGGCACCTCACCCTCCGGGAGCGCGGCGACCGCGGCCTTGGCGCGCTGTTCGAAGCCGGGCAGCGGCCGCGCCGAACCGAACTCGGCATCGGTGATGAAGCCGAGGTCCCAGACGTCATACGCACGGGCGGGGAGGCCTTCGCGCCGGAAGAAGTCGGCGATGACCCGCACGCTCCAGCGTTCGCCGAAGCTCGCCACGAAATCGAGGCTGCGCTTCGAGAGCTCGCGCACCAGGTGGACGCCGCGAAGCAAATCCGAGAACTCGGCGAAGAGCGGGTCGAGCAGGTCGGGCGCGCAACCGAGCTCTTTCGCGACGCCGCGCTGCCTGGAGAGGACCGGCTCGGGATCGAACCTGCCGGACGCAGCATCGCGCGCGGCTCGTACCAGCGCGTCGGTGATGCCCTTGTGCGCCGAGGAAACGACGAGCGGCTTCTTCGCAGTCAGACTCCTGACGATGCCGAGGACCTTGGTGATTTGGTGACGGTCGGCGACAGAGCTGCCGCCGAATTTCATGACGAGCATGGCGGGGCGACCATGCCCGACTATGCTGCCGGCCGCCAGCCGTGCGCGAGCCTCTCCTCACGCGATCCTTCGTCGTGCTCTCGGCGGCGCACTTTCTCTACGCCCTGTCGTTCTATCTCTACCTGCATCTCCCGGGGCTCCTCGTCACCTTCGGCGCGAGCGAGATCGACATCGGCGTCTTGTCCGGCGTGATGAGCGCCTGCGCGATCCTTTCGCGGCCTCCTGTCGGGCGCGTGATGGACGTGCGCGGGCGGCGTCCGATCCTGCTCTTCGGCGGGGCGCTCGGCACGGTCGCCTGCGCAGCCTACTTCGCCATCGATCATTGGGGCCCGCTCCTCTACGCCGTCCGGATCGCGCACGGCGTCTCCGAGGCGATGCTGTTCGCGTCGCTCTTTGCGCTCGCGTCGGACCTCATCCCGAGCTCGCGGCGGATCGAGGGTATCGGCCTCTTCGGCGTCTCGGGCCTCTTGCCGATGGCGATCGGCGGGGTGCTCGGTGACGCGCTGATCGGCAGAGGCGGCTACACCCTCCTCTTCGTCGCCGGCACGGCAGCGAACCTGATCGCCCTGTTGCTCTCGCTCCCGGTGCCCGAGCCGAGACGCGCCGAAGGTGAGCCGCCTCGCGGTGTCCTCGCCGCGGTGCTCGAACGAAAGCTCATCCCCCTCTGGACCGCGGGCGTGTTCTTTGCTCTCGCCCTTGCCGCGTACTTCATCCTGCTCAAGACCTATGTGCTCGCGCTCGGCGTCGGGACGATCGGCGATTTCTTCGCGGCCTACGCGATCGTCGCCGCGTCGCTGCGCGTCTTCGCCGGCTCCTTGCCGGAGCGCGCCGGCCCCAAGCGGGTGCTCGGTCTGGCGATGGCGCTGATGACGACAGGCTTGATCCTGCTGGCGATGGCGAGCTCGCGGACGCACCTGGTCGTCGCAGGAGCGCTGGCCGGCGCGGGTCACGGCTACACGTTCCCCATCCTCCTCGGCCTCGTCATCGAACGCGCTCGCCCGACCGAGCGCGGCGCCGCGTTGGCCGTCTTCACGGCGTTGTTCGACGCCGGCACGCTCCTCGGTGGCCCCCTCTTGGGAGCCATCGTCGAGGTGACGAGCTACGAGGCGATGTTCGTTTTCGCTGCCGCTGTCGTGGCGTCGGGCTTCCTGCTGCTTCTCGTGCTCGATCGACGCCTCTTGCGATAGGTCAAGACGACCGCGCCAGGCACTCGCGGATCGCCGATTCGATCGCCTCCATGTCGAACGGCTTCGGCAGGGTTCGGGCGGACACCGTCGCGACGAACGTCGAAGCCTCCTGCGTCGTCGTTCCTCCGGTGACGAAGATGAAGCGCTCGCGGTACTCGGCGCGCGCTTCGCATAGCCGAGCGTAGAGCTCCATCCCCGTCAGCTCCGGCATTGCGAGATCGCAGACGACGACCTCGACCGGGGCGCCCTCGAGGAGCCGCTCGAGCGCCTCGCGAGCGGACGTGTGTACGGTCACGTCGTGCTTGGCGCGAAGCATCTTCGACAGCGCCCGCGCGACGAGGGGCTCGTCGTCGATCACCACGACGGAAGCCCGGCGATGAGGCTCTACCTCGGGTACGGGCAGCGGCATCGGCTCGCGCTGCACTCGGGCGAGGCGAACACGAAACGTCGTGCCGCCGTTCTCGGGAACGAGCACCTCGAGGGTCCCGCCAAACGATTCTACGATCGAGCGCGATATCGCGAGACCGAGACCGGTCCCCGAAGGCTTCGTGGTGAAGAAGGGCTCGAAGATCCGCTCGAGGTCGCACGCGCGTATGCCCGGGCCGTTGTCCGAGACCTCGACGAGCACCGAATCGCCGTCGCTGCGCACCCCGACGGCGATCTCGTTCTGCTCTGCGCTTCGATCGCCGAGCACCTCGGTCGCGTTCAGCAGCAGGTTCAGGAAGACCTGCGTGAGCCGCCGCTCCTCTGCGCGGACGAAGAGCGGCCCGGCGATCCGTTTCTCGACTCGAGCGACGCGGCGAAGCGGGCTCGCCGCGAGGTTGAGCGCGGCTTGAACCGTCTCGGTGACGTCGACGACGCCGGGCGGGCGCTCGGGACGGCTGAAAAGAAGGAGCTGCCGAGCGATCGACGCCACGCGCTGGCAGCCATCGAGGCACGCCTCGGCCAGCTCCCGGGCCTCTTTGGCATCCTCGGCCCCTTGGAGAGGTGCGGATAAGCGCGACCGCAGCTGCTCGAGGTTGAGCATGACATAGGCCATCGGGTTGTTGATCTCGTGAGCAACCCCGGCGGCGAGCATGCCGATCGTCGCCATGCGCTCGGATCGTCGCAGCTCGGCCTCCATCGCCTTTCGTTCGGACAGGTCGCGGCCGAACGCGACGACCGCAGGCTTGCCGTCGAGCTCGATCGCGATCGACGAAATCTCGAGCGCGGTCTTGGTCCCGTCCTTGCGCCGTCCTCCGTATTCGCGGGGTCCGAGTTGCTCGCCCGCGCGAACGCGTGCAATGCGCTCCTGCATGACCGCCATTTCGTCGGGCTCGAGCAGCTCGGGCAGCGGCCTCGCGATGAGCTCCGCCATGTCGGCGAAGCCCAGCGCCCGCACCGCCGCCGGGTTCGCATAGACGAAGCGTCCGTTCTGGATGACGGTGATGGAGTCCGGGGACGCCTCGGCGAGCTGCCGGAACCGGAGCTCCGAGGCGGCGAGGGCCTCGCGCGCGCGCACGCGCTCGGAGATGTCGTAGTAGAAGGCGACGATGTGCCTGCCACCCTCGTCCGCAACCTCGAACGCGGTCGCCTCTACCGGAACGCGGCGGCCGTCTTCGGCGAGGTAAACGATCTCGATCTTGCGCGGGGCGTCTCGGCCCTGTCGCCAGCCGGCGATGAGCTCGGTGAAGCGCGGGACTTCTTCGGGCGCCAAGATCTCGCCGAGCGACTTCTCCTCGAGATCCTCGCGCCGCCATCCGAGGATCTCGGCGGCCCGCTGGTTCACGTAGAGCCGCTGCTCGGTCCCTCCTCGGAGGCCGACGATCATTACGCCCGTGGACTCGTCCACGGCGTTCAGAACCAAGCTCGCTAGCTCCGGCGGGATCATCGGCGTCGGTCCGAGGATACAGCGAGCCTCGAATGAGAGGCTCTCCGGGCCGCCCCGAAGCGCCTTTTGCTTTTGAGGTGCTCGATCGGTCGAGCATCCGTTAGGTTGGAGGTTCCATGGGCAGCATGACCATCGTCATCATTCTCGTGAGCACCATCCTGCCGATCGCCCTCGTGGTGATCATCATGGGTGCGCTCATGAAGAGCCAGAAGCAGACCGACGAGCTTCTGCGCACCGGCACCCCCGCACGCGGGCGAATCCTTCAGCTCGGGACCACCGGCGGCTCGGTCGCCGTCATGGGGCACCGCCACCTGAAGCTGATTCTCACCGTCGAGGTGCACCCGCAGATGGGCGCGCCCTATCACGCCACGTTCGAGCAGCTGATCAGCGAGCTGCAGCTTCCGAGCGTGCAGCCGGGCACCGAAATCGAGCTTCGCATCGACCCGCGCAACCCGGCGCGCATGGCGATGGCCGGCGTCGCTGCTCCTGGGATGGGCCAGCAGCAGGGTGCGTGGGGCCAGCAGCAACCGGGCTACCGCGCTCCGCCCGGGATCGGCCCCGCGCCGGTCGCGATGATGACCCCGCAGTACAAGAGCGCGTTCCCGATGATGGCGATCATCATGTTCATGACCACCGTGCCCATCGCGGTGATCATGCTCTACGTCTTCGTCGATTTCGGCAGCATGTTCGGTAGCTCGTCCTCTTCGAGCGACGAGGACGACGACGAAAAGAAGAGCGACTCGGACGACGAGGACGACAGCAAGAAGTCGAAGAAGAAGAAGTCGGGCGGGGTCTGCGCGCAAGCTGCGGCGTGCTGCAAGGTCATCTCCGGAGGCGTCGCCGACGACGCGTGCAAAAACTTCGAGAAAGGCATGCCCGTAGAGGGGTGCAGGCAAGCGCTCGACGGCTACAAGACCGCCGCGAAGGCGCAGAACAAGACCTGCGACTGATCGGCGGCAAAGCGTGCCGGAGATCGCGCCGTTCCTCATCCTCGGCCTCGCCGTAGGCTTGGTCGGCTTCCTGGCATGGCGAGCCACCATCGTGTTCGAGGTCCGCGCCTCGAACGGCAAGGTCGTCTCGGCGCGTGGGCGGATGCCGCCGGAGATGCTCCATGACGTGACGGATGTGCTCGCGCGCGCCAAGGCGACCGGAACCGTCCGCGGCCGCCTCGAACAAGGGAAGGTCGCGGTGCGAGCTTCGGGGCTCGACGAAGGCGTCGTGCAGAGGCTCCGAAATGTGGTGGGTCGATTCCCGGCCGCGCGCATCAAGACCGCGAAGCGATTGCGGTAGCCCGGGCGCTCTTCCCTCGTCCGCCGTTGCCCGATAGCTTGCCCGATCCATGAAGATCGCGTCGCTCCTCTCCGCTCTCCTCGCGCTCGGTTTCGCCGGCGCGGTCGTCCTTCCCGGCTGCAACACGTCCGACAAGTCCGAGGACTCTTCGAAAGACAAGAAGAGCAAGAGCGACGATGACGACGACGACGACGACGACAAGAAGAAGGACAAGAAGAAGAAGGACAAGAAGGGCAAGAAGGACGACGACGCGCCTGCCGAGAAGACGGCAGCGAAAACGGCCGAGCCGACGAACCAGCCGACCGCCGCCAAGACCGCCGACGCGGCCCCGACGGTGAAGGACGACGCGCCTCCTTCCGCGCCGGTAACCGATCCTTCGCAGCAGACCTACCCCGACGTCTCGAACAAGATCGCCGACAACTGTTCGACGCCGTTCGTCATCATGACGACCGCGCCGAGCAGCGTCGGCGCCGACTACCCCTGGACGTGGACGCGGCAGGCCTTGCTCGCGAACCAACAGTTCAAGGTCGTGTCCGGCGATCCGGGCGCACCGGGTGAAGTCACGTTCGAGGTGCACCAGGCGTCGGACAAGCACCAGAACGCCTGGGTCCTCGTCGGCAAGTGTCACGATGGCGGCACGTGCAACAAGCTCGCGGCGATGAACAAGGCCATCATCGCGGGCTCCACCTCACAGCCGGTGTGCGGCAAGCTCCCGATGGATCTGTCGCCCGCGACGCGCAAGAAGCCCGTCCTGCGCGAGCTCGGCAATCCGCAGAACTCGCTCCCCGACTCGAAGGACGTCCCCGGACAGTGCGCTCGCCTTCAGGCGTGCAGCGTCGCGATGGACCCGCCGGCCAAGGCGGGCAAAGAGAAGATCGGCCTCGATTGCCAGAAGAGCCCGTCGAACTTCAAGACCTCGTGCGCGACGAAGTATCCGTGCGCCGAGGTCATGAAGTGCTTGGACGGGAAGTAGCCGGGGCGTCGATCAATTGCAGCGCGGGGCGGTGTAGACGCCGTCGACACTTCCGTAGTCGAACACCGCCGCCGTGCCGCTGAGCTCGAACGTCACGCTCGCGGCGTCGATCGACAGAACGCTGATCGTGCCGTCCCAGAAGGAGCCGCCGCCGCCCGAGCAGTCATCCGGGCCGGAGGGAGGGAACGTCACCGAGAAGCCCGCGCTCAGCTCCGGGTTGTCGAGCGAATACGTGCCCACCGCCTGGAACGCGCTCGGCAGCTTGATGCTGACGGCCCAGCCCGGCGCGTCGCACGCCGGCAGATTGGCCGAGCAGGCATTGACGAGGTTGCCGATCGTGAGCGCGAGCGCCGGCTCGACGCCGCCGCCGGTGCCCACGGTCGCGACGACGCTCGTGCTCTCGTCCTCGTAGTAGTAGGTGCCGTCATCCTCGTGAGCGACGGCGTTGACGGCGCCCGGCTGAGGATTCGACGGTGTCGGCGGCGAGCAGAAGGGCACCTCGTAGGTGCCATCGACGTTTCCGCCGTTCATCATCGAGGTTCCGGCGAGCGTGACGATCACGTTCTCGTCGTCGATCGAGACGACCTCGACAGTTCCTTGCAGCATCGTGCCGCCGCCTGCTTCGCAGCCGTTCGGCGGCAACGGGTTGACCTCCTGGGAGACGCTGTCGAGCTGCGCGATGTCGTAGACGCCCGGCGTCTGCATCGCGGGGGGCAGACGAAAGCGTACGAACCAATGCGAGCTGTCCGGGCACTCCGTGATGTCGATCCAATTGGGAGTCGAGCTCGAGCACGTGAGCGCATCCGACGCGAGCGAAATGACGATGCTGCCATCGTCGTACGCCGATCCCAAGTTGGGGTCGGCCTCGGAAGGTGCCTGCGCTACGGCCTTCAGCGCCCCGTCGGCTTCGCCGTCGTCCGGGATGCCATTGGTGACCGTGGCGTTGCAGCCTGAGACATAGGAAGCGAGCGCCGCCGCGACGAGCGCAAGCGACGGACCGAGGAGGATGCGAGTTCGTTTCATGTCCTGAGTAGTGGGTCCCGCCCCCGCGTGCGGCTCAGGAAAGCGGCTCACTGAAACGGGACCCATGGTTCGGGGCAACACGACTCGCCGCAGGCCTCCGACTGGACTTCGCACAGGCAGTAGTCGGTTTCGCCCACCGAGCAACGGCAATTCTTGCCCAGGCATTGCGCAAAGTACTGCTGACCTGCGTCGTCCTGGGCGCAGCTGAGGCACAACATCGCGGTACCGCTCGATGTGGCCGCGACACTGTCACACTGCGTGACCTGTCCTTGCGGGCCGGGAGCATTACCACACGCCACGATTGCTCCGGTCGTGGCCACCGTGGTCCCGACCGAGGAGCTTGCGACGTACTCCGCGCTGTAGTCCCCGTCGTCGTCACCTCCGCTACCGCCGCCTCCCTCGCGCTCGACGACCACGATCTGCTGCTCACACGCGGCGGCGATTGCGACACATGCGACCGAGGCCAACAGAGAACTTCCGAGCATCTTCATGGGGCAACCTCGATTCCAGTCGTGGCCCCGAACATGGGGAGGCCACCGCGCGCCGCGTCTTTTTCGTCGATGACCACGACCGGCTCCGGCAGCACCAGTACGGTCCAGAAGTCGGCGTTGAGCCGGACGGAGTCGATCAAACGAATGCCGACCCCGCCATTGAGCGCGGCCGCAAATGCCGCCCCCGTCGCGGTGTGCGAGCGCAGCTCGTCCCCGCTCGTTTCGCCATCGGCAATGGTCAGATGCGCGCCAATGCCCGCCGTCACGCGTGGCGACACGACGAGATCTGGAGGGCCAAAGGATCGATCCATGGTTACGAGCGCGAGGCCCTGACGCACCACAGCGCTTCCTCCGCTCGCTTCGACCTCGGTCAACCCGAACGGCGCAGCCACGATGCCCCCGATAGAGAACTGCTCCGGCAGATCGCGGCGCACCTGGACGAGCGGGCCGAGCGAAGGCGCCAGACCGCGAATGCTGAAGAGCCCGAAGACACCTGCACCAATCCACGTAGCCGGCGGCGGCGCCACGCGCTCGGTCGAAGGCGAGAGTGGAACGCGTGCGTCCGCGGGGCGCACGCCGATGGGCGCTGTGTCGATGGCGCTCGGCGCCGCAGGATTTGCGACGAAGGCCTGCGCCGGCGGCGTGACCTTCGCAGGTGTCGTCTCGTCTTTCGCGCTCTTCACGCCCGCCCATGCGGCGACGTCGGGCGCGATCGGTTGGTCGCGCTCTTCGCCGGCGATTTCGGCAACGCTCGCGCGGAGTCGCTCCACGACACGGATCGCGAGGCCAGATGCAGCGGAGCCGCGCTCGAGACCTCGGGCATCGATCCGCAGCGCGGCGGAGAGCGCGCCTTGGGGATGAAGGAAGAGCGACACGTCCGCCGTGGGACCGCCGGGACCTTCGTTCAACGCAATGGCGGCGAACACTCCCGTCTCGGATGAAGCGGGCGCTCCTCCGCGCACCACGTCGAAGCCGGCGGCGCCGATCTCTGCACGGATGCGGCGCGCAGCCTCTTGAAGAACGCCGCGCGAAGCCGGCTCGGAGAGCGCGACGCGAGACCGCGACGTCGCCGGCGTGGCCTCCTCGGCGCGCGCCGAGGACACCGGCGCAGCGAGCGCGAGCAGGACCGCCAGGACGCTACTCGCCCGCGATCTCGCGCGCGACCTTCGCATAGCTGCCTTCGGGATGACGCTCCAGGTACGCCTCTGCGATCGGTTTTGCTGCAGCGTGCCCCGAAGAGCGATCCACCGCCATCATCTTGCGACCGAGCGCTTCGGCCGAGAAGGGTCCGCCGTGCGCAAGGTACGCGTCGTAGAGAGCGATCGCGCGCCGAAGATCGCCATCGGAGTCTTCGGCCAGACGGCCGAGCAGGAACGTCGCCGTCTGCCCCGCCTGCGAGGTCGCGAACCGCTTTCGCTGAGCTTCGAGCGCGCGGCGCGCGACGGCGGGCTTCTTTTCGTATCGAGCAGCGTCGGCCAGCGCCACGAGATCGGCGAGGGGCGCCGACTCGAGCGTCGCATCGAGACCGCGCGACTCCGCTTCCGTGACGACGCCTGAGTAATCGCCTCGAGCCACGCGTCCCGTCCAGGTCTCGGCCCGGCTCGACGCGCTCGCCGGCGGAGGAGTCGGCGCCTCCTTGGGGCGAGCTGTCGCCGCGGCGACGACGGCCGCCGGCTGCGCTTCGGGCTCGGGCGGCAAGACGGCACGCGCCGCGAGCGGCGCGAGATCCGACGACGAGCCCACGCGAAGCCCGGATCCATCGACTTGCAGTACCTGCCCGGCCGAAAGCGGCACGCCTTGGGGAACGAGCGGTCCTTGGACCACCACCGTCCCTTCGCGCATCCGAACCTCGAACGCGCCGCCCGCTTCGGCTGGGAACCACCCCACGTCGAACGCGGTGCCGGTCACGTGGACACGATAGGGCCCTGCCTCCACCGTCCACGACGTGCGGTCGCGGTGCACCACCTCGAGGTCGACCGAGCCTTGCGCCAAGACGACGTGCGCTCCGTGGGTGTCCACCTCACCCAGGCGGCCTTGCGATCCACGCGCGAAGACCACCTTCGTTCCGTCGCTGAAGCGCAGCGCCGCTCGCTCGGTCCGCGCGTCGATCTGCTCAGCACCGGCGGATGCGTTCCCCACGATCTCGAACGTCAGTCGCTCGGTCGTGGGCCTCGCCAGCCAGATCGCGAGCGCCGTGAGGCACGCTGCGAGGACCGCAAACGCCGCCCGCGAGGTCCATTGGCTCGCTGGCCGCGGCAGCGCGCGCTGGCGCGCGCCGGCCAGGACGAGCCGCTCGCGACCGCGAGCGTGGGTCGCGTCGTCGACGTCACCGTGCTGCTCACGCCGCACCACCTCGACAAGGCGCGTCAGCGGCTCGGAGCCTTCACCGAGGCTCGCTTGTTGCGTCGCTCGGTTGCTCACAGGGCAGCCTCCTCCGGAATAATGACAGTATCATCACCTTCGCTGGGACCTGAGCCGACCCAGCGCGAGAGCAGCTCGTCGGCGCGCGCGCGCGCGAGCACCACCGGCAGCACCCGAGCCAGCTTCCGCTTGGCGGTAGCCAGCGACACCCCCATCGTCTCGGCCACCTCCACCAGCTCCAGCCGCTCGATGTGCCGCAGCACGAACACGAGCCGGCTGGTGTCGTCCAGCGCGTCCAGGATCTCGTACAGGCGCCGCACCGCCTCGCGCGCTTGCTCCGCTGCCGGATCCCCTGCCGTCTCCGGCTCCGGCACCTGGCCGTCGGCCGTCAGAAAGAACCAACGCCGAACCCGCCGGCGCCGCAGCTCACCGGACGCAACGCGGACGGCGATCCCGATCAAGAAGGACCTGAGCGAGCTCGGCTCCCGGACGTTCGTCGCGCTCCGGAAGAACCGCAGGAAGACCTCTTGCAGCGCGTCCTCGACGTCCGCCCCAGGGCCCAGCGCACGGCGCAGAACCGCGCGGATGTTTGGAGAGTAGGCGTCCCAGACAGCCACATGCGCGGTCGGGTCCCCGTCGAGGACGCCCACCAGAAGCGCCGCCGGATCAGGCTCCTGCCGGGCGGTCTTCTGCCGGCCAATCGGCAAGACCACCACGGGAGCGAGGGTTCGGGGCTCTCTCACGCGCGCGTGCACCAACGGTTGAGTGGCATCGCGAAGTGGGGGCGGCTCAAGAAAGTGTGGGGGTGGAATTTTGGAGGCGGGGGCCGGCGCGGGGTGCCGGCGCGCGAGGGCGCGGGGGCCGGGGAGACGGGGGCGAGGGCACGGCGCGCGAGGGCACGGCGCGCGAGGACGCGGGGGCCGGGAGGGCGCGGGGGGCCGCGGGGGCGCGGGCGCCGGCGCAACGGGGCCCCGCGGCCCATCTCGTCTGAATGCACAAAAACAGAGCACTCAGCCGACACGACCAACTCTTCGCGGCTGAGCGCCCCCTTATCGGGCACTGGGAGTGCGATGCCCCCGCCAGCGTGCTTGCGGTTGCGCGACCTCTGCTGCCGCCGAGCGGCGACCACCACCCCAAATCCGGCGTCCGCCGCGGGTCTTTCTGTACCTCGCACGACCCAAACGCGGGCGTACGGCCGAGCAATCCGCCCGTGAGCTCGCTGGCCCGCTTCGTGATGGCGCGCGCCGGCGAGGATCGCATGGCGTACTTTCACATCGTTGCCCGAACGTACCGGCAAGACATCCTGCTGACGTCGGAGCCTCTTTCACCGAAGGTGTGGTCGGCTTTCCGCCGAGCGTTCCCAGACGCGTTGGCGGCTGTGATCATGCCGGATCACGTTCACGTCATCACACCGGCACAGGACGCGGAGTCGGCGCGACAACGAGCGCGCGCGGTGCTGTCGGGAATTCGGCGAATGACCGAAGGTAGCGGGATCAGGTGGCAACCGCTCGAACTGCCTGGCGAGATCCCCGACACGCGCCACCTAAGAAGACAAATCCGTTATGTTGCACTCAATCCTTGTCGCAGCGGCTTCGCACACGACCCGTTGGAATGGGTGTGGTCGACGCATCGTGATATCGCCGGGGCCGCCGTCGAGCCCTGGATCACGGAGCGGCGCCTGGCTGCAGCTCTGGGCGATCGGACAGAGGGGTTCGCATCGAAATGGCACAGCTACGTATCCGGCGATCCCTCAGTGCATGTCGGCGGAACTCGCTTCCCGAGACCTGCCCGTCCCAACCACCTGGCGCTCCATCCGCTCGGACTCATCGTAGCTGCCGCTGCCGCGGCCCATCGTGCACCCCTCGAACGCGTGCTCCGCCGCGGCCCCGCGCGTTCCGCGTTCTTGGCGCTCGCGCACGCCTCCGGCTGGCGCGATCTCGCGCTCATCGGACTCTCCGCAGACGCTTCGCGCTGGACCGCGCGCCGCCGCGGCAAATTGGGTGCGGCCCCCAAGGCGGCCTGGCTTTGTCTGGGCGATCCAAGGCTCGTCTCGCTCCACATGACCGAGATGCGCGCGCCGCGCATCGACGCCGAGTGACCAAAAACGGAGCAGTCGAGCAAGAACGCCGACGCGTCTCGGCTGAATGCTCCGTTCTTGTGCACTCGACCGCGATGCCCGCGCGATGCCCGCCGCGATGCCCGCCGCAATGCGTGCCTCGATGCCCGCCGCGATGCGTGCCGCGGCGCCCACCGACCCGCTCTGCCGCCCGCGGCCACGAGGGCCGCTAGCCGCCCCTAACTCAAGAAGCCGCCTCCTCCGAAGCGCTCTCCTCCGCCTTCTTCTCGGCCTTGTCGACCTTCTCCTCGACCTTCTTCTTCGGCTTCTCCGCCTTCTCGACCTTGTCTGCCTTGTCGGCCTTCTTGCCAGGCTCCGCCTTCTTCTCTTCGACCTTCTTCTTCGGCCCGCCGGTCGTGTCGATCATGAGCGCTCGCTTCTCGAGGAACCTGAGGCCGGCGAACGCGCCCGCCCACAAGGGGAGGAAGAAGAGGATGAAGAACATGTTCGATTGATCGAACCAAGGCAGGGCCTTGACGGCGAGCGCCACGACGGCGGCGATGACGGCGGCGCGCACGAGGACGAAGGCGCGGTGGATGCTCGCTGCCTTTCCGCGGGCGACATTGATGCCGGTGCCGGTGAGGACGATCGCCCACGGCACGCAGAGCATGACGTTTTCGTTGCCATAGCCCACCGCGTGATCGGTAAAGGCCCACGCCGCGAGGAAGAACCAGCCGAAGAAGCCGGCGATCAGGCCGAAGATAGACAAGAGGACGCCGAAGCCCACGCGTGCTGCGCCGTTCTTGGACCCCGCACGACCGAGGCCGGCGAGGGCGCCTCCGAGAAGGAGACCGGTGACGAGCGCGTATGGCCACCACACGGGCGGGTTCTCGGGCGGCGGCGTCTGCTGCGAGGCAAGGATCGTCTTCTCGTTCTTGACGAGGGGGATCTCTTTGCCGTCGGCACCCGGGACGGTGACCTTGCGAAGCGTCTTTTGGAGCTCCATCGGGATGAAACCCTCGTCCCACTCGGTGACGGGCTTGTCGATGAGATCGCCCATCACGAGGTTCAAGATGACGTACTCACCGGGAAGGCTCTCGGTGAGGCGCAGGGTCTGCTCGCGGTAGGTGAGGCGCGCGGGCCCCGACGAGACCGCCTTGATCCGTCCGCCGATCGCCTTGTCGAGCATGTCGCGGACGCGCGTCGAGCAGTTGTCTCGGTAGTAGTCGTACTTGTAGTAGCGGTTGTCGGGCAGGAGATTTTCCTCGAGCAAGCGCTGCAGCTCGAGCTTCGTCTGCGCGTCGAGCGCGAGCTCTTGCTCGACGATCGCGCGGTTCTCTCGTTTGTACCCGGCGATGGTGCCCTGGAGCGTCTGCGCCGAGAGCCAGTACATGAACCTGCCGAGGAAGAACTTCGGGATGAGCGCGGGATCGCCGAAGCTGAACGTGCCGTAGTTGTAGACCTTGGCGTAGTCGCGCTTGCCGCGCTTCGAGTCGTCGTAGATGAGGATCGCGTTGTGCCCGAACTTGTAAAACGGGTGGTCACCGGGGCTGAAGGTGAGGACGGAAACGCGAAGGTGATCTTTGATGGGCGCGGCCTGCGAGCCGCCCTCGCCGGGTGCACGCGGCGGGCGCTCGTCGATGCCCGGCTCGTCCGGCGGGCTGTCGCCGCTGATGGGCGGCGCCCCCTCGGGCTGGGCGCTCGAGACGTGCCCCGGCAGGAGAGCCAGGGCGACCGCTGCGCAGGCAAGGAGCGCGAGGAGCTTTCTCACGGGCGGAGCATGGCTCGGGCGCACCGGTCTGGGCAAGGCTGACGGCCTATCTTACGCTCCGCGGTCCGATGATTCCGGTCCTTTCCCGCGCGCAGATGCGGGCCTTCGACAAGTTCGCCATCGAGAGCTGCCACGTCCCCGGCATGATCTTGATGGAGAACGCCGGCCGCGGCGCCGCGGACGTGCTCTCCGCCATGATCGCCGAGAGCCCGCGGCGCGGCGGGCGGCGAGACGCGAGCCGCGCCGCCCAGGGACGGCGCGCCGTATTCCCGATCCGTCACGTGCGCGCCCCCGGGCAGCCGGCCGATTATCCGCTCGACGCCCGCGTGGTCATCGTCTGCGGCACCGGCAACAACGGCGGAGACGGCTTCGTGGTGGCGCGACACCTCCTCGCTCGTGGGGCCGACGTCACCGTGGTCCTCACCGGGCGCTCCGAGAAAGTCACCGGCGAGGCACGCATCAACCACGACGCGTTCGTGGACCTGGGCGGCATCTGCATCGAGCTTCCCGAAGGTGCCTCGATCGACGGCCTCGTGGCCGAGCTCGAGTCGGCGGACTTCGTGGTCGACGCCATCTTCGGTACCGGCCTCGATCGGCCGATCCGCGGTCATCTCGTCCACGTGATCGAGGCCGTCAACGCCTGCCGTGCCCGCACCATCGCGCTCGACATCCCTTCGGGCCTCGACGCCGACAGCGGCTCGCCGCTCGGCACCGCCGTGCTTGCTGACGATACCGTCACGTTCGGCCACCTGAAGGTGGGCCTCTTGACGCCGGATGGTGCGCGCCTCGCAGGTCGCGTCCACGTCGTCGATCTGGGCGTCCCCGAGGCGCTGATTCTGGAGCAGGTGGGGCACTCGGCCGAGGTGCTCGATCCGGCGAACGTCGGCGGCTTCTTCATCGGCCGCGAGCCCAACGTCCACAAGCACGCAGCCGGCAACGTGCTCGTAGTCGCCGGCTCTCCCGGCAAGCTCGGCGCCTCGAAGCTCACCGCCTTCGCGGCCCTTCGCGCGGGCGCCGGCCTCGTCACCGTCTGCACGTGGCCCGACGCCGCCCGCTCGCTCGAGTCCACGGTGACAGAGGTGATGACCGCGCGGATCGATCCGGCAGACATCGAAGGAAGCCTCGATCGCGCGCTCGACGGCCGGCACGTGGTCGCGATCGGACCTGGTCTCGGCCTGGACGACGCAGCACGCCGCGTCGTCGATCACGTCGTGCTCAAGTGGGACGGCCTCAAGGTCGTCGACGCCGACGCCATCACCTGCTTCGTCGGGCGCGCACGCGACCTCGCGGGCGCCAAGGGCCGGGTCGTTCTGACACCCCACCCGGGCGAGCTCGGCCGCCTCCTCGGCTGCTCGGGCGCCGAGGTGGAGCAGGACCGGTTCGGAAAGATCGCCGAGGCCGTGAAGCTCACGCGCGCCACGGTGGTGCTCAAAGGCGCACGTACCCTCGTGGCGCTTCCGGACGGGCGCGTCCACGTCGCCGTGGCGGGAAACCCCTCGCTTGCGACGGCCGGATCCGGCGATGTGCTCACCGGGATCGTCGCCGCGCTCGGCTGCACGATGAAAGAGGATCGAGCAGCGTGTGCGGGTGTGCTCGTCCACGCAATGGCGGCCGATCGGTGGAGCGCGGAAACGGGCGCGGACCGGGGCCTCTTGGCCGGAGAAATCGCCGAAATGGTGCCGGCAATCATCGCGGGCCTAATGCGTGGGAGCCAGGAAGGATCGTAGAATGGCCCCCATGGGTCGGCATCTGGTGGGGCTGCTCGCACTTCCGCTCGTTGCGGCTCTCGTATCGTGCGAGCAGGAAGAACGCGAACGGCCCCACGCCGGTGGGAACGCAGCTCCTCCACCCACCGCCGGAGCGACCGGCCCCGAAACGACCGCCGGAAAGGGCGCCCCGCCGCTGAGCGGCGGAACGCTCTTGGCGCTCTCGGATCCTGACCTCGTGCTGGTTTCGGAGCCGGACCTCAATCGCGTCTTCGTGGTGCGCCTGTCCGGCGGCATCGTTCACACCATCGAGCTCGAGCCCGATTCGGAGCCGGGCCGCGCGGTCGAGGACGCGGATGGCAACGTGCACGTCGTCCTGCGCAACAAGAACGCCGTGCTGACGGTCGATCCCGGCGACGGCGGCACGCGCACGACGCCGGTCTGCTCGGCGCCGCGCGGCATCGGCTACGACGCGGCCACCGACTCCCTCTACGTCGCCTGCGTGTTCGGCGATCTCTGGAACATCGCCGCCGACGATGGCGCGCCGATCGAGACGTTCGTGCTCGAGCCCGATCTGCGCGACGTCGTCGTGAACGGTGGGCACATCTTCGTCTCGAAGTTCCGCACGGCCGAGGTGCTCCTCGTCAGCCACGAGGGCGAGATCACGGACCGTCGACGTCCCGCACACCTCGCGGATTTCGTGTCGAACGTCGGATGGCGCATGGCCGCGTTCGGCGACGGCGTCGTCATGGCGCATCAGCGCGCAGCAACCCGCGAGATCGACGTCTCTCCCGAAAGCGAAGGAGACGATCCCACATACCAGGGCGACGGATCGTGCCAGGACGCGCTCGTCCAGGCCGCCGTCACGACGTTCGGCGTGGATGGCAACGGTGCGCTCACCTCGCAGACGGCGCCTCTGTCGACGCTCCATCTTCCGGTCGACGTCGCGTCGTCCGGCCACGCATCCGAAATCGCCGTTCCTTCACCGGGGATGAACCTCTATCTCCGGCTCGACCCCTCGCTGCCGTCGCCGAACGACTGCGACGTCGGTGACGTGGTGATCGACGCGTCCGCCGGAGAGCAGCCCGTCGCCATCGCCTACAGCGGCGAGCGCGTCGTGCTGCAGACGCGCAACCCGCCCGGGGTATCCGTCATCGACAGCACCGGGCAACACACCACGATCAATCTCGGCGAGCGCGTCGTGGACCAGGGCCACAACCTCTTCCACTTCGGCCGCAACGTCTCGGGCATCTCGTGTGCGTCGTGCCACCCGGAAGGGCGCGACGACGGGCACGTGTGGAGCTTCTCGGACGTCGGCGCGCGCCGCACGCAGCAGCTGCTCGGCGGCATCGCGAGCACCGCGCCGTTCCACTGGAGCGGCGACCTCGAGGACTTCCAGGCGCTCATGGTCGAGGTGTTCGAGAAGCGCATGGGACAAGGAACGGTCGGCGCCGCGGACGTGAAGGTCGTCATCGAGTGGCTCGACCGTCTCCCCCAGCTTCCGCAGCAGCCGGGCCGCGAGGCCGGCTCCGCGGGCCGTGCCGCCTTCGAGAAGGCAAAGTGCCAGGACTGCCACGCCGGAGACAACTTCCAATCGGGCGGGTCGTTCGACGTCGGAACCGGCGGCAAATTCCAGGTCCCGTCGCTCCGCGGCGTCGGTGCTCGCGCTCCGTTCATGCACAACGGGTGCGCCTCGAGCCTCGAGGCCCGCTTCGACGACGACGCCTGCGGCGGCGGCGACAAGCACGGCAGCGTCGGCGAGCTCACCGACGTCGAGCGGGCGCAGCTGATCGACTACCTCCGCGGGATCTGAGCTCGAGCAACCCGCGTGGGGGCCGAGACACACGCCGGCGTGTGGGGAACAACACGCGCCCTTCGGGCGTGGTCCTGCAATTTCAACGAGTTACCTCCTGTGGCTGGGTGGCACCTCGGCTGCAAAAGCCGCCGCCCGGAGGTTCTCGAACAATGCTTACCCCGTCGTCGTCCACCAAGACTGGCCGTACCACCTCGGAGCTGCGCCGCGCCCTCGTGACCCTGGCGCCCGAGCTTCGCGGTCGAGCCCTTCGGCTTGCGCGTAACGCGGCCGAAGCGGACGACATCGTGCAGGACACGGCCGAGCGGGCGATGCGCTTCGAGTCGCACTTCATCCCCGGGACGAATGCGCGCGCGTGGCTGTTCCAGATCCTCTTCAGCGTGTTCGTCACGCGCTGCCGCCGCCTGCGCCGCGAGCACAAGGCGCTCTCGTCGCTCGCGTCGGACCCGTGCGCGTGGACGATTCAGGATCAGGGCCCGGCGATGCGCTCGCTGACGCCCGCGCTCCGCGACAAGGTCGCCGAGCTGCCGAAGAGCTTCCGCGACGCTGTCGAGCTCGTCGACCTCGAAGAGATGAGCTACCGCGACGCCGCCGACAAGATGGGCGTCCCGGTCGGCACCGTGATGAGCCGCCTGCACCGCGGCCGGAAGCTCCTGGCGACCGCCCTCACCGAGACGCCCGACCCTGCCTCGGAATTGAATCTCGCAGCGTGATTTTGGGTTTTGTTGCGGCGCAACAAAACCGGCTCGCCTCTGTCCCATGCAGGGTGTAAGAACCCAGCATGACGCTCAGCCGACCCGTCTTCATCGTCGCCGCAACCCGTACTCCCATCGGCGCGTTTCAAGGGGCGCTCTCGCCCGTCACCGCGCCGCACCTCGGCAAGGCCGCAATCGGTGCCGCCCTCGAGCGCGGCAAGGTGGCGCCCGATCAAGTCGACGAGGTGTACATGGGCAACGTGCTCTCGGCGGGCATCGGCCAAGCACCTGCGCGGCAAGCGGCGATCTACGCGGGCATCCCCGACAAGGTCCCGGCGACCACCGTCGGCAAGGTCTGCGGCTCCGGTCTTCAGGCGGTCGTCCTCGGAGCGAAAGCGATCGCGCTCTCCGACGCAGAGATCGTCGTCGCCGGCGGCATGGAGTCGATGTCGAACGTGCCGTACTACCTGCCGCAGGCGCGCTCCGGCTACCGCATGGGCCACGGCAAGATCATCGACGGGATGATTCACGACGGTCTCTGGGATCCGTACGGCGACTTTCACATGGGCAACGCCGGTGAGAAGTGCGCGCGCGAGTTCACGTTCACGCGCGAGCAGCAGGACGAGTTCGCCAAGGAGAGCTTCCGCCGCGCGCTCGCCGCGCAGAAAGAAGGCGCGTTCAAGAACGAGATCGTGGCCGTGCAGGTCCCGCAGAAGAAGGGTGACGCTCTCTCGATCGACCAGGACGAGGGTCCGCCGAACGGCAAGCCCGAGAAGTTCGCGTCGCTCAAGCCCGCCTTCCAGAAGGACGGCACGATCACCGCCGCCAACGCTTCGTCGATCAACGACGGCGCCAGCGCGCTGATCCTCGCGAGCGAAGACGCGGTGAAGAAACACAAGCTCGAGCCGCTCGCGCGCATCGTCGGCTACGCCGGCGCGGCGCAGGCCCCCGAGTGGTTCACCACGGCGCCGGCCAAGGCGATCGAGAACGCTTCGAAGAAGCTCGGCATCGCGACCAAGGACATCGATCTCTTCGAGATCAACGAGGCGTTCGCCGTGGTCACGATGGCCGTGAGCAAGCTTTGCAGCATCGACCCGGCGACGGTCAACGTCCGCGGCGGCGCAGTGGCGCTCGGTCACCCGATCGGCGCGAGCGGCGCCCGCATCCTGACGACACTGCTCTTCGCGATGAAGGACATGAACAAGAAGCGCGGCCTCGCGACGCTGTGCATC
>JBGTSH010000099.1:0-30371 GCA_041940405.1 Polyangiaceae bacterium
AGGCGGTCGACTCTTCGGCGCACACGATCGCCCCGGGGACCTCGCGGTGGACCGTATCGCAGAGCTCGCGAACGAACGCGACCGCTTGCAGGTTCTCGCGGCCGCCGTGGATGTTCGGCTCCCACTCGCCTTGGTGGCTCGCGCCGTAGTCGAGGTAGAGCATGCTCGCCACGGCATCGACGCGTAGCCCGTCGATGTGGAACTCCTGCAGCCAATAGAGCGCGCTCGCGAGGAGGAAGTTCTTCACCTCGGGACGGCCCCAATCGAAGACGAACGTCTCCCACTGGCGGTGCTCGCCGCGCCGGGGGTCCCAGTGCTCGAAGAGCGGCGTGCCGTCGAAGCGCCCGAGCGCCGATGCGTCGCGCGGGAAGTGCGCAGGCACCCAGTCGAGCAAGACGCCGATGCCTTTCTCGTGGCAGCGATCGACGAAGTACTTGAGGTCGTCCGGGCTGCCGTGGCGGGCCGTCGGCGCGAAGTACCCCGAGACCTGGTAGCCCCACGAACCGTCGTACGGATGCTCCATGATCGGAAGCAGCTCGATGTGCGAAAAGCCCTGCTCGGCCACGTAGTCGACGAGCTGGTGGGCGAGCTCGCGGTACGTGAGCCAGTCGCGCCGCTCCTCGTCGGTTCGCATCCGATCGGCGAGCCGCCAGGAGGAGAGATGCACCTCGTAGATGTTGACCGGCATCTTGCGCATCTCGCGCTTCTCCCGAGCGGCGATCCAGGCGGCGTCGCCGAACGTGTACCGGCTCGTCGTGACCCGGCTCGCCGTCTGCGGGCGGAGCTCCATCGCGCGCCCGAACGGGTCGCTCTTCAGGATCGTGCCCTGCCGCGTGACGATCTCGAACTTGTAGAGAGCGCCCTCGCCGATGCCCGGCAGGAACAGCTCCCACACGCCGCCCGACAGCCGGCGCATCGCCGAGCCTTCGCCCGACCAGCCGTTGAAGTCGCCTGCCACGCGCACCGCGAGCGCGTTCGGTGCCCAGAGACCGAAGCTCGTCCCTTGCGCGCCGTCGTGCTCGCGCGGGTGCGCGCCGAGCACCTCGTGGATCCTCAGGTGCTTGCCTTCGCCGAAGAGGTGAAGGTCGATGTCCCCGATCGTCGGAAGAAAGGAGTACGCGTCACGCTGGCGATCGACGCGGTCCGGGTACGTGGCCTCGATCTCGTAGCGAGTGGGCCGATCGGCGCCGCGGGCCTCGAAGAGCCCGTCGACGACGCGCGTCGCCTCGCGAAAATCGCCAGGCGCCCATTCCACGCGCACGTTCGTCGCGCCGGGCCTCAGGCACCGGACGATGAAGCCTCCTTCGACTTCGTGTGCACCGAGCACGGTGTGAGGATCAGGGTGCAGCCCGCGCGCGATCCGCTGGAGCTCCTCTTTGAGCACGCGCCGACCGTATCACGCGTCGCTCGTGTGCCGCGGCTCCGCGCGTCCGTCTGCGCCGTCGTCACAGAAGCGTGCGGCGCGCGCGCTTGCGCACAGGCGTCGTGTACCATCGGCCGCCGATGAGCCAGCCCGGGCCGCCGAATCCGTACGCACCGCCGACCCAACAGCAGGGCTGGGGCCCGCCGGCCGGCTACCCCTACCCTCAGCAAGCGCCCCGTCCGCAGCAGAGCAACCGCGCCCAGACGGCGCTCCTCATGGCAGCGGTGAGCTTCGTCACCTGCGGTCCGCTGCTCGGCATTCCCGCGATGATCCTCGCCAAGCGCGAGATGTCTGCCATCGAGCGCGGTGAAGCGAATCCCGCCAACCTCGGCACCGCGAAGTCCGCGTACTGGATCGGCGTGGTGAGCGTCGTCTACTTCCTGCTCATCCTCATCAGCACCAGCATCTACATGTACGTGGCGTTCCAGCGCGGCATGCAGCGATAGGTTTTCGCGCGGCCTTGGCCCGACGCCCTCTCAGCCCGTTGCTCGCATTTGGCCGTCCCCCTTTGCCCCGACGGAAGCGCCGTACTACGACCATCAGAACCTCGGAGGGACGGCTATGGGCCTCATCGCGACCAGCGCAGCGACCGCAAAGACCAACGGCCACGGCGACGCACGCATCAAGAGCTACGCGCCCGCGACCGGTGAAGTCCTGGGGGACGTGCCCATCATGGGCGCAGAAGAGGTCCGCGCCGCGGTCGCGCGCGCGCGACGCGCGCAGGAATCGTGGGGGGCCCTCCCGATAGAGGAGCGTGCGGCACGCGTGCTCAGGTTCCGGGACGCGCTGATCGAGCGCCAGGACGAGCTGGCCGATCTCCTCTCGCGCGAGACGGGCAAGCCGGTGATAGAGGCGCTCCTTCACGAGGTCGCTCCGTCGGCGTCGGTGGCGACTTACTTCGCCAAGAAGGCGACCGAGATCCTCGCCCCGCGTGAGGTGCCGCTCGGTCTGATGAAGCACCGCCGGGCGTTCCTTCACTACCTGCCGAAGGGCGTCATCGGCGTCATCACGCCGTGGAACTACCCCCTCTACATGCCGCTGCGCGACATCGGGATGGCGTTCATCGCGGGCAACGCCGTCGTGCTCAAGCCGAGCGAGGTGACGCCGCTCATCGCCCTCAAGGCGAAGGACGTCTGGGATCAGGCGGGGCTGCCGGCGGATCTGTTCCAGGTCGTCACCGGCGGCGGCGCTACGGGAGCGGCGCTCATCGATGCAGGCATCCAGATGTGCATCTTCACCGGCGGCGTCTCGACCGGCCGGCGCGTCGCGGCCGCCTGTGGCGAGCGTCTCATCCCGTGCGTGATGGAGCTCGGCGGCAAGGCGCCGCTCATCGTCTGCTCGGACGCCGACGTCGAGCGCGCCGCGCGCGGCGCGGTCTTCGGCGGCTTCTCGAACGCAGGGCAGGTCTGCATCTCGGTCGAGCGCGTCTACGCGCACCGTGACATCGCCGACAAGCTGATCGAGCGGATGACCGAGCTCACCAAGGAGCTCAAGGTCGGCGACCCCGCGAAAGAGACGGTCGACGTCGGCGCGATCATCTTCCCGAAGCAGATCGAAATCGCCGAAGCGCACATCCAGGACGCCGTGTCGAAGGGCGCGAAGGTCTTGGCGGGCGGGAAGCGCCGTTCCGGCCCCGGGCAGTTCTTCGAGCCCACGCTCCTCGGCGACTGCAACCACACGATGACCGTGATGAACGAAGAGATTTTCGGCCCGGTCATCCCGGTGATGCGCGTCGACAGCGACGAAGAGGCGCTCCGCTGCGCCAACCAGTCGGCCCTCGGGCTGAACGCTTACGTCTTCTCTCGCGACCGCGCGTACGCGCACCGGCTCGCCGAGCGCGTGCAGGCCGGCAGCGTCATCGTGAACGACGTCCTGATCAACGGCGGCATGCCCGAGGCGCCCTTCGGCGGCGTCAAAGAGAGCGGCTTCGGTCGCGTCCTCGGCGACGACTCGCTCAAAGAGATGTGCGACGTGAAGCACATCAACATCGACCGCATCGCCACGTCGAACGAGCCGATCTGGTTTCCCTACACGGAGAAGCGGCTGTCGATCGCGCGCAAGGCGATGAAGGTGCTCCTCGGCGGCGGCAGCCTCGTCAAGAAGCTCGGACAGCTCTTCTGAGACTCGTTCACTCGCTGGCCGCCGTTTCCGTCCTGTCGCTCTTCGCATGCGGCGATCGAGGCGCGGACGGCGCCTCGACCTCCACGCCATCGTCGAGCGCCGAGGGCGCTTCACCCGCCCCCTCGGCCCTCGAAGCGTCCGCCGACGGGCTCGTGATCTTTGCCGGCGGCCCGCTCGAGCTTCATGACTTGAAGGTCAGGGTCGGCGGAACCGGCGGCCTGACCGACATCGACATCCGAGCGCGCGCAGTCGTCGAAAAAACACGACCGGGTCGCGTCGAGCTCCCGATCAAGGTCTCGTGTCAGTCCGGGGGTCACCGCGTCTTCGCCGTGAGCAAGCTGATCGCGGCCGCCGGCGAACGTCACAACCTGGAGAAGGCACGGTCGACGGACGTCTACAGCGAGGCTCCGTCGTGGATGGGCGACGGCTCGCGGGCTTGCGAAGTCACGATCCGTCTGTCGCCGATCGGAAAGGCGAAGGAGACCGCCGACCCGCTCGAAGAGACCATTTGCTGGGCCGGCGGCGCGTTGAAGAAGGCGCCGTGCGAGCTTTCGCCCCCCGCCCTGCCGGCGTCGTTGCACGCCGTACACGACGTCGACGGCGAGGTGTCACCCGGCGTCGTAACCATTCACGCCTACTACCAATCGAGCAGCCCCACGGTACCCCGCGGGAGCCTCGCGGCGGTGGCAACGTGCGGCAAGGCGGCACCGAGCCGCGGCTTCTCCCTGATCAAGCGCACCGATCCCTTCCCTCTGCTCCCTGGGGAATCGGTGCCGGTCGCGATCGAGATCGAGCGCAAGCCGCCGGCGGACGACGACCACGCCTCCGGTCCCTGCTCCGTCGCGCTCTCGTGGAGCGAGTGGCAGACGAGCGACTCGGCCAAGCCGACCGAGCCCGTCGAGCTCGGGACGTGGTGCGTCAACGACGTCAAGATCGCGCCCGGCGCCTGTCCCTGACAGGGCCTGACAGGCTTGTCAGCGACAGCGCTCGGGCTGGCGCTTGCAGCGGTCCGAAGGGCGAGCCGTGCGCGACGTGGCGGGCGCGCGCACGGTCTTCGCGCTGGCGCTCGGCTTCGCCGACGGGAGCGCCGAGGCCTCGACGCTCGGAGGAGCGGCGCTCGTCGTCGGCTGTGCGCTCGCGGGTGCCACCTCGACCGGCGGGCTCGATTGCGCCGGGATCTGCGCGCCAGCGACGGCCGAGTCCGAGGCCGCGGCGGTCTCGCCGCCGTGCGTGGTGCCGAGGGCGAGCGCAAGCGCACCGAGCGCGAGCACTGCCGCAGCACCGGAGATGGCCACGAGCGCAACGGGCATGGGCCGCCCCGTCCCCGGCCGCGGGACGACCGCGATCGGCGCCGAAGCCGCAGGCAAGTCGTCGAACGGAGCCTGCCGGACGCGCGTCGGAGCGTCGGTGTCCCCGGCCCCCGTGGTCGCAACGGACGGAACGCCGACACCGAGCATCGTCTGCGTCGTGGAGTCGGTGAGCGACGGCAAGCTCGGCCTCGGAAGCGACGCGGGCCCGCCCATCGTGACCAGGCCGGTCGACCCGAGGGCAGCGGCGAGCGCTTCGACGAGGTCCGTCGCGCGCTGGAATCGCGCCTCGGGACGGCGCGCCGTGGCGCGCATGAACCACGCGTCGAAAGCCTGGCCGACGACCACCCCGCGCCGCGCCGCCCGCACGCTCGGCGCCTCCGGCATCGGCCCCTCCATCCACTTCAAGAGGACGAGCGTGCTCGGAGCGCGGCGAAGCTCGGCTTCCCAGTAGCTCTCCCCGGTCAAGAGCTCGTAGGCGACGTGCCCGAGCGAATAGATGTCCGCGGTCCGATCGAGCCGGCCGCCGTCGAGCTGCTCGGGCGCCATGTAGAGCGGCGTGCCGATGTTCACCGTGTTCCGGCTCTTGCTCGCCTGCTGCATCATCTTGGCGATACCGAAGTCGAGGACCTTGATCCTGACGGTTCCGTCCTCTCTCGTGCACAAGAACAGGTTGTCCGGCTTCAGATCCCGGTGGATCACCCCGGCCGCGTGCGTCTTCTCGAGGACGCGCCCCACTTGCCGGAGCACCTCGATCACCTGCCCTGGCGAGAGGCGGCGGCCGTGCGAGAGGCGCTCGCCCAAGCTCTCGCCCCGTAAGAGCTCCATGACGATGAACGGGCATCCGGTCGTCGGATCGATTCCCGCATCGAAGGTCTCGACCAAGTGCTCGCTCTCGATGTCGGCGGTAATCGTCGCTTCTTGGGCGAAGCGAGCCCGGGCATCGGGATCGCTGACCAAGATCGGCAAGAGGAGCTTCAGCGCGCGCCGGCGCTTGGTCTCACGGTGCAGGGCCTCGTATACGGCGCCCATGCCTCCCGAGCCGATGCGCCGGATGATGACGTAGCGTCCCGCGAACAGCGAACCGTCCCCCAGCATCTGAGCAGGGACCCGCGCGGAATGTTCCACGTCCACAATCAGCGGATGATAGCCGACATGTTCTCGCCCACAAATAGGATGGGTGACATATCATTCGGTGCGATGCGCTCCTTCGCTTGGGTCGCCTGCTTGGCGCTCGCCTCCAGCGTTGCGCGGAATGCCGCGGCCGACCAAAAGCGGGCGGCACGGCTCTTCGATGAAGCGCTTGCGCTGGCCGACGCGAACCGCTGGGACGCCGCGTGCCCCAAGTTCCGGGAAAGCCTGGAGGCCGAGGCCTCCGTGGGTGCGCAGCTCAACGTCGCCAAGTGCAGCGAGCGGGCCGCGCTCTTGCTCCAGGCGGAGCGCGAGTACCAGGCGCTGCTCGAGCTCAACCAGTCGACCCGCGATCGGGAGCGCAGGCTCGAGGTCGAGGCGCGCGCCAAGGAGGCCCTGAAATCGCTCGAGCGACGCATTCCCCGCGTCCTCATCAAGGTCACGCCCGCGAGCGCGGAAGCTCGCCTCTTGGTGGACGGTGATCCGCCGGCAAACGTTGCGGACAACGGCGCGGTGCGTCTCGATCCGGGGCTGCACAAGATCCGCGCGGAAGCGTCGGCCTTCGAGGCAGCGGAGGAGGTCGTCACGTTGAAGGAAGGCGAAGAGCGAGTCCTGGAGCTCGTGATGGGTCGAGTCCCGATCGATCGCGTCGGGCCCGAGAGGCGCTCGGCGGATCTCTCGCTCGTCGGATGGGTGAGCGCCGGCGCGGGGCTCGCCGTCGCGGCGGGCGGCGCCGCAATGGTCGGCGTGGCATCGATGCGCGCGACCGAGATCGAAGACGCCTGCGGCAAAGACGCGGAGCCCCCGCAGTGCAGCGGCAACGCCGCCGACGCCGCGCGGGCGAACGAGCTGAGCGAAGAAGGCACCGCGCTCGAGGTCGGAGGGTTCTCGCTGCTCGGCCTCGGCAGCGCTGCGCTCGCGACGGGCATCGTGATGCTCGCGGTCGACGCCGCCGGCGAGTCGAGCGCTCCGACGGGGCTCACCGTCCTTCCGGTGATCGGTGCGCGCGAAGGAGGGCTTTGGGCATGCGTGCCCTTCTGAAGCGGGCGCTCTCTTCGGCCGCGGTGTGCTGCGCGGCGCTCCTCGCGTGCGCGGGAGCTCTGGCGCAAGAGCCTCCGCCCGAGACGCCTCCCGCGACGGGCGAGACCGACCCGGCGCGGGTTCGGCAGACCGACTCTCTCCGCGCCGATCAGCTCTTTCAAGAAGCGATCGCGCTGTCGGACCAGGGTCGTTGGCAAGAGGCATGTCCCAAGTTTCGCGAGAGCCTCGCGGCCGAAGCGTCCGTCGGAACGCTCCTCAACGTGGCTTCATGCAGCGTTCGAGAAGGCGACCGCTTGCAGGCCGCGCGCGAGTACCGGCGGGTGCTCGAGCTGAACGCGGCGACGAGCGATCCGGATCGACGCCGAAGCGTCGAGAGCACCGCGAGGCAGGCGCTCGAAAAGCTCGAGGCGGCGCTGGCGCGCGTAACGATCCGGATCACGCCCGAGGGGGCCTCGCCGCGCCTCCGCATCGACGGCAAGGCTGCGGCACGCATCGGCGAGCCCGTCGACCTCGAGCCTGGCGAGCACCTGATCGAGGCCGAGGCGGACGGCTTCTCGCCCGTCTCTCGAAAAGTGGCGCTCGCGGCCGGTGCGCGCGACGTGGTCGTCCTCGCGCTCGAGCGAACGGAGAAGAAGGCGCCGCGGCCCGAGCCCGGAAAGACGACGAGCGTTCTCGGCACGGCCGGGTGGATCACCGGTCTCGGTGGGGCCGCGTTCCTGGCGACCGGCGCCGTCTTCGTCGCGCTCGCCGGCGATCGCGCCGCGTCGATCCGAGCGGAGTGCGGACCGCGTGTCGATCCGCCGCTTTGCCCGCTCGGATCGGCCGAGGTCGCGGACGATCTCGCTGCAGAAGGAACGGCGTTCGCCATCTCTGGCTATGTGGGCCTGGGCATCGGTGGTGCGGCCATCGCGACCGCCATCGGCCTCTTGGCGGCGGACGCCGCGGCGGGCGAGCCCGCGCCGCCGCAAGTCGGGCTTTCGGTCTCGGAAAGCGAGGTGGGCCTGTGGATGGCCGCTCGCTTCTGATCGGCTGCGCCGCGCTCGGGCTCGGGTGCTTCTCCGAGCTCGGCGACTACACGGCGACCGGTGGCGGCGGCGGCGCGGCTGCCGTCGTGGACGACCGCGACGACGGAGGCGCCGTCGAGCACGTGACTTCGACGACGGCCGACGCCACGACGGGCGGCTCGCCCATCGAAGGCTGCTCCAACGGCAGCGACGACGACGGCGACGGGAAGGTCGACTGCCAGGATGAGGACTGCGGCGGCTACATCTGCATCCCCGCTCCGTCGGACCCGGCGTTTTCCGGCGGCCCCCACCTCTTGGTGGACGCAGCGTCCGATGCACCGTGTAGTCCGGCGTTTCCCGACGCCGGCGTCACCGGACAGCGCCTCGTGGACGCTCCGAATCCTTGCGACTGCGCTTGTGGCGATCCCACCGGACAAGCCTGCGCGGCCACGGTGAGCCTCCACCCGGCCCCCGCGTGCGCCGGCGGAGGCGCGACGGTCGGCCTCGCGAGCGGCCCTTGCACCAGCTCGGTTGCGAGCGCCGTGAGCGTCGGCGTATCGGCGGCACCGTCGGGGGGGACGTGCCCGCCATCAGCGGTCCCGCCCGTGCCGCCGACGTTCGCGCCGGTACGAAGCTGCACCGCGCCGCGCGGCGGCGGCTGCGAAGAAGGGTTTGTCTGCGCTCGCCCGCAGGCGCCCACGGGCGAGGCCAGCATCTGCTTCGAACGGTCCGGCGACGTCCCCTGCGACGACGCTGCGTTTCCGCTGAAGGTGCTGGTCTTCGACGATGTCCCGGTCGACGGGCGGACGTGCGCGGGCACCTGTGGCTGCGGATCGCCAGCGGGTGGATCATGCAACGGTTCTGTCATCATCATGGACGGCGACTGCGGCGGCGCGCAAGTCGCGTCCGTCCCCCTCGCAGGGTGCGCGGAGCTCGACCCCGGGGTTTCCGGTGCTGGGCTCGATCTCGTCGCATCTGTCGCGACGGCGGGCGCCTGTGCGCCCATCCCGCGCACCGTGGTGGGGGGCTTCGAAGGCACCGCGCGCACGCTCTGCTGCGCAGAGGGGTTCTGAACGATGCGGCGCCTCCTCGTCACCGCTGTCGCGCTCTCGGCGACGCCGCTCGCCGCCGGCGCCTGTTTTCCTCAGTTCGGCGAGTACCTCCCCGAGGGCGCCGGCGCCTCGGGAGGCGCGGGAGGAAGCGGCGGCGCACCGCTCGCCGGCTGCGAGGGCGGCTTCTGCGTCGCGCCTCCGCTCGGTTGGGACGGACCCGTGGTGCTCACCACGCCTGGCGGCACCTGCGGTGCCGGCTTCGACGTCGAGCTCATGGCCGGCGAGACCGATCACGTGGGCGCGCCCGTGACGTGCGGCTGCGAGTGCGGTCCCGCGACGGGCTCGGTGTGCCCGTCGGCGACGGTGACGCGCTTCGGCCAAGCCGAGTGCATGGGCCCCGGGTACCCCCCGATCGAGGTCGGCGGATGCACCAACGTCGGCGGGAGCCCCACCAGCTGGACGGCTGTAGCGACGCCCGTGGGCGGCTCGTGTCCGCCTACCGATCTCTCGCAAACGCCGGACGCCACCTGGAACGACCGCAAGCTCTGCGGAATGGGATCGCCCGACGCTTGCGAGGTCGGGACGTGCGCGCCGGTCCCCGCAGCGGGACTCGAGCCGCGTCTCTGCATCTACGAGGACGGCGACGTCGCTTGCGACGCCGAGCAGTTCCCCAACAAAGTGCTCCTCTACACCGGCGGCCACGTCGACGACCGCCGCTGCGACGCAGACTGCGCCTGCGGGCAGCCCACCGGGACCGCTTGCCAAGGCTTCGTCCAGGCCTTCAACGGGGCGGGGTGCGGGGCGTCCCAGGACGGCGTGGTCTTCGGAATGTGCGACCTCGACTACCTGGGCAGCACCGGGTCGCTCAACATCCTCGTTACCGGCGTCGACCAGGGGGCTTGCTCCCCTCTGGCGCGCTCGCCCATCGGGCAGATCACCGGGGTCGGCCCGGTGACCGTGTGCTGCACGGCCGCATTTGAGTGAGCCCCGGGCCGCGAGCCGCCGTTCCGACCGCGGCGTGCTCCCCTCGTTGACCGGTGCTCCTCGGGGCCCGTAGATTGTGCGGGCCGCTTTCCGCCTGCCGGAACGCCCACAGGAGCAAGGCTTGAAGGTCTGCACACAGTGCAAACAGCGTTATCCCCACGAGAGCCAGTTCTGCTTCGTCGATGGCTGTTCGCTCGAGGCGCTCCCTGATCCCCGGCTCGGCACCACGGTCGCCGGTCGCTACGTGCTCGAGCAAGTGCTCGGCGAGGGCGGCATGGCGACCGTCTACGGCGCGCGGCACAAGCTGGTCGAGCGGCCCTGCGCGGTGAAGATTCTTCACGGCGAGGTCACGCGAGACGCGAACGTCCGCGAGAGGTTCCGGCGCGAAGCGCGGCACGCGCAGCGGCTGGCCCATCCGAACATCATCGAGGTCTATGACCAGGGCGAGACCGAGGAGGGCACCGCCTTCCTCGTGATGGAGCTGCTCCAGGGTCAGAGCCTCGCGCACATCATTTCGCAGACGAAGCTGCCGCTCACGCGAGTCCTCAAGCTCGGCGCTCAGATGGTCCGCGCCCTCGCCCGCGCCCACGACTTCGAGGTCATCCACAGGGATCTCAAGCCCGAGAACGTCTTCGTGATGCCGGGTGACCGCATCAAGCTCCTCGACTTCGGGATCGCCCGAAGCACCCAGGACTCTCGCCTCACCAGCGTCGGCGAGATCTTCGGGACGCCGGAGTACATGGCGCCCGAGCAGGGAACCAGCACCGACGCCGGCCCGGCGGCAGACATCTACTCGCTCGGCATCATCTTTTTCGAGATGATCTCCGGAACGCTCCCGTTCGAGGCGCCCAACGCGCCCACGATGCTGGTCAAGCACCTGAGCGAGCCGGCGCCCCGTTTGCGCTCGCGCGAGCCCAACGTCCCCGAGAGCTTCGACGAGCTGGTCTTCAACATGATGGCCAAGACGCCGGCCGAGCGCCCCGTCGACGCCCAGAGCGTGCTCGTGCGGCTGCTCAAGATCGCCGAAGAGGTGGGCGTACCAATCCCCGCCGAGGCCGAGCCCGAGCCGGCACCGCAAAGCCGGCAGCTTCGCCCGGCCGAAGCGCAGATCTGGGAGCGCCGAGCGAAGCTCTTCGACGACATGCTCAAGCGCGGCTTTCCGTCCGCCGCTCCCGCCGACCTCGCACGCATGCTCGGCGACCTTCGCACCAAGGTGACCGAGGTCGCGGAGCTTCGCTCGAAGGCGTTCGACGAGCAGCAAAAGCTCGAGGTGATCGAGAGCGAGGGTCGCGACGGCCGCGTGCGCTTCGGGCAGGCCATGGACACGCTGAGCGCCGATGCCTCCAAGCTTCGAGAAGAGGCGCGCGCGTTGCGCCAAGGCGCCACGAGCAACGGCGGCAGCGAGGAGAGCGGCCAGTTTGCTCAGAAGCTCAGGGCCTCACACAAGCAGGCCATCTTCTGGGAAGGCCGCTCTGCGTTCATCGAGCCGTACATGGAGCTCGCCAAGGCGTACCGCGAGTGCGCCGACATCGTCGAAGCGTGGTACCAGAGCCGGCAGAAGGAAAAAGAGGCCGAGCGCGCGGCGCAGGATATCGACGCTCAGCTCGTGGATCTGGACTTTCAGATCAAGGAGCTCCGCGCGGGCCTCGAATCGCACGATCGCGACGTCGAGGACCGCAGGCAGGATTCCCGCGAGCAGATCGGGGAGATGGGCCGCCGCGCGGAGCAGCTCGAGGCCGAGCTTCTCATCATCGCGACGCGCTTCTGCGCCCCGCTCCGCGCAAAGCCCGAGCTCGTCCCGTTGTTCCGCGATCTCGAGG
Organism: Polyangiaceae bacterium; assembly: GCA_041940405.1. Classification (GTDB taxonomy): domain Bacteria; phylum Myxococcota_A; class Polyangia; order Polyangiales; family Polyangiaceae; genus Xiheicaenibacterium. The sequence continues at coordinate 11,884 of JBGTSH010000099.1, forward strand.
CCGCCGGCTGATGGGCTCCGGCCCTTCCAGCGGCTGCTAAGCTAGCGCCGTTGGAAGACCGCCCCTCCCTCCTTCCCGAGCGCCTGTCTGCGCTTCCGCAGCGGCTCAGCGTGGTCTTCCGGCCGCGGCGCTGGCGGCGTGCGGCCGGGCGGATCGCGGCCGCGCTCGGCCTGGGCCTCGTCTTCGTGTCGAGCATGGTGGGCGGCCTCCTCATGCACCTCTGGACCGGCGAAGCGCGGCGCGTCACGGCGCGGGCCGTCAACGCGCTCCTCCCAGCGGTGCTCGACGGGCGAATCCAGGTGGGCGAGATCGAGGCGCTCAGCTTTCGCCGCGCGAAATTCAAGGACGTCTGGATCTACGACCCGCAAGGTCACGAGGTCATCCACGCCGAGAGCGTCGACGCCCGCGTCGCCACCTCGCGCCTGCTGGAGACCATCTTCTTGGAGGACGGCCCCATCCGTCTCAGGATCACGCGAACCCGGATCGAGTTCGCCAAGGTCTCGTTTTACACGAACGCGCTCGGCATCCCGACCCTCGCCGACACCTTTCTCCCCCGAGACAAGTCTCCGAGCGTCGGACCGCCGGGGCGCGCGTTCGTCCTCGAGATGCCTCGGATCGAGATCGGCGAAGCCGAAGCCGTCGGTGACGTGGGCGTCGAGCTCGACGCCTACGTTCGGAAGATCAAGGCGAGCGTCGATGTCGATACCTCGGACGCCGTCGTCGTCGACGTCACCCAAGCACACATCGTCGAGCACGCGCTGCTAGACAAACCGATCGCCGGATCCGCGACGTACAACATGCGCTTCGACCTGCGCAGCGACGACGTGCGACTCGCCGCTCTCGGTCCTCAGCCGCCCGATCGGCTGTCGATGCTCGGAGAGGTGAACGGTACCCTCGGCTCGATCCCGACGTCCGCAAAGGCGACGATGCTCGGGATCGAGCTCGACGCGCACGTCGTCATGCCCGAGGTGACGCCGGACACGCTGAAGACGGTGCTGCCCCAGGTCCCGCTGGCGCGTCCGGTGAGCGCCGCGGGCCGGGCCAGGGGTCGCCTGCCCTCGCTGAGGTTCTCGGGCCACGTCGACGTCCCACAGGGCGCCGGCATGGGCACGGCGACCGCCAACGGCTCGCTGGCGTTCGACGGCGGCTTGCGGCTCACGGCCGAGGCCCGCGTCGATGAGGTCGACCCTCGGGTCCTCTTCGAGACGATCCCCGAGAGCCGCGTGAACGGCCGGGCCCGGATCACGCTCGCGCTCCCCGAGGGTGCACCCGAGCCGCTCCTGGAGATCGAAGCGAGCACCCACGCGGCCGAGATCGCAAAGCACGTCGTCCCGGCCATCGACGCGGTGGTCGTGCTGCACCAGGGCGTGCTGATCGGATCGGCCACCGTATGGGAAGCAGGCATCCCGCTCGACGTGCGCGTATCGCAGAGCGGTCCTGTCATTTCTTACAGCGTGATGGGAGAGTCGAACAACGTCGCCGAGAGCCCGCGGATCGCGCCGTTCCTCGGCGGCAGCGGATCGCTGCGTGTGGACGGCACCTACAACGACGGGCGGATCGACGCCTCCGCACGCGCCGCCCTCCAAGGCGTCGCGACGCGCAGCGGGCCGGACCTTCGCGCTGCACAAGCCACGGTCGACGCCAAGATCAGCGGTCCGCTCGACGCGCTGCAGCTCGACGCGACGGCGACCTCGAACGGCGTCGAGCTCGCCGACGAGCACCTCGATCGCGTCACCATGAGCGCCAAGGGCCCGGTGCTCGCTCCGGCGGTGACGCTCTCCGTCACCGACGACACGCGCGGAAAGATCGACGCGTCGGCGAAGGTCTCGATCAGGGAGCGCGAGGCCACCGACGTTTCCTTCCACGTCAAACGGGGCGGCGTCGAAGCCAAAGGCGAAGCAAAGCGCCTCGGCCTGGGCCCTTCGGGGCCGGTCATCTCCGGCGCGTCCATCTCCGGCGGCGGCCTGGGGACGGTCGAGGGCAATCTCGCGTTCGATCGCGGCGAGCTCGTCGGCAAGCTCGTCGGTCGCGACGTGGACCTGGAGCGGGCCGCGACGCTCCTCGGACTACCGGTCACTGTCGCCGGGCTCGCCAACGTGGACGTCGAGCTTCGCCCGGGCGGCGGCGGCCGCAACGGCCACGTCGAGCTCGAAATCGAAGGCGGCAAGCTCGCCGGCCTCGACGGCGTCTCGACTCGGATCTCGGCGGAGCTGTCGGGCAAGAACGTGAAGACGAGCGGCTTCGTCCGGCTCGTCGACGTGGCGACCGAGGAAGCTCGCGGCGATGCGAGCAAGCTGGGCCTCGTCGGATCGGCACGGCTCTGCGACGGCGTGGTCGCCGAGCTCCGCTTCGCCGGCGTCGAAGCGGCGCTCGCCGGACCGCTCCTCGACCCCCGCTCCTGGTCGCACGCCATCGGCAGCGCGGACATCGTGGCGGAGAACTGGAACCTCGCGTGCTTGGCCGAGCGACTGCCCGCGCGATCGAACCCCTTCGACGAGGTCGCCGGCGTGGCCACCCTGCGCGCGCGTCTCCTCCGCCGCGAGGGCGACGCGCAGCCTTCCGTCGAGGACCTCGACTTCCGCACCCGCGGGCTCGTCCTCGTCGGCAAGGACGAGAGCTTCGAGTCGCGCCGCCTCGACGTCACCGCCGAAGGCGGCTTCGACGGCAAGACCGGCACGGCCAAGCTGGAGACCGTGCTCCGCGGCAGCGCCTTCCGAGCCGAGGCGGCGGCCGCCGCGATCCTCGATCTCGACGGCCTGATGGACCCGGCCCGCCGCGAAAAGACGCTCGAAAACACTTCGTTCGAGGTGGATGTCACCCTGCCCCGCCGGCCGATCGCCGATCTCGCGTCGCTGCCCGAGCCGCTCGCCGAGATGGTCCCCGAGGTCGACGGCGAGATGCGGCTCGAGGTCGAGCTGTGGGGCACGATCACCCGGCCCGAGCTCCACGTACTGGCCAAGGGGTTCGGCATCGCCGTGACACCATCGTCAGCGTTCGCCGCTCCGCTCTTGCCGCCCCTCGACTTCTCGCTCGACGCGACGTTCGACCCGGACGAAAACTCGACGGCCCTAGACCTCGACGTGATCTACGACAAGCGATCGGTCGCCGCAGCCTCCGCGACGATCCTCGCCGACCCGAGGCCGCTGCTCTCGGGCAAAGAGAGCGAGGTCCCGTGGAAGGCGGATCTCTTCGCGCAGCTCTTCGACTTCCCCCTCGGCGCCCTTCCGGTGCTCGCGGATCGCAGCGTCGGCGGGGCTGTCTCGGGCCGCCTCTCGGTGAAGGGCATCCACGACGAGCCCAACGTCGAGGGCGCGCTTACCCTGCGCGAGGTCAAGATCGGCGACGTTTTGCTATCGGGTCGTGTCGAAGGCAAGATCACGCCGCGAGAGAAGGGCGAGGTCGCCGACGTCGACGCCGGCGCGATCGACGCCGTCGCCGCCGCGCAGGGCCTCGGCGACGCCACGCTGCGGGTCGACATCGAGCAGACCGACGGCGGCAAGCTTCAGATGCTCGGCTACGCGGGCGCGCGATGGGACAACCTCGTCGTTCCCGAGATCGATAGCGGGAGCGCGGGCGGCTTCGCGCTCTCGGCGCAGGCGTTCCGCCTGACGACCCTCCACCCCTTCGTGGCCGATCTGATGAGCCGCCTCGACGGCCGGCTCGACGGCAACGTCGCCGTGGAATGGGGACAGCTCGGCGAGGCGATGCAGGGACGCTTCTCGGACGCAAAGCTCGATCTCTCGAACGTCATCGTCTTCATCCCCCAGATCGGGCAAGAGCTCTCCGGCGGGCGCGGTGCGATCCGCTTGGGCCCCGCGGACAAGGAGCGCGGCGGACAGGAGCTGCTCCTCGAGCGTTTCGAAGCCAAGGGGATCTCCGGGCGCGTCAAAGGGGAAGCCTCGGCGATCTTTCGCGGGCTCAAGTTCGTCGAAGCGAAGGGCAAGCTGACCGTCGCGCCCGGCGAGGAGCTGCCGATCACCATCGAAGGCGTTCCCATCGGCAAGGCGCGCGGCGAGACGACCGTAAAGCTCACCCCTCGAGAGGTGGCGGGTGGCGCGCTCGACATCGGAACCCAGACCGAGATGCTGCTCGACGTGAACCTGAAGAAGGCTTCGATCGAGCTCCCGGCATCGTCCGGTCGCAACGTACAGTCGCTCGATCCGGCGCCCGGCGTGACGGTGCTCCAACCGATCGAAGCGCCTCGTGAGAAGCGCTCGAGGGACGCCATCCGCTGGATCGTTTCGGTCGACGTGGACGACGCCGAGGTTCGCTCGGCGATGCTCGACGCGCGCCTCTCGACCGTCGACGGACGTCCGCTCCAGCTCGTGCTCAGCGATCGGCTGCACGCCTCGGGCGACATCTTGATCGGCCGCGGCACGATCCAGCTCCAGAACCGCCGCTTCGTCGTCGATCAGGCCCTCGTTCGCCTCCGCGACGAGGATGCGAGCAACCCCTACGTGAACCTGACGGCGCACTGGGACGCACCGGACGGTACGCGCGTCTTCGTCGACTACGTCGGCATCCTGCAGCCGATCACCGATTCGAAGATCCGGTTTCGATCCGACCCGCCGAAGCCGCAGGCCGAGGTGCTCGCGCTCCTGCTCTTCGGCGAGAGCGGCCAGGGCGGCGCGACGGCGACCGGCCTCGTGGGAACCGTCGGAAGCTCGGTCGCGACGTCGATCGCCGGCGATCTGGTCTCGGCGGTCTTCGGCGGCGTGCTCCAGGACGTCGCCGTGAACGTCGGCTCGACCGAAGAAGGCAACTTCTACGGCGCGCAGATCTCGGTGACCGAAGATTGGCGCATCGGCGGCCAGTACGAGCAGTTCGGCCAGGGTACGAACAATGCCACCACCACGCAGCGCCGCGGCGGCTGCGCCGATCTCTTCGCCGACTGGAGCTTTGCGCGCAACTGGTCGCTCCGGGGGTCCACCGGCTACTGCTCGTACGACGACGACGGCAGCTCCGGGAGCGGGTCCCAGGACTTCAACCTCGGGATCGACGTTCTCTGGCAGTACCGCTACTGACGCCGCCCGATCGCGTGCTCCACGCCTTCGATGGCGAGGCGCGGCGGATCGTCGGCCAGGATGAACGGCGCAAGACCGATCTGCGCGAGCCGCCAGAACCGCGCCCAGGCGCGTCCGCCTTTTACCCGAACGAAGCACGTGCCCTCGTCGTCGACGACCACCGATGCCGCGTCGAGCCGCTCTTCGGTCCCGTCCGAGAGGACGATCGTGGGGCATTGGGGCGGCGCTCCGCGCACGGCTTCGACGAAGTACGGCGTGTCTTCGACGGTGAAGTACGTCCAATCGTAGCCGTTCGTCAGGATCGGCCGACCGTCGTCGGGGTGAAACGAGACCCAGCTGTGAAGCGCGCGAACGAGCGAGTCCTTCGTGACGACAGTACCGTCATGATAAAACGTCCCCTCGCGATCGAGGCGGATCGTGCTCTCGCGCGAGGCACCCGGCGGCGGCGGAAGCCGAAAAAACTCCGGGTGGTCCCCCGGTTTCATTCCGCTCCCTCCGGCTCCGCCGTCGGTCGGTGCCTACCTCGGTCTCGATGCTCGCTCGCTCGCATCTCGCCCTCCGGTTTCATTCCGCTCTCTCCTTCAACGCTTCCTCCACACGACGACGTAGAAGCCGGCCACGCGGGCCATCGGCCCGTCGGCGAGCGCGTGCTCGGCCCAGCGGAGCACGCCGCGCACCCCGGGGACGCGCATCGCAGCGGCCGCGGGCGTCACGATGCGAATCCCGCGCGTCGCCTCGAGCTCGGTCCCCGCGGGCGCACGCGCGACCGCCTGAGCGGGCGAGTCGAACCGCGTGAAGACCGCAGACTCATCGAGGCGCGTTCCCACCTCACGCGGGCCGAAGGCTCGCTTCACGAGCGCGCGGAGGCTCCACGGGTTGTAGAACTCCGCGATCACGTGACCGCCGGGCCGAACCACGCGGGCCATCTCGGCGAGCGCCTTGTCCACGTCCGGGATGTGCGCGAGCACCTTGAAGGAGCACGCCACATCGAAAGACGCGTCCTCGAACGGCAGCTCGGTCGCCGAGCCCTGGACGACGTCGAGGCCCCGGGCGCGCGCGCGCTCGAGCATCCCATCGGAGAGGTCGATTCCCTTCGCGTGGCCCGCGAACCTTGCGAATCGCTCCAGCAGGAGACCGGTGCCGCAACCGACCTCGAGGACGTCGCGGGAACGGCCGTAGCGCTCCACGAGCCCCACCTCCAGGTCGTCGAGCAGATCGTGGTAGCCGCCGGGCTCACGCCCGCCGCGCCGATCGTCGTACCTCTTCGAGAACTCGTCGTAGTACCGCTGGGAGCGCAGCTCGCCGTCTTGCACCCCGGCGTCCTACCACGGCTCCAGCTCGTCAGAACGTGAGCTGGAGCCCCAGGCCGGTCGCCCCTGGCGCCCCGGGGACCCCGGTGACGTCCACGCTGGGCGGCGGCTTCGGCGGCTTCGGGGGCAGAGCGCGCGGAACCGTGCGTCGCTCCTCGGCTTGGAAGCTCACCTGCGCCTCGATGAACCCGGCGACGAGCGCGACGGCGAGGACGCCCATGCTCACGTTGTTCGCAATTTGCAACTCCTCGAGGCGGGTCTCGCGGGCGGCTCGGCTCGTCACTTGCGGCTCCGTACCGAACCCCAGGGTGTCGAAGTCTTCTTTGTCCTCCGCGGTGTAGCTCCGGCGACTGGCGGCTTGATCGGCATGCAGCGCGCCGGTCGCGATGGCGACGGCGATCGCAGACACCTCGATCGAGGCGAACAAGACGCCGAGACCGATGTCGTCGTTGTAGAACTGACCGATTCCGAGCGGCACCGCGGCGAACCACCGCGATCGCTCGACGACCCGCTCCTCGACCGAGGCACGCTTCTCGAGCTCGGCCACGTAGGCGTCGTACTTCCGCTGCGCCTCTTTGGCGGCCGCGTCCCTCGCCTGCTGCTGCCGAATGCGTTCGATCTCGGCGGCTTGCCCCTCTTTCTTCACCTCGTTGAAGAGGTCGATCGTCTTGATGGGATAGATCGCGGGGCTCGGCGAGAAGGTGGGGTTGTCCCGCAAGATGGCGCGAAACTGTTCCTTCGCAGCCTCGTTCTTCCCCGTGCTCTGCAGGGCGATCGCGTAGTAGCCGCGAACGAGCCGGACGATCGTGGGGTCGGTCACCCGGCACCCCTGCGGGCTCAGGTCCGGGGTGTTCGGACAGACGGGCGAGGCGGGGTCGAGGAGCCGAGCGCAACGTGCGGCGGCCTGCTCGTGCTGCGTGTCGCCGACCATCGTCTTGACGAGGTCGTACTCCTGCTCGTCCGCAGCGTATGCCACCACGGGGCACACGAGCGCAGCCGCCAGGACGACCCCGGCAAGGCAACCTCGATGCGAACGGGGGCCCCTGGACACTCGGCCGGGCCATTCAACCAAAAAGCCAGCCGACCCACCAGGAAAGGCCTACTTCGGCCCCTACTTCGGCCAGGCGATACGGTTGTCCTCGCCCGCGCGGATGCTCTGAAAACCCTGCCCCACGTTCGAGCCGCCCAGGATGAACTGGCAGCTGGTGTCGAGGACGGGGCCGCTCATCTTGATCTCGGTCGCGACCCCGACGGTCAGGGTAACCCCGCCCCCACAGCCGGCCTGCCCCCCCGGCGGGCCGAGGAGCAGGACGCGCGCGTTCTTGAACGAGAGCGACAGTCCCACGGGGTGCGCCTTCTTCGGGTCGTCCGAGTCGGCGGGCGGCACGGTGAACGAGAGGCTCTTCGCACCCTCGCTCGCCTTGTCGTTCGCCTGAGGCGTGAGCTTGGCCGTGTGCTGTCCAGGCGTGAGGAGGATCGGCGCCCCCGAGAGGTGGTCGACGGTGTTGCCATCGACGACCAGGGTGGCGCCCATCGGCAGGACCTTGAACTTCACCGGCCTGGGATCGGAGCTCTGCACCGAGCCGGCTGACGCGCTCCCCGAGCCGAGCCGCGGGACCGCCGCCACCCGGGCCGACGCGCTCGTGTGCGGCTCCGCCGAAGAAGCATCCGTGGCGACCGGCCGCTCTGCTGTCGGCCTCGGGAACGGCTCGGGACCGAGCTTCTTCGGGGCGGGCCCCGCCGTCTCCAGCGCGCCTCGTTCCTCGCGGGTGAGGACTGCACCATCGTTTCTCAGCGCGCGGACGGTCGCGTACGCGGCGCCGCCGAGGGTCATCGAGAGGGCCGCGACGATGGCGCCGCGCCGCAAGAGCGCCCTCGTGCCGTCGCGACGGCTCAGTTGTGTGAGCCGCTTCAAGATGACGAGATCGTCAGGAACCAGGGCGTGCGCACGGTTGAAGTCGCAGGCGGCTGCCGGCGTCCGCCCCGCGCGGCGGTGCTCTTCGCCTCGCGCAACCAGCTTGGGGACCAAGCGGCGCTTGAGCTCGGCAGAGAACGCCTGCGGATCCTCGAAGTAGGCGGCGATTTCGGCGTGCGGCTCGGCGATCCCGAGGCTCTCGAGCTCGTCGCGGAGCGCCTGGGCGAGGGCCGCCGGGCTCGCGAGCCTCTCCTTGAGGTCGCCGGCGAGTGCCTGGTCGAGGATCGCGGAGTAGCGACCGCCGACCGCCGGGCGCTCGCGCTCGGCCGGCTCGTACTTGCCGTCGAGCACGCGGCGGAGCACTTGCGCGGGGTTCTTCCCCTCGAACGGCAGGTGGCCGACGAGACACTCGTAGAGCACCACGCCGAGCGCGAAGACGTCGGTGCGGCCGTCGACGTCGCCGCCCTCGATCTGCTCGGGCGCCATGTGCGCGGGCGAGCCCAGCACCTGCCCGGTGCTGGTGACGCCTTGCGCGTCGAGCACCTTGGCGATGCCGAAGTCGGTGATCTTGATGACGACGTCGCGGGTCCGCTTCGACTTCGGCGAGCGCGCGGTGGAAGGGACCGCCGGACCGCTCTTGGCCGGGTCGTCGGAGGAAGCGCCATCGGAGACGCGACCCGAACGCGGATCGCTCGGCCGCTCGGCAGGACCGCTCTTGGCCGGATCGTCGCTCGTCGGTCCGCCCTCTCTCGGACGATCCATCGGCAGCGACACGAGGACGTTCTCCGGCTTGATGTCGCGGTGGATGATGCCGGACGCGTGCGCGTGCTCGATGGCCTCGCAGAGCTCGATCGCGATCGCGACGCCCACCTCGGCGGGCATCTCGCGGTGTTCTTGGAGCACCTTGCGGAGGGTGTTGCCGCGGACCAGCTCGACGACGAGGTACCGCTCGCGGTCGTCCTCGGCCGAGACGTCGTAGACCTCGACGATGCCGGGGTGCTTGAGCTTCGCGGCGGCGCGCGCCTCGGCCAGAAAGCGCGTCGCGACCTCTTTGTTCTCGCGGAGGTGCCGGTGGATGATCTTGACCGCGACCTCGCGGCCGAGACGGTTGTCCACCGCTCGGAACACCGTGGCCATGCCGCCGTGCCCAATCTCCTCGAGCAGCTCGAACTTCTCGAGCTGGGGGAGACTGTTGCGCGGGGCAGGTTCGGTCACTCGACCACCACCACGCGGATGGAGTTGGTGGCACCGCTGACCCCGACAGGAGCCCCGAAGATCGCGACGATGCGGTCGCCCGGCGACACGAATCCGTTGGCGAGGAGCGTCGAGCTCGCCTGGTGCACCATGTCGTCGGCGTCCCTCATCTGCTCGAGCTTGTAGGGTACCACGCCCCACAACAGAGCGAGCCTCCTGCGGGTGGCCTGATTGTTGGAAAACGCGACGATGGGGACCACCGGGCGGTGCTTGGACGCGTAGCGGGCGGTGTTGCCGCTCGACGTGAAGGCGACGATGTAGCGCGCTCCGATGTCCCGGGCGATGTCGCCGGCGTTGCGGGCCACGGCTTCCGCAACGTTCGCCTTTACCCCCGGGGTTTCGCTGGGGAGCGGATCGTAAAACGCGCTCACCTCGGCTTCGTGGACGATGCGGCTCATCATCTTCACGACCAAATCCGGGTGATTGCCGCTCGCGGTCTCGGCCGAGAGCATGACCGCGTCGGTGCCCTCGAAGACGGCGGTCGCAACGTCGCTCGCCTCCGCGCGGGTCGGCCGGCTGGCGGTCACCATCGACTGGAGCATCTCGGTAGCGACGATCACCGGCTTCTGCTGGACGCGCGCGATATGAAGAATTTTTCGTTGCAAGATCGGGACGTATTCGGGGCCGATCTCAACCCCTAGATCGCCACGCGCCACCATGACGACGTCGGAGGCGGCGATGATCGAGTCGAGTCGCTCGATGGCGCTCGGGGTCTCGATCTTGGAGACGATGGGCATCGGCCTGCCCCAGGCCTCGCAGATTTCGCGCAGCTGGTTCACGTCCTCTGCGTCGCGCACGAAGCTGAGGGCGACGTAGTCCACGCCGGCGCGCAGGCCGAAGGCGAGGTCGGCCTTGTCCTTCTCGGTGAGCGCGCTCATCCGCACGCGCCGCGAGGGAGGCGACACGCCCACGCGGTCGCGCATCAAGCCGCCGGAGATGATGTTGACCTTGACCCGGTCGCCTTCGATCGCAGCGACGGTCATCTGGATCTGACCGTCGTCGGCGAGCACACGGTCGCCGGGATGCAGATCGTTGGCGAGGCCCTCGTACTGGACCGGGATGACGTCGTCCTCTTTCGGCGGCTCAGGCCCCGCCTCGACCAGGTATGCGGTCGAGCCGGTCGGGAACTCCGGCTTGGGCCGGTTGAACTTGCCGGCCCGGATCTTCGGCCCGCAAAGGTCCTGGAGGATCGCGACCGGCTTTTCGCAGATTTTCGAAGCCGCTCGGATCCGCTCGATCCGTCCGCCGTGCTCCTCGTGGGTGCCGTGAGAGAAGTTCAGCCGAGCGACATCCATCCCAGCCTTGATCAGCTGAACGAGCTGCTCTTCGCTGTCGCTGGCGGGGCCGAGGGTGCAGACGATCTTGGCGCGTCGAAATCGCACGGCGGAGAGAGTCGCACTTCGGCCGCCCCCTTGAAAGGCCCGTGATACGCTCCCGCCCGTGGCAACGTCCGGCGGCGGACCGACCGACGAAGCGGGCCGCCTGCAGCGCGAGCGCGACCTCTATTTACGACTGCTCGATCTCGGACGGGCCGAGGACGTGCGCGCGTATGTAGCCGATTGCCTCAGCTTGCTGGCGACCACGACGGGGGCGCAGCAGGGCTACCTCGAGCTCTACGGCGCGGAAGGGGCCGCGCCGCTCGTCAGCGTCTCGACTGGCCTGTCGGAGGCGGAGGTCGAGGGCGTGCGCGCCAGGCTCTCGCAAGGGATCATCCGCGACGCGATCCGCACCGGCACGACGGTGAGCACCGCGAGCGCCGTCGAGGACGCTCGCTACGCGAGCAACGCGAGCGTGCAGGCGGCACGGATCCGCGCCGTCCTCTGTGCGCCGCTCACCCTCCCCGCGCGCGGCGGCGATCTCGGCACCCTGGGCGTGATCTACCTCGAGGGACGGAGCGCTCCCGGCCCCTTTCCCAAGGCCGATCAAGCGCTCCTCGAGACCGCCGCGCGGCACGTGGCGCCGTATGCCTCGCGCCTCTTGGCCGAGGCCGAGCGCGGCGCGAAGACCGATCACACGAAGGAGATCCGCGACAAACTCGCGGTCACCTCGGTCGCCGGACGGAGCAAGGCGCTCGCCGATGTGCTTCGTCAGGTGCTCGTCGCAGCGCCCGTACCGGTGACCGTGCTGCTTCGCGGCGAGAGCGGAACCGGAAAGACGGCGCTCGCGAAGGCCCTGCACGACGCCTCGCCTCGAAAGGCGGGCCCGTTCGTCGACCTCAACGTCGCAGCGCTCCCCGACACGCTCTTCGAGAGCGAGCTCTTCGGCGCCGAGAAGGGCGCGCACTCGACCGCGATGCAGCGCACCATCGGCAAGATCGAGGCGGCCAACAAAGGCACCCTCTTCCTCGACGAGATCGGCGAGCTGTCGCCCGCTGCGCAGGCCAAGCTCCTCACCTTCCTCCAGAGCAAGACGTTCCTGCGGCTCGGCGGCACCGCCCCGGTAGAAGCCAACGTGCGGGTGATCGCCGCGACGAACGCCGACTTGGAAGACGCCGTGCGACAGAAGCGCTTCCGCGAGGACCTCTACTACCGCCTCAACGTCCTCGAGATCGTCGTGCCTCCGCTCCGCGATCGGCGCGAGGACGTCGCTCCGATCGCCGAAGCGCTCGCTGCGCGGCAGGGTGACGATCCTTCCCATCGCCTCCCCTTGTCGCGGGCTTCGCTCCGCGCGCTCGAAGTCGCCGATTGGCCCGGCAACGTCCGCCAGCTCGAAAACACGATCGCCCGCGGCTGGGCGCGCGCTCTCTCCGAGCAGGCGGCGGCGATCGAGCCCCATCACCTGTTTCAAGATCGCGCACCATCCTCTCAGCAAAATGACGAAACTGTCAGCTTCCAAGAAGCGACGCGCCGCTTCCAGGGCCGCCTCATCGAGGACACCCTCACGTCCGCCGATTGGAACGTCAGCGAGGCCGCGCGCCGTCTCGACCTTTCGCGGTCCCACTTGAACGATCTCATCCGCGCGTACGGCCTCGTGCGGAGGCGCCCAGGCTCGGCGTGAAAGAAGAAGATCCGGCGCTCGCGAAGGGCAAGCTCGTCGGCGGCTACCGGGTCGAGCACCGGCTCGGAGAAGGCGGTATGGGCACCGTCTACGCGGCGGTCGAGCCGACGATCGGCAAGCGCGTCGCGGTGAAGGTCCTCAAGACGGACCTGCTCGCCGACGCCTCGTTCGTCGCGCGCTTCGAGCGCGAAGCCAAGAGCGCGGCCCAGCTTCGCCACCCTTCGGTGATCGAGATCTTCGCCTACGGCAAGCTCGACGACGGGCGCCCGTACTTCGTCATGCCGCTCTTGATCGGCAAGAGCCTGCGGCAAGCGCTCGACAGCCGAAAGCGGCTGCCTCCTGAAGAGGCGTGGCGCCTCGCGCGCGAGCTCGCGTCGGGGCTCTCTGCTGCGCACGGCTTCGGCGTCCTGCACCGCGACATCAAGCCGGACAACGTCTTCCTCGTCGAGCAGCCAGGCCGTCCCGATCAACCCGTCCTGCTCGACTTCGGGCTCGCCAAGATCGCCGCCGGATCGGAAGCCGACGACGGCTCCGGCGCCAAGCTCACCGGCACCGGCGTCCCGCTCGGAACGCCGCTCTACATGGCGCCGGAGCAGTGGTGGTCCGAGCCTGCGACCGAAGCGACGGATCAATACGGCTTCGGCTGCCTCGTCTTCGAGATGCTCACCGGGCGCCCCCCGTTCGAGGGAACGAAGTACCCGGAGCTGCTCGACGCGCACCTCCACAAGGCGCCGCCGAGCGTCCGGTCCCTCGACGTCGACGTGCGCGACGACGTGGACGCTTTCATCGGCAAGCTGCTCGCCAAGGAAGCGAGCGGGCGATTCTCATCGTTCGAGGAAGTCCTGAGCGCGGGCGATGCCGCGTTCGGACGCGAAGCGCCGCCGAGCAGCGCCGGGCCAAAGCCCGAAGCGACGGCGTACGCGCCGACGATCGTCCAGCCGTCGACCGTCGGCTCCGAGACGCCCGGCGAACCGAGCCTGGCGAAGTACGCGACGACGACGCTCGCCGTCATGGCGGTCTTGCCGCTGGTGGGCTACCCCGGCGAGCTCGGGAGGGATCTGAAGCTCTGGATGTTGAGCATCGGCTTCGGCTACGTGCCGATCCTGCTGTCATCGGTGATCGCGCTCTTCGCGCTGCCCGCGTGCGCGCGGCGAACACCGGCGCGCTCGCGCTACGGTCTCTTCGCGCTCACGCTGGCGGTCTCGCCCGCATTCTTCGCGCTTCTCCCCACCTTCATGGGTTGGAACGTGGTGGTCGGGGCGACGTCGGCGATGCCTCCGGCGAAGGCGTTCGAGATCATGCACATGGGGTACTACGAGCTCAGCGTGGCCCCGTTCGTCGGCCTCGGGCTCACGGCTGCCCACGCTGCCGGGCTTGCCTCGCTCTTTGGCGACCTCCTGCGGTCGGGATCCAGCGCGGCGGCACCGGTGCGCGCACGCATGGCGGTCGCGCTCGCGGCCCTGGGAGGCGGCGCCGCCGCAATCACTCTCGGTCTCGGTCACACGTCCGCGGCGCTGGTCCTGGCTGCGGCGACGCTCTGGCTGGCCGTCACACGATGGGTGCCGCCGGTGCGTCCCGATCGACTGCCGATGGTCATCGACCGCATCCTCGCCTCGGTCGTGGCGACGCTCTCGCTTGGAGGGGTCGCGTTCACGCGCGCCGAATCCAGCGCGGCGAACGCGTTCATCGGCGAGCTGCCTCGCGCCGAAAGGATCGCGGCGGTCGTCGCAGCGAGCGACCAGCGAAACATCCTCTGGGCGGTCCTCCCGTTGGCCGTCCTCCTCATCGCCACCGGGGCGTGGGCCACGCATGGCGGTCGCGTCCTCGACGAGGCGACGACCCGGGTCGCTCGGGCACGGCTGCCGTCGGGAGCGTTCATCGCGCTCGGCGCGATCGTCCTTCTTGCGGGCGTGGACATCATGGTCCAGCGCGACTTCGTCGCGCGCCGCACTGCGCTCACCGATCAGATGCGCGAGCAGCTCGTCTTCTTCGCCAAGCTGATCCCACCCAAGGCCGAGGCGAGTCAGGATCTCCCGGCGCCCACTCCGGCGACTGCGCTGCAGGTGTCGGCCGAATCGATCGCGCTCAACGGGCGCGGTCTCGGGAGGTTGGCGACGCTCGAGTCGGACTCGGGCCGGCAAACGGTCCTCCGCGAGCTCACGGCGGCTCTCGCGACCCCGACGCCAGGTGGAGAAGGCTCGGGCGTGGACATTTCGTTCCTCGTAGATCGCAACGTCCCGGTCGAGAAGCTTCGGGAGCTCGGCGCGCTCGCTTACGAGGCCGGGGCGCGCTCCGCCGAGATCCTCCTCACCCGCGGCGCCATCGCCGAGGTCCCGCCCAGAGCACCACCGGAGGCGGGCCTCCTGCTTCCGCGAGACTTCGTCGCTTTGCGGACCAAGCTCGAGAGCCGACCAGCAGTGGCTTACGGTGAAACCCGTTTTGCCGCCTTCGCCGCCACCCTCCAGGAGCAGGCCGGCGCTGGTCCGCTCTCGATCGCTGTGGGCCGGCCCGGCGCTCCGTAGCCCACTTCACTTCGTGCGGCGGAAGGTCAGCGGTCCCTTGCGAGGATCGTCAATGACGATGGTGTCATTCTCGAAGTGGACCGTCACCGAGTCGTCGCTACCGGGCTTGCTGAGCTTCACCGTGGTCGCGTCGATCGGCTCGACCTCGTACTTCCAGGTCCCGATCTCGTTCTCTCCGATGTACGAGTGAAAGACGCCGTCCGCGCCGAACTCGAGGTGGCTGGCGGCGGCTTCCTCGTCGGCCTCGCGCTTCGCCGCCTCGAGCTCGGCACCGCTCAGCTTCTTCGCGAGCTCCGCGTACACCTCGGCTTTGCGATCGCCTTCCCAGACGAACTGGTATTTGCCGACGATCGAGGGTTCTGCGATCGCCTCCTCGCTGCTGTCCACCGCAGGCTCGACGGAGCAGGCAGCGGCGCACAGCGAGAGCGTGACCGAGAGACCGAGAGCGAGGGTTCGGAACGAAGCGAGCGTGATCATGACGGTTCCTCCTTGGGCCCGGCGTCGTCGCCGGTACGGGGCCCATCGCAAGGAAGAGGCCAAAACGCCGTCGCTGTCGATTTCGCGACGCTCGCGCTCGAGCGACCGAGAGGCTGTCCGCCCGGCCGGACAGCGGCCATTTTCACGTGTCCGCCAGGGCGGCCGAAGGTCGAACGGCGAGCTTCGCAAGAACCGGCGCGCTTCGCGAACAACCGCACGGCGGGCTCCATTCCCGGCCAAATCATCGCGTTTTTTCGTCTGGATCCCGACCGAAGCGCCCGTGGTAGGGTCCGCGCCATGCGAAACGGCCTGACCCGAGCCCTTCCTCTTTTGGCCCTCCTCTCGTTCGCGTGCGCCGACAGCGCGCAGCCGGCGGCCGCGCCCGGCACGCCCGTCGATCCTCCGAAGCAGAACGAGGACCTCGCCGCGATGATGAACGGCAGCGCGTCCGCGACCGACGCCAAGAAGGCCAGCGATCCTGCCGAAGCCAAGAAGGCGGAGGAGGCGAAGAAGCTCGCCGACGACTTCGCGAAGCTCGAGAAGGATCAAGCCGCCGAGAAGGCGCGCATGAGCGAGGCCCTGAGGAAGGACCTCGCCGCACTCAACGACAAGAAATTTCCGAATTTCAAGGCAGCGCTCGAGGCCTCGCTCAAGAGCGCGCATCGCACGCCCGGCGCGGCCGACCGCGACAAGGAGCGCCGGCCCGTCGACATGCTCACGTTCTTCAAGCTCGGCACCAACATGAGCGTGCTCGAGCTCGACGCCGGCGGCGGCTGGTACACCGAGCTCCTCGCGCCGATCCTCAAGAAGAACGGCAAGCTCACCGTCACCGGCCCGAACCCCGACGGCGCGATGACCGCCCGGCCCACCTACTACGGCAAGCGGCTCCGAGGCTTTCTCGACAAGGCCCCCGAGCTCGGCGACAAGGTCGACTACCTCGTCGCCGATCCCGAGGCCGGCCTCGTCATCCCGGCCGACAAGAAGGGCACGTTCGACGCGGTGCTCTCCTTCCGCAACCTCCACGGGTGGCAGAACCGCAACGTCCTCGACAAGAACCTCACCGCGGTGTTCGAAGCGCTCAAGCCCGGCGGCTACCTCGGCGTCGAGGCGCACCGAGCCAAGCCCGGCGCCGATCCCAAAGAGAGCGCAAAGAAGGGGTACCTCCCGGAGGCGTACGTCATCGAGCGCGCCGAGGCCGCCGGCTTCAAGCTCGACGCCAAGAGCGAGATCAACGCCAATCCCAAGGACACGGCCGATCACCCGGAGGGCGTCTGGACGCTCCCGCCGACGCTTCGTCTCGGCGACAAGGACAAGGACAAGTACCTCGCGATCGGCGAGAGCGATCGCATGACGCTTCGCTTCGTGAAGCCCAAGACGCCCGCGAAGAAACCGTAACGGGACTGTCAGCCCCAGAGCGGCGGTTTCAGGCGGGGAGCGTCAAGAGCGCGACACCGCCCACGCCGAGCGCCGCACCCAAGACCGCGCGCAGGCCGATCGTCTCGCCCGCGAGGCGAGCGATCGGCAGCGCGAAGATGGGGCTTGTCGCGAGCAGCGTCGCCGCGACGCCTGTCGTCTTCGCGCGGCTGATCGCGACCTGCGCGAGCCAGATGCCCGCGTAGCTCCCGAGCATGGATGCTCCGGCCACGCGGAGCCAAGCGCGGTTCTTCGCGAGCTCGCCCACCGCGGTCGAAGCCCGGCCACGCGCCGCGAGGATCAGGCCGAGCACCAGGCCTCCGAGGACGAGACGGAGCCCACCGGCCTCCGCCGGCGCGACCCCCAAGAGCATCGCTTGCTTCGACAAGAGGCTACCGCTCGCCTGGCCGAGAGCCGAGAGCACGCCCAGCGCGATGCCCGCACCCCAGCGCCCGCTGTGGCGTACCTCCGCGGAGGGCCCTCGAGCCGGCGCGGTCACCACCAGCGCGATGCCACCGGTCACCGCGGCGATGCCGAGGACCTCACGTGCGCCGAGCGATTCGCCCAGAAAGATCCAACCACCGATCGACGTGAAGACCGGCGCAGACGAAAGGAGCAGAACGGCGGGCGCCATTCCCAGCCGAACGAGCGCTCCGAAGTACGCCATATCGCCGACCGTGATGCCCGCGAGCGCGCTCGCGAAGAGCCAACCGAAGGCCGCGCCGCTCATCGAGCCACGCCAGCCGAGGAGCAGGGCAGTAAAGACCAACAGCGATCCTGCCGCCGCGCTCTTTCCGAGGTTCATCGCCTCGGGCGACGTGTGACGACCGAGCCGCGAGAAGAAGAGCGAGCCCGTCGCCCAGCACGCTGCAGCACAGAGGCCCGCGACCTCGCCGATCATCTTGTTGTGCCCAGCCCGGCGGTCTGACCGATGACCCAGCCTGGGTCACTCGGATAAAAAAAAAAGAGGCCCGCAGCGCGCTAGCGCTGCGGGCCTGAAGTAGATCCCGGCGGCGTCCTACTCTCCCACTGAGTCTCCCCAGCAGTACCATCGGCTCCGAAGAGCTTAACTTCCGAGTTCGGAATGGGATCGGGTGTGACCTCTTCGATATCGCCACCGAAAGACGTTGACCAAATCGACAGACCACAGCGTTTTGGTGCTTGGTGGCCGTCGATGCTGCCATTTCTCCCCCCTCTCATCCCCCCTCACTTCGTGAGGGGGGAAGGGGGGTGAAAGTGCAGCGACGAGTCGTCGCGCGAAGCCATTTGGCTTCTGCTCGGCTGAACCTCGTGGTCCGAGCGCCGAGCTCGAGTTGCGTGTAACGGGTAGCTCTCAACCTTTCCGTTTTACGGGCGAATGGGGTTGGGGCCCCATTCGCAATGGCTGAGAGAAAACAGAAGACCATTGCCTTTGAGGTAGGTCAAGCCGCACGACCGATTCGTACCGGTTAGCTCCGTGGTTTAACCACTTCCACATCCGGCCGATGACCTCGTGGTCTACGAGGGGTCTTGAGGGGCCTTGCGGCCCGGGATACCTTGTCTTGAGGCCGGCTTCCCGCTTAGATGCTTTCAGCGG
>JBGTSH010000100.1:0-30164 GCA_041940405.1 Polyangiaceae bacterium
GGCGACGGCTGGCGGCTTCGACGATCCAGCGGGTCTCGACTTCGAACGCGGTGGCGTAGAGGTCCTTGAGGTCCTGCGGGATGCGCTCGATCTGCTGCACGGAACCGTCGTAGTACTTCAGGTCGTTGACCATGACCGGGTCCCACAGGCCGCGGGTCTTGAGGTCGCGCACGAAGGCCTCGGCGTCGCCCTCGATCAGGTTGAGATCTCCGATGTGGATCGTCTGGTTCACACAGAGCTCGAGGACCTGTTTGCACGCGCCCTGGCGACACACCTCGCCGTCGTCGCACTGCTCGTCGACCGAGCATTCCAGCGAGCTTCCCGTCGACGTGCTCGAGGTGTTGCCCGACGTCGACGGCCCGGGGCCGCTGCCCGTCGTGCTCCCGCTCGTCGCGCTGCCCTTGCTCGCCGACGGCACCACGCCCGCGCCTCCTTCACCCGAGTCGTCGTCGTCTTCGGCGGGGCCTTCGCATGCCGGCGCGGCTCTTGATCCTTCCGGCGCGTCTTCCATCGAGACGCCTTCGGCCGACGCGCCGACGTCATATCCCGCCTCCGGCAAAGGTATCGCGACGGTGCCGATGTCGAAGGACTTCGTGCCCGCGAAGCCCGTGTCGAGCTCGACGGCGATGTCGAGGTTCACCGTTCCCGCGCGGATCGCGGTGCCCTGGTAGCCGGCGGTCGAGCCGTCGACGCTGGCGCACGTGCCTTCGATCGTGACGTCGATCGTGCTTCCTTCTCCGACGCTCAGCTGGAGCTTGCCGGGCAGACCGCCGGGCAGCGGGATCGGGGGCAGATCGCCGGGCTGAATCATCGCGCTCACCGTGACGGGCTCATCGATCGCGAAGCCCATCACCGGAGCGCTGCCGCTGATCGGCAAGCTGACGTCGGCGAGTCCGGGCAGGTCGCCGTCGTACTTCGGCAGCCCGGTCTGATCGACCTTCAGGGTGCCGTCGAGAAAGAAGCCGCCGCTCACCTCGATCGTTCCAGGGCCCGCGGCGTGAAGCGCTGGCCCGCCGCTCGCTTCGGACGCGATCGCAGGAAGCCGAAGCTTCGCCGTCGCGCTACCCGACACCTTGAGGGAGACCTGCACCGGGCCCGAGCCCGGCAACGCACCGGTGTCGTACGAGAACGACTCGAGCAGCTCGATGGACGTCTCGAGAGCGATGGGCTCCGGGTCGCCTCCGCAGGCGGAAGCGAGAGCAAGCGAAGCCAAGAAGGAAGGACCAAGCCGCGACCAGCCTCGAGGAAAGAAGCGCATGGGAGCGCTCTCAGCATGGTCGGTGCCAATTCCGTCTCCAACGGAATGTGCCCAATGATTTCAATCGATTAGACACACGTCATCGGAGCCCATCCATGGGGTCCCTGTAGTGCCGCAGGTGCCTGGTCCATTACACCGATTCTTGCGCGCCCACATGTAGGTCAGCGCGCTGAGCGAAGCCGCCATTCGTTGGAGCTGCAAGCTCTTACGTAATTCTGTTCGGTCATCCAGGCGCAGCATGCGCTCGCACCGCCGACGCCGGTGACGCGAGCGCACGTGCGACGAACGTGCGGGCCTCTTCCAGAGCACGTGGCCCCAGATGGAGGCGCGTCGGTCCGAGCGCGGTCAGCGTCGGGCTCAGCTCGTACACCGGCAAGCCGCGCGCCTCGCACAGCTTGGCTTGGAGCACGTAGTGCTCGTGGCGAACCGTGGCCAACCCCTGTGCGAGGCCACCCACATAACCATGACGGCGCGGTCGTGATGCCGCGGCCGCCTTGGTGTCACTCGGCAGGTACATGACGAGGAGCGCCTCGAGATCGCGAGCACGATCGGCGAGCGCCACGAGCGGTGCCTTGTCGACCAGGCCGCCGTCCCAGAGCTGCGACAGGTCGTCTTCCACCGTCTGAAATAGACCCGGGTACGCGCAGCTCGCGTGCACGGCAGCGGCGAGCGGACCGCGATCGTGCACGCGAGGCGACGCCGACGTCACGTCGCTCGTCACGATGACCAGCGGTGACGCGCACGCCTCGATCGTCCGAACGCGTAGGTGCTTCTCCAGCAGCTCGCGAAAGCGGCGCCCGCGCAAGAGCCCCGTCGCGCCCCGACCGCGGATCGTGTCCCACAGCATCGAAAGCGGCGCCGGGTCCCAGAAGTCGTCGCGCTTCACCGCGCTCATCAGCTCGCCGATCTCGCGCGCCGTCATGCCAGACGCGCCCATCGCCGCGACGAGCGCGCCGGCGCTCGTCCCTGCCCACGCGGCCGGCGTGAGCTCCTCCGCCTCGAGCGCAGCGACGAGACCCGCGTGCCCGAAGAAGCCGAAGTAGCCGGCCGAGAGGACGAGACCGAAGCGACGTGCTCGGAGGAGATCAGCGAGCGTGGTCATTTGTCGTCTTCGTCATCAGCCTCTTCGTCGTCCTCTTCCTCATCGTCATCCGCCTCGGCAGCCTCACGCTCCGCCTCTTCGACGAGCGCGAGAAGCTCCTTCGCCGATAGCACCGAGCAGGCGATACCAATCGTCGGCTCGACACCGAGGAGCCAGCCTTCGGCGTCGGCTCTTGCGAGGAGCTCCTTGAGCGCGATTCCAGATGCGCTCACGCCTTGGTTCGAACCGAACACGTACGAACAAGCGCGGACGGCCAGCTGGTGGTTGCTCCACAGCGGAATGAATTTCGTGCCAGGCTTCGAGCGGTCGTCGATAAAGACGGGGTCGGCACCTCGAACCAGAGTGGAAGGTGATGCGTCCGGATCGAAGGCGACGACGCCGGCAAAACGCCGGACGCGGCGCTCGAGCTTCTCGGGCGGATGGCCGATCGTCAGGATCGACGCGCCCTCGAGGCACGCCCGATACGTGGAGAGCTGCTCGTCGCTCATCTGCGACTTCAGCTCCTCGAACACTTCGCGCGGGTCGAGCTCGAGGCCCGCCATGTCGGCCGTGTAGTTCGGTCCGACCAGCACGTCATCGACCTGAAAGTCGCCGAGCGTGGAGCCGAGGTACCGCTCTAGCGGGATCTGTCGGACCTCGTAGGCCTCGACGGCGGCTTCCCTCAACGCGCGCCGCGCGTACGCCGCATCCGAGAAGCAGGGGATGATGACCTGGTCTCCGTTGTGTGCCGTGCAACAGAGGAGCTCGTCATCGTTGCCGACGACGTGGACTACACCAGCCTTGAGCACGCGCTCGATGAACCGCTCGTAGTTCTCTTCGAGCTCGGCGATGAGATGTGCCGGCATCGTGCTCCTCTCTCGAGGTGGCACCCTAGCAAGCTGCGCACTCGATGCGAAGCAGCGCTACGCGGTTAGCCACAGCTCGCGCCGCGGCGGCATGACGACAATCGCAAGATGTGCCGCCAAACATGCGCACGCCGCTGATTGCGGCATGTAGAGCCAGCCCGCCGTCGCGAGCGCCCGAAAGTCGGCGATCCCCTTCGGCGGCTCGAGCCAGATCTGCAGCGTGCGGAAGTAGACGATCGTCGTCACCAGCAAGAGGCCCACGGCGAGCACGCCGTGCGACCGCCGCGAGACGGCGATCGCGATGAAGACCAACATCACCGCCGTCGCTATCCAGACGGTCGGCGAGCCGGTCGCGTCCCAGGCGATCGAGGGCGTGATGAACGTCGGGAAGCTGAGCTCCGAATTTTGCGCGACGCCGCAAAGAAGCCAAGTCGTCGCCAGGAGCACGCCGGCGGTAACGAAGACCGGCGCGGTGTCGGCAAGCGCGCGGCGGGCGCGAGGCCCAATGGAGTACGAAGCCACGCAGCACCGACCACGCGCGGCCGGGAGAGTTCCCGCCCGTGAGCATTCGGCGCCGCGGCCGCCATCATTCACGGCTTCGGAATCTTGAACGTGCTCACCATGAGCGCGCCGCTCGCGACATAGAACAGCGAGAACGGGTGCACCACCCACGGGCCGATTTGCATGGCGCCCAGCCACATCGCGTCTCCGAAGAGCCCGGTGCCGAACAACACGCCGAGGATCGCGACGAGGAGCATGCTCGTCGGGATCGGCGTTCCCTCGTAGTACTTCACCTTGCCGGTGCCGGCCGAGAGGGTCGCAGCGGTGACGTTGTAGCGAGCAAGCCTGGCGATACCGCAGGCGACGAAGAAGCAGAGGGCGATGGCATCCCACGCACCGCGCAAACCCATCGCGAAGCCGAGCGCTGCGGGGCCTACGCCGAACGACACGATGTCGGCGAGCGAGTCGAGGTCGCTGCCGAGCGGGGATGATTCGCGGCGCCACCTGGCGACGCTGCCGTCGAGGATGTCGCAGACCAGCGCGACAGGCAGAAGGATGAACGCCGCGAGGATCGCCGCTCGGTCGCCTGAGGCAACGTAGCTCATCGATGCCAAGATGGCGCCCGTGCCGCAAAAGGCGTTGCCGAGCGTGATGACGTCGGCGAGCACGAGCGTGCGCACCATCGAGAAGCGCTTTTTGCGCGCCGGTTGAGGCTCGGCCGAATGCGGCGGGGCGCCTGCGTCCTCCATGGTCATCCTGCGCGACGTTGCAATTTCAAGACCGAAACAAAAGCCCCCCTCGACGGAGTCGAGGGGGGTTTGGGGGGTGAAACCACGGCGGCGGAGGTCGCGATGGTCGAGACGTTATTTCTTTGGCTTGACGCCAGGCTTCGCCTTCTTGTCCGCCTTCTTCTCGGGCTTGGGCTTGTCGGCCTTCTTGTCCGCCTTCTTCTCGGCGGGCTTGTCGGCCTTCCTCTCTTTCACGTCCTTGAGGAGCGTGCGGCAGAGGACCTCGAGATCGCTCGGCGGCGCGATGGCGCTGTCGAAGACGAAGTGGACGTAGCTGTGGCAGAGCGCTTGGAGGTGCTCGGGCTTCGCGAGCTTGACCTCGATCGTCTCCATGACGGGCTTGTCAGCCTTGTCCTTCTCGGCCTCTTTCGCCTGCGCCGGTCCCGAGGGCTCCGCCTTGGGCTTGCCGGCCTCGATCTTCTTGTCGTCCTCTTGGGCGTCGGGATCGCCCCAGGTCATGTCGGCGCGGATCCAACCGCCGTCGCCGCGTGCGTCGACGACCTTGAGCCAGCCGCCCTTGCGCGCTTCGATCTTGAAGACCTCGCCGCGTTCGACCTTGAAGACGACGTCGCTCGAGGTCGATGCGCCCTCGCGGACGTTCGCCTTGTCGCTCGAGATGACGATCGTCGCCTGCTTGCCGAGGACCTTGTCCGCGACCCAGGCGGTGTCGCCCTCGAAGTCCTTGATCTTGACCCAGCCCTTCTTCTTCTCGACGACCTCGACCGGGAAGAACTTGTCGGCGCTGAACTTGATCTTCGCGGCCTCGTGGGGGTTCTCACGGAAGTTCGCGCTGGCCGTCTTGACGCTGAGGATCTCGGCCGCGTCGGCGAAGCTCGGAGCCAAAAGGAGGGGGAGAGCGAGGGCGATCGACGACAGCTTCACGGCGACACCTCTTGGGTGGGTCCCCGGGAGGAATTCCCGGTTGTTGGTCGCACGGTCGCCTACATGGCTGGCCTCGGCCAAATTTTTGAACCACAATATCCTACATGAGGGTCTAGAGCCCCAGAGGCAGCCATGGCAAGGTGCCTCACGGCGCGCTCGGCGCGCCACCCCCACGTCGACCCGCGAGAGTTAACCGCGGATAGAAGGAGCGGAGTCAGATGACGCTTTCCCTGGAGAAGCACGGAATCACGGTGACCGAGGTTCTTCGGAACCCCTCGCCCGCCCGGCTCTACGAGCTGGCCCTACAGCGAGAGAAAGGCACCGCGATCACGGCGACCGGCGCGCTCGTCGCGCTCTCCGGTGCGAAGACGGGCCGCAGCCCCAAGGACAAGCGCATCATGGAGGGCCCGGACAGCTCGAGCGACGTCTGGTGGGGCCCCGTCAACATCAAGCTCAGCGAGCACATCTTCCTGACGAACAGGGAGCGGTGCATCGACTACTTGAACACGCGCGAGTTCCTCTACTGCATCGACGGCTACGCCGGCTGGGACCCGAAGTACCGCATCAAGGTCCGCATCATCTGTGCGCGCGCGTACCACGCTCTCTTCATGTGGAACATGCTCATCCGCCCGACGGAGGAAGAGCTGAAGACGTTCGGCGAGCCCGACTACGTCGTCTACAACGGCGGCCGCTTCCCGGCGAACCGCTACACGTCCGGCATGACGTCGACGACGAGCGTCGCGCTCAGCTTCGAGCGCAAAGAGTTCGTCATCCTCGGCACCGAGTACGCCGGCGAGATGAAGAAGGGCGTCTTCACGATCATGAACTACCTCATGCCGAAGAAGGAGCAGCTCTCGATGCACTGCTCGGCGACCGAGGGTGACGCGGGCGATGTCACGGTGCTCTTCGGCTTGTCCGGGACCGGCAAGACGACGCTCTCGGCCGACCCGAAGCGCAAGCTCATCGGCGACGACGAGCACGTGTGGTCGAACGACGGCGTCTTCAACATCGAGGGCGGCTGTTACGCCAAAGCGATCAACCTCAGCCAGGAGCAGGAGCCGGACATCTTCCGCGCAATCCGCTTCGGCTCGGTGCTCGAGAACGTGGTCTACGACCCGCGCACGCGCGTGGTCGACTACGAGAACGTGTCGATCACCGACAACACGCGCTGCTCTTATCCGATCGAGTACATCCCGAACGCCAAGATCCCTTGTGTCGGCGGCCATCCGAAGAACGTGATCTTCCTCACCTGCGACGCGTTCGGCGTGCTCCCACCGGTGTCGAAGCTCACGCGCGAGCAGGCGATGTACCACTTCATCAGCGGCTACACCGCCAAGGTCGCCGGCACCGAGATGGGCGTTACCGAGCCGCAGGCGACGTTCTCGTCATGCTTCGGTCAGCCCTTCATCGTCTGGCACCCGACGAAGTACGCGGAGCTCCTCGCCAAGAAGCTGGAGCAGCACAAGGCAGACGTGTGGCTCGTCAACACCGGCTGGTCCGGCGGCGGCTATGGCGTCGGCGCGCGCATGAAGCTCAAGTACACACGCGCGATCATCGACGCGATCCATTCGGGCGAGCTCGCGAAGGCGCCGACGACCGAAGATCCGATCTTCGGCCTGCAGGTGCCGACCGAGTGCTCGAACGTTCCGAAGGAGATCCTGATCCCGAAGAACACGTGGGCCGACAAGGCCGCGTTCGACGCAGCAGCGAAGAAGCTCGCGGCGCTCTTCGCCGACAACTTCAAGAAGTACGCCGACCAGGCCACCGAAGCCGTCCGCAAGGCCGGCCCGCGGCTCTGATCCGGACGCGCTACTGGCAGCAGACCAGCCAGGTCTTCTCGTCTGTCAGTAGCGCATTGCCGTCTCCGCAAGTCGGACTCTGCTCGACGACGAGCTCTCCGTAGACGTCACCCTGCGCGACGCTGATCGTGGGACAGCCGGAGCTGGACGTGTCGATGGTGGCGAACGCGTTGTTGCACGCCGACGTCTTGTGGAGCACGAGGTCCGACTTGCAGGTTCCGCTCGGGCTGCCGACCGTGCAGTCGCAGACCTGCGTCGCCGACCTGGGTCGGGCCACCACGTTCGGATAGGTCTCCAGCGGGCACTCCCCGGCCATGGTGGGATCTTCGATGGCGATGCAGGCCGGGCTTCCGGCCGGCGCGCAGGCGAATCCGCTGCCACACGAAGCCTGGGAGGTCAGTGCACAGAGATTCGAAGGGTTGTTCAGCGTCGGCGATGGCTCCGCCCCGCCGGCGAGCACGCACGATCCGCCGCTGGCAACTTGGGGGCTCGCGATGACGTCTGCGCTCATCAGGCCGCTGGCGTAGTTGCCGAGGAACGCGCAGGTGCCCGGTGGCGGATACATGACGTTGTCGCCGACGATGCTCGACGCCGAGCAGAGCTGCGCGCTGAAGAAGTCGATGACCCCGCCGGTGCAGGTGAACCCCGACGGTTCGCAGGGGCACGCGGTGGGCTCTACCGATTCGCCGGCGATCAGGACCGGCGTCTGATCGAATCCGCATCCGTCGCTGATCGGGCCCCAAACGCCGGGACCGATCCAACCGGTCGGCGGAGCCGGCACGCAGTCCTGATCGACGCCGCACATGCCGGGCATCGTCGCGCTCGTGCCCTTCTCGGTCGACGCGCTCGATGGCCCACTAGCCGGCGTTGCCGTCCCCTCTCCGCCCGCACCGCCCGCGCCACCACCACCGGTGAACCCGATGCTGTCGAAGTCGAGCGCGCACCCGCTCATTGCGAGCGCAAGGTTGCACGAGAGGACAAGCCGAAGCATCTCGCGATGGTATCACCGACAGCAGATCGTCCACGCCTCGTACGCGGGCGCCGCAGCGGCGAGCGCACGACTGCCGCGAAGCCTCGGCATCGAGGTGGCGCTACGGCTTCGGCGCCGCGGGCGTCTCGATCGCCGGCTTGCTCGAGCCGTCACCAGCTGTCGAAGCTACAGTTCCGAGGATGCGGTCCCACCAGATGAAGGTCGGCGCGTAGTTGCACGTGAACTTCTGGTGATGGACGTCGTGGAAGCGCGCACCGCCGAGGATCGGTAGGAAGCGGCTCGGTCGCCACGGAAGCTCGTAGCCGACGTGCACGCTGATCGCCTGCCACTGACGAACGACGACCCAGATCAGCATCGTCGAGAGGTGTGGACGCAGGATCATGACCGGCAAGAGCGTCCCGAAGCCGGTCCAGAACGTCTCGATCGGATGCGCGAAGTTCGCCGCAGGTCCGAACGGCGTCGTGTACTTGTGGTGAATGTGATGAATCTTGGCGTACGCCCACTTCGCGTGGAGCGATCGGTGCGCCATGTAATGCCACGCGTCCTCGATCAGGAAGCAGCCCACGAGCGTGAACAGCACCGTACCGATGCCCGGCAGCGGAAGGTCCTTCGACACGCCGAGCCACACGAAGATCGGATAGCCCGCGAACGTGAGCGGGATCTCGCTCGTCAGCTTGTGGAAGAACACGTGGCGGAAGCACTCGCGCCACGTCGCCCCGCCTACAACCTTGCGCTGGATCTTGTACTGCCTCTGCGAGGGCGCGCGCTCGATGAGCCAGGTCGCCAGCGAGCCGAGCAGGTACGAGACGGTGACGACGATGCTCGGAACGATGCCGTACAGGAAGAAGTTGCTTCGATCCTGGATGAAGGCGGTCCAAACGGCGTCCATCGCGGCCCCTTCTTCGTCGTCCGCCCGGCTTTTCGCGTCAAGGGATCTCGCCGCGCGCGAGCTCGATATCGGCTTCGAGCACGGCGCCTTCGTGGGACACGCCCTCGGGATGGGCGACGCGTTGGTAGCCGACCCGCCAAGCAACCGGGAACCCGGCGGCCGAAGGCTCGAGCTCGAGCTCGATCGTCGTGGGGCCGTCGCGAAGCCGGTCGTCCTTCACGAGTCGCTTGCCCCCGCCGTCCCGGCGGATTTCGAAGTGCCTGGTCAGGTACCGCCGCGCGCCGGAGACGACGAGGTTGTCAGGACCGAAAGCTTCCGCCGAGAGCTCGAGCCTGCGGAAGAGATCGCCCGTCGGAAACGCGTGGCCTACGCCGACGGGGGTGAGGACGAAGCGAACGGTGGTCGCGCTCACGCGCTCGACCTCGACACGAAGCGCTCGCTTGAGGAGCGCCTCGTCGCGCGAGGCGCGAAATTCGTGAGAGCGCTTGCCGGTCGGGCCGACCGGCATGTGGCAGCTCGCGCACGACTCACCGCGCGCTTCGCTGTCGCGGTGCTCCGAGATCGTCGACTGCATGAGCTCGGCGTGGTTTCGACCCGCCGATCCCGGAAACGCGAACTCGTGACACGACGCGCAGGCGCCGGCGGAAGCGAACCTCACGTCACGCGCGACCTCGTGCGGGATCCGCAGACCGTCGGCATCCGCGCGAGGCGCGGCCAGGACATCATCACCGACCACGTGGCACGTCACGCAACCGACGCCGAGGGCGCCGACGCTCTCGGAAGGCTCGCTCATGGGATCGCCTTCGGGAGCGTGACAGCCGCGACAGAACGCGAGCGGCTCGATCGCGAACGAGCGCTGGTACGCGGGCTCGACGTGCGCGCGCTGGTGAAGCGAGCTTCGCCATTCGTCTGCCACGTCGCGATGGCACCCTTCGCACTTCGCGTTGAGCGCCACTGCCGCCTCGCCACGCTGCGCGGCCGGTCCCGGCATTGCGACGGCGCGCACGGTCGGGTGGGTCGCGTTGCCTTCGACCGGAGGCGACGCGCCGACCGAAGGCTGGGCGCAGGCGGCGAGCCACGCCGCGATCCCGACGCACGACCCGCGTCGGATCATTCGTCGATCCGCCCACTGCGTGTTTCGACCAGCCTGCGCTCGTACCAAGCACGCTTGCGGTAGCACGCCGTCAGACCGATCACCCCGAAGACGACCAGCGCCACCGTCGAGAGCATCGGGATGATGCCGGTGATGTTGGGGTGGGGACCGAGTGTCGTCTCGAGCGACGAGACGTGGACGGGGACGAACGTGCCCGGCGCAAGGCGATCCCAGTCCTCGATTTCGATCGCGTCCTTTACCACCTCCCCCGACCCGATCAGACGATAGGTCACGAAATACTCGGTGTTCTTCTTCTTCGCCGCGGGCACCTCCCAGCGCTCCTCGATGACCGCCGCCTTGCGCTCGCCGAGCCAGAGCGCGACATGGAACTGGACGGCGGCGAGCTGCACGAACGCTGCGAGCAGGACGAGGCCGACGATCCAGCTCGCGAAGCGCCGCGCCTGGACACGGAACGGACGCGCGAGGCCTTGTGTCGAGAGGTGCATCGGGCCGGACTTTGGCGGCCTTAGAACTCTCACCTCGGCACCGCGGTACCCGGCGGCGGGATCCAGGCGCGTACCGATCTCACCGGTCGCGTAGACGTCCTCGCCGACCTCGAGCGCGGCGCTCGCCGTCCGAAGCGCCGGCTCGCCTGGCTTCCTATCGGATCGGACCCATGGCCCCAGCTTGTCGATCAGCCGCGGCTCATCGCCGGGCTCGACGCGAAGACGGGAGCCGTTCGAAAGCTCGACGGTAAACGGATTTGCCTCGGTCCGGCGGCCACACTCCGACCATGTCGTCTTCCACTGGCCCTTTTCCTGCCCCTCGTTCGCGAGCTGCTCGACGGTGACTCGAACCGCCGCTCCGCCCCCCTCGACGTCACGGACCTTGCCGCGAACGACGACCTCCCCTTCACCTTCGGCGGGCTCGTTCGCGCGCGCCTCGGCCCGCGCCGCCTGAATCGCCCTGCGCCTGCGCCGCCAATAACCGACGAACAGCGCGCCGATGACCAGGAATGGAACCGCGACGTTGATGACGTAGATGTTGACCGGGGCCTGGAGCCCCTCGCCGTAACCCCACGGCTCCAGGTCGTCGAACTTCGCCGAGAGCTCGGCGAGATCCGGCTCTTGCGACGGCGAGGGCGAGGGCGAGGGCGACGACTGTCGAGCGTTCGGCTGCACCGCCACGCATTGGACCCCCGGGCGCCCTGCGCTCCAATATGACACCTTGCGCATATGACACTTTAGGCATATAGTTCGAACATGTCGCTCCGCGGCGCCATCCTGGGGTTCCTCTCTCTCGCGCCGACGAGCGGCTACACGCTCAAGCAGCGCTTCGACGGGTCGGTACGCTCCTTCTGGTCGGCGACGCAGAGCCAGATCTACAGAGAGCTCCACGCCCTCGAGGCCGAGGGGCTCGTCGCCGCGACGACCGTGCCGGGCGACGGCAAGCCGGACAAGAAGCTGTATGAGCTGACCGAGGACGGGCGCACCGCGCTGGCGAGCTGGCTGGAGCAGCCGCTCGAGCCGATGACGTTGCGGCATCCGCTGCTCCTCAAGTTCGTATTCGCGGCCGACGTGCCACCCGACAGGCTCGATCACGTGCTCGAGCGCTACCAAGAGGAGCTGACGGCGACGCGCGACGAGTACGCCGCGCGCTTGGCCGATCCGCGCATCTTCTCGCTCGCGCGCTCCAAGCGCGAAAAGGACATCTGGCGTCTCTCGATCGAGCACGGCCTGTCGTGGTGCGACCAAGAGATCGCTTGGCTCGCTCGCGCCCGGCGTGAGCTCGGCAAACCCGCATCGAAAGGAAAGAAGACATGGAACCGAAAGGCAACGTAGTGCTCGTCACCGGCGCGTCCGGCGGCATCGGTCTGGCGTGCGCGCAAGAGCTCGCAAAACAAGGGGCGAGCGTCGTCTTGGCTGCGCGCTCGCGCGACCTCCTCGAGCGTGAAGCGCGAGCAATCGGCGAGTCGGGCGCGGTCGCGATTGCCGTAGAGATGGACGTGACGAGCGACGCCTCCGTCGCCGCGGGTGTCGCTCGGGCGCTCGAGCGCTTCGGGCGCATCGACGCCGTGGTGAACAGCGCGGGCAACGCGGGGGCGCTCGGCCTCTGGGCCGATGCACCTGCAGAGGCGACGCGGCAGATGTTCGACGTGCATCTCTTCGGGCCCGAGCGCGTCGCACGTGCGGTCCTGCCGTCGATGCTCGAGCGAAAGTCGGGGACGATCGTGAACTTCGCCTCGACGGTGGGTTGGGTTCCGATGCCCGCGGCTGCTGCCTACTCGGCGGCCAAGGCGGCCGTGCTCGCCTTCTCGGAGTCGCTCCGCCACGAGCTCGCGTCGTCCGGGATCGAGGTGATGGTGTTCGCTCCGCCCCATACCCAGAATGAAGCCGGGAACGCTTGGAAGCTCGGGGTTCAGACCTTCCCTACCGAATGGGTGGCGCGCGAGTTCGTGAAGAACCTGCGCCGGGGTCGGCCGCGCTTTCTCGCCGGCGCTTCGAACCGAGCGCTCCTCACCATGCAGCGGCTCTCCCCCGCGCTGGCGGCGAGCATCATGCGCGGCGTCGGAATGCGCGCGCTCGCAAACTCGGTCCCCGCGCTGCCTAGCCCCGCTTCAGCTTCTGGCACGGGCCATAGGTCGTGACGATTCGAGCGTTCGGGCTCTCGTACTTTCCGCTCACGAGCCGGCCGGACGAGTCGCGCTCGTAGACGACCACGGCCCCTCCGTCGCGCCCTCCGCTGAATGTCTGACCGACGCCCGCAAGCCCCTGGTAGCGGAAGGTC
The DNA here is from genome assembly GCA_041940405.1 of Polyangiaceae bacterium. Classification (GTDB taxonomy): domain Bacteria; phylum Myxococcota_A; class Polyangia; order Polyangiales; family Polyangiaceae; genus Xiheicaenibacterium. The sequence goes on from JBGTSH010000100.1 coordinate 12,936, forward strand.
GTGACACGACCGTCATCGCTCGTCGTCTTCACCAGCAAACCCTGCAAGTCGTACTCGTGCTGCTGCTCGAAGCGACCGACGATGGCTTGGTGCTTGGTCATCCGCCCGTTCTTGTCGTAGGTCACGACGTTTTCGACGCCGTACTTCTCGCTCGTGGTCGTGACGGTCCCTTCGAACACGAAGGGCGGCATGCTCGCGCGCGGCTCACGCAGCGTCAGGTCCTGGGGCAGCGAGAGGGAGAACATGAGGGGCCGGTCCCACGGCTGTCGCGGCCTCTTCACCGGGGCGCCGGCGCGGAAGGTGCCGTCCCACTCGAGCGTGGTCGTGCGCTGCGAGCCTGTCGCGATCTGGGCGACGATCTCGCCGTGCGGCCCGTGCTCGAACTTCATGTCCGAGCCGGTCTCGTACGTCGTATGGCCGTCGTCCTCACCTCGATCCCTCTGGCTCATCGTGAGAAGCCGGCCGTCGGCCCCGTAGGTGAAGCTCGCTTCTCGCACGCTGACGCCCCCGTCCTTGTGGACCCAGCGCTCGTAGGACTCGACGACTCGATCGTGCTCGTCGAAGCGAGTCTCTTCCACCGAGCTCGTCCCGTCGTCGTAGGCGACGTCGCTCCGCTCGCATGTCGGCTGCGCGCGCGGGGCCTCGGGGACGGGCTTTTCGGGAGGAGGCAGCGGCGCGGCCACCGAGACCTCGGTCACGGGCGGGCGCGCAGCCGGGGTCGCTTCGGAGCAAGCCGAAGCGAGGACCAGCGCGACCCCGGCGGTCGCAACGCGTCGCCCGAGCTCGCTCACCCGAGGAAGACCGACATCAGGCCGGCGCCGGCGATGCCGACGAGCGCAAGCACGAGGAGCGCGAAGAGCCACCAATCGGTCTTTCCGGCACGTCCGCGCTTCGCCTCGATTGCCCAAGGCGACGGTCGTTGCGACGGGAGCCGGTCTTTCGAGAAGTACCTCGGCAGCGTGCCCGGCGTCGGCGCGGCCGGCACAAGCGACGTGTAGAGCACCGTCGGCGGCTCCGAAAGGCCGGGCCTCGATCCGCGCAGCGGCACGACGTCGACATCGATCTCGTCTTGGGAGGCCGATGCGAGCTTCGCGGCCGGAGGCTCCGACGGGGTCGTCGAGGTCCGCGCGAAGCCGGCGTACTCGGCGTCACCATGGAGCGTGGGCAGCTCTTGTCGAGGAAGGCGGACGGCGGGCCGCGTGCCGGAGACGCTCCTGGTCACGTCGCGGAAGGCATCGAAGAGCTCGGTGATGTTCTGGAAGCGATCCTCGGGCCGGCGCGCGAGCGCCTTGGCAAAGAACGGATCGAGCGCACGCGGCAGCACCGGGTTCACCGACGACGGCGGCGCGACATCCTCACGAAGGAGCCGGTGCAGCACCACGCCCGGCGAGCCCTCGAACGCGCGCCGGCCGGTCAGGCAGCGGTACAGCACGGCGCCGACCTGCCAGAGGTCGCTTCGCGAATCGAGCTCGGCATCGGTCCGCGCCTGCTCGGGGCTCATGTAGAAGAGCGATCCGACGATGGATCCCGCAGCTGTGAGGCGGCCGGCGAACGCGTCGCTTCGTGCGATGCCGAAGTCGAGGATCTTCACCACCTCATCCCGGTTCGAGCTGCGGCGCTCGGGGAGCTTGGCGAAGTAGAGGTTCGCCGGCTTCAGGTCGCGATGGATGACACCGGCGTCATGCGCGACGCGCAGGCCGGCGGTGAGGTCGGCAAGCAGCGCGCTGGTCTCGTCGAGATCGAGCGCGCTGCGGCGCGTGAGGCGCTGCTGCAGGTTCTCGCCCTCGAGCAGCTGCATCACGATGAACGGCGTGCCGTCGTGATCGCCGTGGTCGAGGATCGCTACGAAGTGCGGTCCGCGCAGGCGTTTGGCGACCTCTGCTTCGCGACGAAAACGCTCGACGAGATCGTGGCGCGGCTTGTCGGGCTTGACCATGACCTTGACCGCGACCTTGCCCGTCGAGAGCAGATCGTTCGCGACCCAGATCGAGGACATGCCGCCGGCGCCGATGCGCTCCTCGAGCCGGTATCGATCCGCGATGACGAGGCCTTCGCTTGCGGCGCTGTCAGGCCCACGCGGGGGGACGCTCGATACCGGCTTTCTGCCCCGCCTCCTTGCTTCCACGTAATTGTGGATGCTAGCAGGCGATCTGCGATCGAGAGAGGACTAACGTGGTGCTTCTTCGTAGCTTCGCTTCAGCTCGGCGTGAGCGACAGCGATGCGCCCAGCCATCTCCTTGGCGACCGAAGGAAGACTCGGTCCTACCTCGCGCACCACACCCTTCAACTCGCGACGCAGATCGGCGCCACGAGGATCGGCGATTGCTTTCGGATGGCCTTTGCCGAGCTGTAGTCCGACGTCGTACGCGACCTCGGCGAGCTCCGCCGGGCCGCGCAGGTCCCCGACGCCGAGCTCGGTGTAGTGGACTCGCCATGCGTGCACGTAGAACGTTCGGCCCTCCAAATCCACGTATCCGAGGAATCGCTGAGGGCTCGACGCGAGGCGGGACTGGCCGACGACGACGCGCAGCGGGTCGCGGTCGGCGCCCCGAACGCACGTGCCCGCAGGGACTGCGACCATCTCTTTCATCTCGACGACCACGTCGTCGTCCGGCTCGCCCGTAGGTCCTTCGAAGCGGCCGAGGAATTTCTTCTCGTGGGCGCTGCCGACGCCCATCTTGAGGGCCCCGCCGCGCTTCATCGCGAAGAACGACTCTTTGAGCTCCGGATTTTGGGCGAGCATCGCGCCCACGTACTGCGCGCGCGCGTGCTCGAGCTTCTCCTGCTTGTCCGCGTCGAGCGGCACCATGAGCTGTTCGACGCGATCGAGCCACTCGCGCGCGGTCGGCGCGAACGTTGCTCGGATCCTCGTAGCGACCACCGGCTCCGGAGCGGCCGCCTCCGGATTGTCGAGGGCGGCCTCGTAGCCGCGCAAAAATGCCTGGATCGCTCGCTGGGCGCTCGCGTCGTCGCCGGCGGCGAGCTGGAGCGAGGTCGCGAAACGCACGAGGTCGACGACGGGGGGGCCCATCGTGGTGGCGTCGAAGTCGGCGAGGCCGCGACCGTCCGCAGCCACCGCGTACTGTTCGATGTGCGCGTCCCCGTGGAGGTTCACCGTCGGCATGCGACCGAGCGAAGGGGCGTACTTGTCGCACACTGCACGTAAGAACCGCGGGTTCACGTAGCGGAAGTAGCCGAACGGGGAGCGCAGCACGCGCTCGCGCAGGCCGGGGATGGCGTCGAGCTCGTACCGTTGGATCGGCACCGCGAGCGGATCGCCCGGGAGCGTCGCCGCCGAGCTCGAGGGGGCGGGCGCGATGGGCGGAATTACGGGTGCGTCGGGGGAGCAGCCGGCGACCGCCGGAATCACCAACCAGAGCAGTCGGTGCCTACCTCGGTCTCGGTGCTCGCAAGCTCGCACCTCGCCCTGGGGTTTCATTTGTGATGGTGCGCGTGCGGCTGCGCCGAGGCGCCTTCGACGGGGAGGAAGAACCGGAGCGGCGACTTGAAGAAGCCCACCATGAGGTCGAGCGGCAGACGCATTGCCTGCCAGAACGGAACCTCGCGCGCCCGGAGGGCCACGATCACGGCCAGCGTGAAGCTCACGCCGAGGTTCATCAGGAGAATGATCCCGATGCCGATGCACGCGCCCTTGAAGGCCGGCGTCGACATCACCTCGGTGCCGACGCCGAGGACCGCGTACGTGAGCGACCCTGTGGAGAGCGTGACGTGCCGGACGTCGACGGGGATCCCGGAGAACTGTCCGAGGCTGTAGGTGAGACCGAGCATGAGGCCGAGGCTGGTCGTGCCGCCGATGCCCGCGATGTTGCGCGCGAAGACGCGCGACGCCCAGCTCGTCACGCGCTGGCCGACGATGCGCCGGATGCGATGCTCGGCGATCGCCTCGGGGAGCCTGCGGTAGACGGCCCAGTTCTCGAGCCAACTGCCGACGATGCTCGACGCCCAGAGGATGACGCCGGTGAGCATCGCGTACGGAATGGTGCCGCTCTCGGTCGGGTGCAGCGACGCCATGACCTTCTGCCCGTACTCGGCGTTCAGCATGTGGCCGCCCTGGGACTTTTGCCACCAGTAGTCGACGGCGATCGACGCCGGGATGACCATGCCGACGTTGCCCGTGGCGGCGGCGAGCTGAGAGCGAACGAGCCGCGCCGTGATCGTGACCAGCTCTTTGCGATCACCGCCGCCCTTCTTCACCGCGCCTGCGAGCGCCGCCGCGGTCACGCTCGGCTGCTTCGTAGCGAGCGTGAAGCCGAGGAACTGCATCAAGAGGAAGCTGCCGGCGTAGTTGCACGACGCGAGCAGCGCCTCTTGCAGCGGGGGGCGGTGCAACCTGCCGATGATGAACTTGAGCGCTGCGGTCCCGGCGGTGAGGATGCCGCCCCCCGCCGCCGAGGCGAGCATCTTGAAGTACTCGCCGACGGTGACAGTAATGTAATGCTCACCGGAGTTGCCGGCGCGCTCGATGATCTTTCGAGCGAGCATGTGCGTGTTGGTCCGCACGATGTCGGTGAGGCTGGTGTCGCGCCGCCGCTCGGCCAAGAGGATGACCAAGAGGTGCGTGCACTTCTCTGCGAGCTCTGCATCGGGCTGCGGGACCAAGAGCTCGAGCAGCGTCTCGATGCGCGTGAGGCTGCGATCGATGAGCTCGAGGCGGTAGACGACGTCTACGCTGACGCCGGTCTTGTCGAGAGCATCGAGCACGGCTTGGCACGCCTCGCGGCACTCGAACATGGAGGCGCGGCAGTCGTCGCTCCAGGCGAGGATCTCGCTCGTGTCGTGGCGAGGCGTCGCCAAGAGGGCGTCGATGGTGCGCGGGAGTCGGAAGAACGGCGACTCGCGGAGCGGACACTCCGGGCTGCGCGCGCGGATGACGTCCGACAGGCCGGCGGAAGAGACGCGCGACGCGAGGATGAGGATGGCGTCGAGCAGCGACGCGCGCAGCGGCGCCCAGACGCTGTAACCCCGGTTCGCCGGCTGCATCGCCTCGGCGTCGTCGGGGAGCGAAGGCAGCGCGCCGAGCGGAAGATCGCCCTGCGAAGGTTGCATCGAGCGCGGCCCGCCCTCGGGGCTCGAGGCGCGGAACGGCGCCACGCCCGGACGCTTGAGCGCCCGGATGAACCGGAGCGTCACGTCGCCGGGGATCGCCGAGAGCCACTCGAGATCCACCTTCTTCGGGAACATCAACGCGAGCGTGTGCGTGACGTCCTGCTCGTCGATCGGCTGCGGCATCAACCGCCGCGAGAGACGATCGACCGTCTCCGAGAAGAGCCCGCGATCGCCCGGGATGCCCATCTTCGAGAAGAAGTCGTCGGCGCGCTGCTCGAGGAGCGTCGCGCCCACCACGTACGCGAGGCGCGCAGCGAACGCAGGGAACGACTCGAGCGCGTTGCAGAGCAGCCGGAGGCGCTTGATCTGCGCGCGCTCGCCGACCGCCGAGCCCGGGACCTCGGGCGGGCTACCGCCCTTCTTGATCCAGGTCGCGAGCCGGATGAGCGACGTCTCGCGCTCGAGGAGACCCGCTTGCGGATCGAGCTTGCTGAGCTCGGAGTGCAGGCGCTTGACCGTCCTCGACGTCGCCGCTTGCGGAGCGACCGCCATGCCGAAGGCCTTCGCGTCCGGCAGGTGCTCGGCCGGAGCGGGAGCGCCGGAGTGATCCGGCTGCATGGCGGCGGCGGCGCTCATGGGGAGGGCCAGAATCGCCTAGTTCGATGGGCCTTGTCGACGGGAGGATCGCCCTACCCCCAGCAGTGCGAAACCACGGCCCTCCGTGCGACCATCTTCACGGACGGGTCTGGTCACTCGACCGCCGCTCAATCGCCCGTCATCTCCTCGAGCGCGGCGAGATCGTCCTCGCGGGTCGCGTCGAGCCGCGGCGCGCGCGGGTAGACGAGCGTGACCTCGGATCCTGCGACGTACACATGCTCGCGGTCCACCGAGCCGTGGACACCGCCCGCCGAGTGAAGCGCGTCGAGCGCCGCTCGGAGGAGCGCCGACGTGCCCTGGGAGAGCGCCACGCCGGCGTCCGCGAGAGAGCGGCCTCGCGGGCTCTCGAACCACGCTTCTCCTTCGGTGCGCGAAGCGCGGAGCACGAGCGCGAGGCTCTTGTGCTCCGCGCGCGCGAACGAGCAGACGCGCGGCAGCGAGACGTCGTCGAGCGGGATCAAGAGGACGTTGCGCTCGATGACGTTGTCGAAGAACGTAGACGTCGCGTCGCGCGGATCGAAGACCCCTCGCGGAGGTCCGAGGCGCGCGCTCGCTTCGGGGGGGCGAGACGATCGCGTCCGGCCGGAGGCAGGTCCGGTGCGCGGCAGGATGCGTGCGGACCAGGTGAGCCTCTCGACGAGCTTGCGCGCGGCGAACGCGTCCTCTGGCCGCTCGGCGGGGTCCTCTCGCAAGAGCTGCGAGACGACGTCGTCGTGACGCGTGTCGAGATCCTCGTGGTAGGCGCTCGGTGCGCGCTCCAAGAAGCCGCCTTTCTGGGGCTCGGCTGCCTCTCCGGTGAGCATTTCGTAGAGGAGGGCACCCGCCGCGTAGACATCGCTCGCGACCGACGCAGCTCTGCCGAGACGTTGCTCGGGCGACATGTACGCGAAGGTGCCGATGGCTCCCGCGGTCACGGTCGTCGAAAGATCGCCGAAGTGGGCCGCGCCGAAGTCGGAGAGACGCGGCGATCCGACCTCGTCGAAGAGCACGTTCGAGGGCTTCACGTCGCGGTGCAAGATCCCGAGGCGGTGCGCTTCGCCGAGCGCGCCGAGGACGCTCGCGGTGATCTCGGCGGCTCGCGCCGGCGCGAACGGCCCGGCCTTCAACAGATCGGCGAGGCTCCCGCCGCTCATCCACTCGAGCACCATCGCCGGGCCTTCGGGCAGGTACGCGACGAGCGACACCATCGACGGGTGGCGCAACCGAAGGAGCGCGTTCGCCTCACGCTGGAAGCGGACGTGCGCGTCGCGTCCCGTGCCGCGGCCTGCGGCGACCAGGAGCTTCACCGCCACCGGGTGAGAGGTCATGCGATCGATCGCGCTCACGACGTGCGCGTGCGGCGTTCGCGCCACGTCGCGCTGCACTTCGAAGCGACCGAACAGCACCGGCTTCGACGCCGACGGCGGGGCAGGCTCGCCCTCAGGTACGGGATCGGCCGTAGAGTCGGCCGCGGCATCTGCAATGCCGAGCTCGGCGATCTCTTGCTCGACCTCTCGCGCCGCCTCGGACAGACCTAGGGAGGCAAGCGAGCGGGCGAGGAGCGGCAAGGCTCGCGCATGCTCGCGCGTGCCGGGTCTGATCGCTTGGAGCGCGCGGACCGAAGGCTCGAGCCGCCCGTGCCGAGCGAGGAGCTCCGCGAGCGCGAGCCGGACCTTGTCGTTGCCCGCGTCGTCTTTCAGGGCACGTTCGAGCGCGCGAGCTCCGAGCTCGGGCTTCCCTGCTCGCTCGAACGCGATCGCCGCGCGCGAAGGATCTCCGGCGGCGGCGTACGCTTCGCCCGCGCGCAGGTGATCCCCGGCGGCGGCGAAGAGCCGTGCCGCGTGCGCGTTGAGACCACGCGAAGCGAGGTCGCTCGCCGCGAGCGCCAGCGCGTCCGGCGTCGCGGAGAGAGCTTGCTCGGCCTCTCCGAACGCGTCGTCATCGGCCGCGAGCGCAGCGAGGCGCGCGGCGTATCGGTAGTCGCTACCTTCGAGCGCGGCGCGCGCTGCGCCCGCGAAGTCGCATGCTTCGTCGAGCAGACGCGCACGCGCGAGCGCATCGCCCGTCGTCACTGCTGTCGGGAGCTGAGCACCGTTGCGCGAACCGCGGACGCGACGTCGAAATGGATGCGCGCTTCGCCTGCGGCCTGATCGCCCTGCTTGAGCGGAACGACACGCTCGGTCACGCGGTGGACGGAGATCGTCACCTCAGCGCCGACGTCGGTCTCGCTCAGAACGCCGCGCGGAAGCACTGCAGCGCCTGCGTCGGCGAAGGCGCAGCGGTACGCGCTCGCGCCGAGGACATCGACGTACACGAGGGCCTCACCGCCGGCGTCGTTGGTCGTGGCGCGCGTCCAGCTCAACGTCAGGTCGGCGTCGGCGGCGATCTCGATCACGTCCTCTTCTTCGGCGACGAGACCCGCGACGCGAAGCTCTGCCGGGTGCTCGGGAATGGCGCCCGCGTCGAGGACGAAGGCATCGAGCGTCGGCGCACCGGAGCCCGTCAGCTCGAACGGCACGCTCGAGAGCGGAAGCGTCGCGTCGGGCGTCGTATAGAAGACGCCGGAAGCGAGATCGCCCACGTCGGGGAAGGCGCGCGGCGAGAGCGGAACGAGCAGCGTGCCCTGCTGCTGCGCGGCCGGGTCGTTCGGGTGGAGCAGGAGCGATACGTCGCCGACGTCGAGCAGCTCGAGCGCGAACCCCGAGACGCTCTGCCAGTCGCGCGACCCGAAGCGGGCCACGGACAGATCGTCGAGCGACGCGAGCGTCGCGCACTCGCCGGCTTGGGGGACGACGGCCCGAGCGGCGACGAGATCGTCGGCCAGCGCCTGCTCGCGCGGGCTCACCCGCATGAACTTGGCGGACACGCTCGCGCGCGAAAGCCCCTCACCCTCGGTGCGCTCGACGGCCACGACGCCGTAGGCGACGCGCTTCGTCTCGGCGTCGTCGTCGGAGGGAAGGTCGAACGCCCCTTCCGCTGCGCAACCCGCAAGGACGAGCAGCGTGGCTGTAAGCCCGAGCTGTGAGGAAGCCATCGCGCAGGGAGCTTATCAGAACGTCAGAATGAGCGCACTTCCTGGTGCCACGGTCAGCTGGCTCAGGCTGGCCTCCCGTTCACCGTTCTCCCCGAAGCTGCCATTTCCGAGGTGGTACATGACGTCCACCTCGAGCGCGACGTGGATGTTGCGGAACCCGATCTTCGCGCCGACCAGGCCCCCGACGAAGAAGTGCTTTCCCTCGAAAGGGAGGAAGAGGTCGGTGCGGCCTCCCTGGATGACCTCGGATTCGAGCGCGCTGCCGGTGAGGATCTCGAAGCCGGCGCGCGGCCCTGCCCAGAGCGAGTAGAGCTCGGCGTCGCTCCTCCACCCGATGAGGATCGGGACGTCGGCGCCGCCGCCGTAGGCGCTGCCGAGATCGTCGCCGCCGCCTTTCGGGCGCGGCACGACGGCCGAGCCGCCTGCGCCGAGCGAGAGGTAGATCGGATCGAGGTCGAACGCGTGACGGAAGTCGACGCGGAACGCGCGCCCTGCGTAGGTGACGCCTGCCTCGTTGCCGCCGTCGATGCCGACGCGGCCGCTCGCCCACGGTGAGATGCCCGGCGAGACGGCGTACTCCTCGAGCACGGGCGCCGACTTGTCGTCACGCACGGCTTCGGCGCGCGAGAGCGCAGCGAGCTGGCCCGCCGCACCGGCGCCTACCGACACCTTGCCCGGCGAGAGCACGTGCGCCGGGTGCATCAACGGCGCGGCGCCGCCGCAAGCAGTCAGCAAGAGACAGCACGCTACGGTGACGGATCGCACCATCGTGCTCGCCTCTCAGCCCGAGCCGCGCAGCGCTACTTTCGGAAGCGCGAAGGGTAGTCGTTGGCTTCGAGACGCTTCTGCAGCTCCCCGTCGTCGGGGTGCAGACGCTTCGCGCGCGCAGCCAGATCCGGCTCGGTCTCGGGGTGCTTGGGATCCGGGAGGCAGCACTCGACCGGGCAGACGGCCTGACAAGCCTCGTGATCGTAGAACCCGACGCACTCGGTGCAGAGGTCCGGATCGATGACGTAGATTTCGTCGCCCTCGCTGATGGCCTCGTTCGGGCACTCCGGCTCGCAGGCACCGCAGTTGATGCAGTCGTCGGTGATGTACGTCGCCATAAATGATCTCGCGCTGTCTAGGAGGCCCTCGAGGGGTTGTCAAACGGTGGACACAAGCTTTTGTTACGTAACGTAAAGTTTGCCGGCGGGCAAGGTTGGGACGCCGGGCAGCCCGAGGCATCGGTTGCCAGCCTCGGGCTCGGACACTAGGGTCCCTCCTCCCGGATGGCCCGAATCCTACGCTCGATCGTCTTCTTGGCGGCCCCCGCCTGGTTGGCCTCCTGCCAGCCGAAGATCGGCGACGAATGCGTCGGCTCGATCGACTGCTCCCAGCAGGGCGATCGTCTCTGCGACACCAGCCAGCCGGACGGCTACTGCACCGCGTTCAACTGCGAGCCCGACAAGTGCCCCGAGGACTCGGTGTGCGTGGGCTTCGGGCTCGAGCTCGATCCTGCCTGCCAACAGACGTCGGTGGACCCGCGGTGGCCTCGCTTCGAGCGCACGTTCTGCCTCGCTGCCTGCGAAGAGAACAGCGACTGCCGTGACGGTTACCGCTGCCTCGCGCCGACCGCGCGGCGGGCCGCGTCGATCGACGTCGACAGCGAGTGGGCCGACTCGAAGGTCTGTTTCCCCGCCACGCAGGTCGAGACCGAAACGACGGGCGAAGCGCCCTGCGTGAGGTAGGACCTCGTCGTGCTGTACCAACCTCTGCCGCGCACGCTCGACGCTGCGCTTCGCGACGTGTCGGATCCGAAGCCGCTCGTGCGGGTGTCCGCGGTGCGCGATCTGGTGCCGCACGCCTCCGAAGCTCGCGACCGCGTGGTCGCTGCGTTGGAAAAGGCGCTCTCGGACGACAACGCGCTCGTGCGTGCGCACGCGGCCGAAGCGCTCGGCGACGTCGGCGCGGCGGACGCGCTCTCGGCGCTGCTCGTCGCCGTCGAGGACGAGCACCAGCTCGTACGACAGAAGGCGATCGCCGCGCTCGGCGAGGCGGGTGATGCGCGCGCACAGAAGCGGCTCGAGCGCGCGCTCTCGGATGATCGGCCCGAGGTGCGCTTTCAGGCGGTCATCGCCTACGCGCGCGTCGCGTCGTCGAAGGACGATGCGCTCGGCGCCGCCCTCACAGCGACCTGCGACGACGACGACATGGTCGCGCACATCGGCTTTCGGATGGTCGAAGAGCTGACGCAGCCCGACGAGATGCCGCAGTCGGTGATCGATCGCGCTCGCGCCTGCTTGAAGCACGAGTCGCCGCGCGTCCGCGCCGTTGCGGCGGTTGTCCTCGCCTCGTCCGGAGACCCGGGCGCGGACGAGCTCCTCGTGTCGGTCGTCGACGGGACCGTGGCGACGCCCGAGACCGAGGATGTCGCGGCAGCGATCGACCTCGTCGCCGATCGCGGCATCCACGCTGCCCGGCCGGCGCTCACCAAGCGAGCGAATCGCGGCGTCCTCGGCTTCGGCAAAGACTCGCTGTGGTGGAACGCTCGCACCGCGCTCGCGCGCCTCGGCGACGACGCGGCGAAGCGCGCGATCATTGCCGATCTGCGCTCGCTCTCGTTCGAGCGTCGCACGCTCGCCGTCTCGGCGGTGGGCCGCGCCCACATCGTCGATGCGAAGGACGCGCTGCTCGAGATGCAGGGCAGGCCGGAACGCGCCGACCCGGGCGCTGTCGAATCGGCGTTGGATCTGCTCCGTGCGAACGAGGAGCGAGCCGAAGGGGGGAGGGCGAAACCGTGAGCGAGACCTTCAGCGAGGATGACCTTCGGCCGAGCGACGACGAAGTGGCCCGCGGGCGTCGCGACATCGCCGATCGCGCCGCGGCCATCGCGGCCATCGTCTGTGCGGGGCTCATCGTCGGCGGGATGGTCGCGCTCGGAGCGTGCGCAGCTCCGGCGGTCTTCAGCCTCACCCCGGCGCCGTTCTCCGGCAACGCGATGGGCGCCGCGTTCGCGCGCTTCGATCGAGTCGCCATCGGCGCGTCCGCGCTGATGCTCGCAGCCGAGGTGGTCCGGACGTTCCTCGCACGCCGCTCGCGCCAGCGCATATCGGTGCGAATCCGCAGGCTGTCCGGCATCTTCTTGGCGATGGCGGTCGCATACATCGGGCTCGCCCTCAGCCCGAAGATCAATGAGATGCACCTCCAAGGCGTCCGTCGCGGCGAGGGTGAGGCCGGCCAGGAGCTCGAAGCGATCCACAAGCGCGCCGAGCTCGTGGGTAAATTGGAGATCGGGCTCGGCCTGCTCGTCATTGCGCTCCACGTCGCGACGATCCGCGGCCGCTCCGAGGATGACGACGAGCCACAGGGGTACGCGCCGCTCCCGCCCGGCCCCGCCATCGGTGAGTGACCGGCGAGGGCGACCGGCCAAAAACGTCCAACCTTTTCCGCGCGGCTGATAGACTCGAAGGAGCTTGAGGTAGCCGTATGCACAAGGCTTGGCTCATTTCGATCTTGGGTTCGACGTTCCTTGGCGCCGGAGCGCTCGCGGCCTGCGGCGAGTCCACCGGCTCCGGCGGCTCCGGCGGCTCGTCCTCCGAGACGACCGATGCGACGACCGGCGCGGTGACGGGGAGCACGGTCAGCTCGTCGCAGAGCAGCACCTCGATGGCGTCGAGCTCGACCGGCGTCTCCGAGTGCAGCGAAGAGGTGACCAACATCACCGGCAACTGCGACCTCTTCCTCCAGGATTGTCCGTCAGGCCAGACCTGCATCGTCTTCGGCGACCCCAACAATCCGGAGCTCGCGTTCGCCGACTGCGCGGACGACGGTCTCGTCGGCCTCGGCCAGCCCTGCATGCCCGGCGAGTGCCAGCACGGGATGCTCTGCGTCGGCACGTGCACCTACGCGTGCTGCCCAACCAACGCGGAGATCGGGGGGAACCAGCCGTGTGGCGATCTCGGATCCTGCACCCTCAAGATCGATTTCAAGGGCACGACCTCGCACGTGATGGTCTGCACCTACGACGAGATCTGCAGCCTCTTTCAGCCTGACAGCTGTCCTGCGGGCAAGGACTGCCACTTCGGCGGTCAGGGCTTCACGAGCTGCTCGGTCCCGAGCCCCGGCAACTACATGGACGGCGACACCTGCGAGGGCAACGGCAACGACTGCCCCGACTCGGCGATCTGCATCGACCCCGTCCCGAACGACATGGTCGACGAGCTGGTGTGCCGGTACTTCTGCCAGGCCGGCTCGAACCAGCCCGCCGGTCTCGGCGGCTGCCCCGCGGGCCAGGCCTGCAACACGACGACCTACGACTTCGGCTTCATGGACGACACGCTCGGCTTCTGCCTGCCGAACTGATCCGTTCTCGTTCTCGCGGGCTCGGTAGGGTAGAGTCCCGCCTTCGAGCCGGCGAATGACATCGAGCGCTGCCACCACCGAACCGGATCTCGGGCTCTTCACCGTGCTGCGGGACGACGGCTCGGCCGATCCCGGGACCGAGCCCGGCATCTCCGTCGACAAGCTCCTGCGCGCCTACCGCGAGATGAAGCGCCTGCGCGTCCTCGATGCGCGGATGATGCTGCTCCAACGGCAAGGCCGCATCGGCTTCTACGGGACCTGCACCGGTCAAGAGGCGACGCCGATCGCTTCCGCCATGGTGATCGAGAAGGGCGACTGGGTCTTTCAGGCCCTGCGTGAGAGCTCGATGATGCTCGTTCGCGGCTTCCCGCTCTCGCGCTACATCGCGCAGATCTTCGGCAACGACCACGACGTGCTCAAGGGCCGCATGCAGCCGTCGCACATGTCGTCGCGCAGCGTGAACCAGGTCTCGTGGTCGAGCTGCATCGGCCCGCAGATCCCGCAAGCCGTCGGTGCGGCGTGGGCCGCGAAGCTCCGCGGCGACAAGACGGTGGTCCTCGGGTTCCTCGGCGACGGTGCGACGAGCCAGCCCGACTTCCACAACGGGCTCAATTTCGCCGCCGTGTTTCGGGTCCCGTGCGTGATCATCTGCCAGAACAACCACTGGGCGATCAGCGTCCCGGCGTCGCGCCAGTCGGCGAGCGAAACGTTCGCCGTCAAGGGTCGCGCGTATGGCGTTCCGTCGGTACGCGTCGACGGCAACGATTTCCTCGCGGTCTACACCGCGATCAAGCGCGCCGTCGATCGCGCGCGCGCGGGCGAGGGCCCGAGCTTCGTCGAGTGCGTCACCTACCGCATCGGTGCCCATTCCTCGAGCGACGACCCGACGCGGTACCGCTCGCAAGAAGAGGTCGAGCGGTGGATGAAGAAGGATCCGTTCCTCCGCCTGCGCAGGCACCTCGATCACCTCGGCGTCTGGAACGACGGCCTCGAGGACGAGCTCGAGAAAGAGCTCAACGCCGAAATCGGCGCCGCGATCGCCGAGGTCGAGGCCCACGGTCCTCCGTCGCGCGAGTCGCTCTTCGACGACGTCTACGCCGAGCTTCCCTGGCATCTCGCGGAACAGCGCGCCGAGCTCTTGCGTCACGAGCCGGCCAAGACCGAGCATTAGAGCGCATGCAATCCGGCCTGCGCACGCTCGTCTCGATCGCGGTGCTGGCCGTCGCGATCGGTGCCGGGGCGGTGCTCTATGCGGCGCCCGCGGTCGACGGCGACTCCATCCGCGCGGGTCTCATGGGCACCCTTGGCCTCGCGTTCGCCGAGGTCCCGTGGAGCTTCCTTCCCGCGCTGACGGGGCTGACGATCCTGGGCGCTTCGGTGCTCTCGATCGTCGAGTGGGCGACGACGCGTCCGCGCATCCGCAAGAGCACACACGTCGGGCCCGGTGACGCCGTCGGCCTGCGTGAGGTGCTCGGCCAGGTCCGCTCGCGCGTACAGGATCTCACGCAGTATCCCCCGGACGTGGTCCAAGCGTGGGAGGAGCTGGTTCGCGGGGCGGTCCAGGTCGAGGCGAGCGACATCCACGTGTCCCCTACGCCCGAGAGCCTGAAGATCACCTACCGCGTCCACGGCGACCTCCACGACGTGATCTCGCTCCCGCCGGATCTGCTCGCCCCGCTGGTCACGCGCCTCAAGGTGCTCGCGCGGCTCGATACGACGCAACGGACGACGCCGCAGGACGGGCGCCTCGCCATGACAATCGACGGCGCCAGCATCGAGGCCCGGGTCTCGACCCTGCCGACCGAGAGCGGCGAGCGCATCGTGCTTCGTCTCGTGCGCGGCGGCCGCACGGTGCCCGAGCTCGCCGAGCTCGGCTTCTCCGACCGCGTTCATCGGAGCCTCGTCGATCTCCTCGCGCGCCCGCAGGGCCTCCTCTTCGTCACCGGGCCGGTCGGCAGCGGCAAGACGACGACGCTCTACGCGGGGCTCAAGCACATCTCCACGACGCGTGGAAAGACGACCACCTGCGTCACGCTCGAGGATCCGATCGAGCTCGAGCTCGCGTTCGCGACGCAGACGCAGATCAACCCCAAGACCGGGATGACCTTCGCGAGCACCTTGCGCAGCGTCCTGCGCCAGGATCCGAACGTGCTGATGGTCGGCGAGATCCGGGACCGGGAGACGGCGGAGATCGCGATGCAGGCGGGGCTCACCGGCCACGTCATCCTCACGACGGTCCACGGCCAGAGCGCCGCGGGTGCGTTCGCGCGGCTCGTCGAGATGGGTGTCGAGCCCTTCATCCTGACCAGCTCGACCCTCGGCTGCCTCTCGCAGCGGCTCGTTCGCACCCTCTGCACCGCCTGCCGCCGCCCCGGTGATATCCCGGTGTCGGTGCTCGATCGCTTCGCGCAGGCAGGCGTTCCGGTGCCCGACGGCACCTACTACGAGCCGGTGGGCTGCCAGTTCTGCGAGTCGCAGGGCTTCTCGGGTCGCGTCCCGATCGGCGAGCTTCTCATCGTGGACGACACCCTTCGCAAAGCGATCAACGACCGCAATCCGACGTCGGAGATCGAGAAGGTCGCGCTCGCGCAAGGCATGGTCCCGCTGCTCGCGCACGGGCTCGAACGCGCCAAGCGCGGTGAAACGAGCCTCCTCGAGGTGCTCCGGGTGGCAGGATGAGGCGGACCTTGCCGCAAAAGATCGCCTACGGCGCGCGCGTCGCGGCGGCCGCGGTCACGGCCCTGGCGGCCGGTCGCTTCGCGTTCGTCGCCGTCGACACCGCGCTCGCGATCGAAGACAAGCCGCCGCCGGCGGCGCAGCCCGCATCGCCGGGGCGACAGCGGACGCCGTCGTCGGCGGGGCCGGCCGCGACCGGCGCTCCTACGGCTACCGCAACACCCGGCGCTCCGATCCGGGCTCAGCTGATGGTCAACGTAGGGACCGAGCGCGCCGAAGTGTTCGTCGACGGCACCAAGGTAGGAAGCTCGCCCTTCGTCGGGACGATCTCCTGCAATGCGGGGGCGAAGGTCGACATCGAGGTCGTGATCACCAAGGGCGTCGTGTACGGCTACGAGCGGACCTGCGAGCCGGGAACGATGCGGGTCGACGCCGCGCCGTGAATGACACGACTGTCCTCCTCGCGCGGGCGAGCGGGTGGGTCGCCGGTGCGCTAATCTTGATCGCGCTCGCCCTGCCGCTCGGGCACTGGCTGGTCCGGCGCAGGCGGGCCGCGTTCGACTCGCGTTCGGTGTCGATGCACATCGCGGTCGGGATGGGCGCGGCAGGCGCCGGGTTCCTTCATCCGCTCGTCGCCCTGCTCGCCCTCGGCTCGCCGGGCGCGATCGGGGGCGGCGACCTCGGGCTCGCGTTCGGCGGGCTCGCATTCGTGTTCCTCCTCGCCCACACCGGGCTCGGCCTGGCGCTGCGCGATCCCAAGCTCAAGAAGCGCCCCAAGGCGCGCAGAGCGCACGCGACGACGGCGACCATCATCACCTTGAGCGCTGCGGCTCACGCGGCGATGTGCCTGTACGGCGCGTCGCAGTGACGTTGCTAGAGGACACTGGCGGCCCTAAAGAAGGAAGAGTAAGCGGAGCGGAGCGGAATGAAGACCTATGACGCGATCGTGATCGGCGCCGGCCCGGGCGGCTATCCCTGCGGCATCCGGCTCGGCCAGCTGAAGGTGAAGACCCTCGTCATCGAGAAGGAGTCGCCCGGCGGCGTTTGCTTGAACTGGGGCTGCATCCCGTCCAAGGCGCTCATCTCGGCGGCCAACTCGTACGAGAAAATGAAGCACGGCGGCATGGGCATCAAAGTCCAGGGCCTCAGCATCGACGCGAACGAGCTTCAGGACTGGAAAGAGACCATCGTCAAGCGCTTGACCGGCGGCGTCCGCACGCTGCTCAAGGGCAACGGGTCAGACCTCGTCATGGGTACCGCCACGGTCACCAGCCCGAACACGGTCGAGGTCGTGGGCGAGGGCGGTCAGAAAGAGACCTACAAGGCCGAAAAGGCGATCGTCATCGCGACCGGCTCGCACACCATCGAGATCCCGACCTTCAAGTTCGACGGCAAGCAGATCATCGGAGCGAAGGACGCGGTCAGCCTGCGCACGATCCCGAAGCGCATGCTCGTCATCGGCGGCGGGCCGA
>JBGTSH010000101.1:0-30116 GCA_041940405.1 Polyangiaceae bacterium
CCCAAGGGCGTGCTCAATGTCGTCACCGGCCTGGGAACGGAAGCGGGCGGACCGCTCGCCAACCATCCGGGCGTGCGCAAGCTGTCCTTCACCGGCTCCACCGAGGTAGGCAAGCTGATCATGAAGGCGGCCTCGGATCGCATCGTGCCCGTGTCGCTTGAGCTCGGCGGCAAGAGCCCCTCCATCGTCTATCCCGACGCCAACGAGGACTGGGTTGTGGACGGCATCATCGCGGCCATGCGCTTCACGCGCCAGAGCCAGTCGTGCACGGCCGGCTCACGCATGTTCCTGCACGCCGACATCTTCGACAGCTTCCTCGGCAAGCTCGAGGAGAAAGTGTCGAAGCTCAAGATCGGCGACCCGATGGATGAGGCCAACGACATCGGCGCCATCATCAACGAAAAGCAGTTCAAGAAGGTGTGCGGCTACGTCGAGGACGGCCTGAAGCAGCCGGGTGCCAGGATGCTGTTCGGCGGCCTGCCACCCAAGACCGGCCCGCTGTCGCAGGGCTACTTCGCCATCCCCACTGTGTTCGCCAAGGATGCGAACGACTGGCGCCTCGCGCGCGCGTGGCTGAGCCGGGAGCTCTCGAACGCGAGGAGCGCGCCGTGACGGAGGTCGATCGCCATCGTCGCGTGACCGACATCTTCCTCGAGGTATGCGATCTGCCGCCGGAGGCGCGGGCAGCGGCGCTCGCGCGCGTCCGGCGTGACGATCCGGGGATCGCCGCCGAGGTCGAAGCGCTCTTGCACCACGACGCGAGCCCCGAGGTGGATATCGCAGCCGGCACCGTGCCGAGAGGCGCGCTGGCCCTCGCGGCCGTCGCGAGCGTCGGCGCGGGGTCCGTCTTGTCGCGAATCCCGGCGGTTCCTGGCTTCCGCCTCACCCGAGAGCTCGGGCGCGGCGGGATCGGCGTGGTGTTCGAGGCCGAAGAGCAGACCTCCGGGCGCCGCGTCGCCCTCACGCTGCTCAAGCGCGAGAGCGACACCGAGAGCCAGAGGAGGCGGCTCAAGATCGAAGCCGAGGCGCTCTCGCGGCTCTCGCATCCGGGGATCGCCACCGTCCTTCGATCGCAGAGCGACGGCGACCAACCTTTCATCGCGATGGAGCTCATCGACGGCGAGCCGCTCACCACGTACGCCTCGTCGCGCAGTCTGCCGATCGGCGACCGCGTTCGGCTCCTGGTCCGGCTGTGCGATGCGGTTCAGCACGCCCACGACCGCGGCTTCGTGCATCGCGATCTCAAGCCGAGCAACGTGCTCGTGACGCGCGACGGTCAGCCCAAGGTCCTCGACTTCGGGATCACGCGGCCCATCGCGAACGACGATCCGGTCGAGTCGGCGCACACCGTCGCGGGCCGGCTGCTCGGCACTGCGTGTTACATGAGCCCCGAGCAGATGAGCGGCGATCCGACCGCCGTCGATCCGCGATCCGACGTCTATGCCCTCGGGGTCCTGGCCTACGAGCTGCTCTCGGGCACCCTGCCCTACGGCTCCAAGGGCATGAGCTGGCAGGGCATGGCGCAGGCGCTCTACAAGGATCAGGCTCGGCCGCTCGCCGATCTCGATCCCAACATTCCCGTGGCGCTCTCGGCGACGATCATGCGCGCGCTCGAGAAGAAACGTGAGGCGCGCTTCGAGACGGCCGCTCAGCTCGGCGAGGCGCTCGCGCGCTTTGCGCCCTCGCTTCCGCCGAGCGCCGCCGCGGCGCGCTCGACCGCCGCGATGTCCGCTCCGTCGACGGCCCCCGTCGTCGCGCCCTCCCCTGCCAGCGCGGCGCCACCCGAGCCCAAAGAGACCGGCGCCGGCAACCTGATGTACGGCATCGCAGGTCTCGCGGGCGCGCTCCTGGTCGGGCTCATCACGGTGACCGTGCTCCTCGTTCTCGCGTGGTCCTCGGCCAAAGAGCAGGCCGAGCACGCGGTCGCCGCCCGCGCCGAGGCCGAAGCCGCGCGCGTCGAGGCCGAGAAGAAAGCCGCACGCACACGCGAGAGCGGCAAGCGCGCCATGCTGCTCCTCCTCGACGGCGCCGACGGTCGCGGCTCGATGGACGTCGAAGGCCTCGACGGGATCGTCGCGCTCCTCGACGAAGGCGTCCTGGCCGGCGAGCCTCGAAAGGAAGCGCGGCTGCGGCGCCTTCTTTCATGGGGCTACCAAGGCCACGGCAGAGCCGCCGAGTCCGAGGCGCAGAAGAAGAAGGCGGACGAGCTCGAGAAGGCGCAGCCGTAGCGGCGCGCTCGCGGGGGCGCGGGCGTTGGGCGTTGGGCGTTGGGCGGCGATGAGGGGTCATCGACGCTGAGCGCGACGAGGGCGGACGTTCGCGGTCGATGGCCGGGTCATCGACGCTGAGCGCGACCAGGAGGACGTTCGCGATCGATCGCCCGGTCATCGGCGCGGAGCGCGACCTACGAGGACGTTCGCGGTCGATGAGCGGCCCATGGATGCCGAGCGCGACCTACGGGGACGTTCGCGGTCGATGAGCGGCCCATGGATGCCGAGCGCGACCAGCGAGGACATTCGCGGTCGATGAGGCCATCATCGACGCTGAGCGCGACCAGGGCGGACGTTCGCGGTCGATGGCCGGGTCATCGACGCCGAGCGCGACCTACGAGGACGTTCGCGGTCGATGTGGCCGTCATCGAGCCCCAACGCGACCTACGAGGACGTTCGCGGCCGATGGCCGGGCCATCGGCGCCGAACGCGACCTACGAGGACGTTCGCGGTCGATGGCGGGCCATCGGCGCGGAGCGCGACCAGCGAGGACGTTCGCGGTCGATGTGGCCGTCATCGAGCCCCAACGCGACCACCGAGGACGGTCGTCGACGCCGAGCGCGACTACAGCTTCACGTTGTAGCGCTTCGCGTACTCGAGGATGCCGATCTTGTCGATCGTGCGAAGGTCGCGGGTCGTCAGGTTCAACGTGACGAAGCGACCCCCACCGTTCGGGGACGGAACGAACACCCGCCGGGCCTGGATGTTCACGTGCTGCCAGCGCTTCGTCTTGATGTTGGAATGCGAGACGTTTTGCGCCAGGAGCTTGCGCTTGCCGGTGATGTCACTCTTGGCCATAAGGGCCGCGAACCTTGCCCGTCCCGGTCCCGCTTGTCAAGGCGAGATGGCGCCCAGGCGGCGAACGAGATCCTCTGCGAACCCGCGGGCTCGGCCGAGGCCCTCGGGCGTCAGGACCAGGGCGTCCTCATCCATGTAGACCCGGCGGGCGAGCTCGATCTGGATGGCGTGGATTCGGTCCGCCGGCCGGCCGTAGGCCACGGTGGAGTAGCCGCCTTGGTAGGGGTCGTCGTGCTTTAGCGAAAAGCCTGCGTTTTCAGCAGCTTGCTCGGCGCAGGCGACCACGTGGGGGCCGGCGGTGGTGCGCCCTCGGGTCCCGGGGACGACGTCGGCTCGGCCCCTGCCGACGTCGACGTGCCCGCGGCGACCCGTGCTGGGCATCGAGTGGCCGCAGAGGAGGATCGCGAAGCCGAACCTCGCCTTCTTCTCCTCGAGCAACCGCGCGAGCGCCTGATGGTACGGGTCGTAGACGAGCTCGAGGCGCCGCTCGACCTCGGTCAGCGGGAGGCGGCGAAGCAGGATGGGCTCTCCTTCCGTGGTGGTCCGCCAGACGAGGCCACGCGGGCGGTTCTCTGCCTGGCCACCTTCGGCCGAGAGGCCGTCGTAGTCGTCACGCGCCCGGTTCAGATCGACGACGAAGCGGCTGAGCTTCGCGACGAGGAGGGTGGCGCCCCACGACGCGGCTCCGGCGAAGACCTGATCGACGTAGAGGTCCGCGTCGCGTCCCAACGAGCGAAGCGGCGCGACCATGTACGCGAGCGACGGCGGATCGATCGCGACGCCGGCGTGGGGGATCTCGACGACGACCGGCAGCTCGCGCGACGGATCGGGCCGCTCGATGACGAACGGATCCGTCATGGTGCCTTCCACGCGCGGACCGAGCCGCCCTCGGCGATCGCGGCGATGCGCGCGCCGGCGACGGCGAGCGCTTCGTCGGTGCGCGCGGCGCCGAGGGATTCGGCCAGCGCGCCGAACGTCGCCGTCGCGTCTCTGCCGAGAGCCAGGGCGATGCGGCGCTGCGGGCCCGCGTCCAAGACGGCGATGCGCGCGCCGATCGGGAGCACCGATCGCGGCTGCGCGCGCGACTTGCCGCGGAGCACCGGCTCGGCCACCGCGGGGAGCTGCACCTCGATCTCGCTCACCACGAGCGCCTCGACCTCTTCGGAGGGAGCGACCGCGAGCGCGGCGACGAGCCCCCACGAATCCACCGCGCACACGGCGAGCTCCGTCGGGCCGCTCTCGACGGACGGCCACGGGCAGCGAAGCACGCGCGCGTCGCCGTCTGCGTCCGCTCTCGCGGGCTCGTCGGCGGGCGTCGCTTGCGCGAGGTCCTGCTCGGTCAGCTGACCGCCGACGTTGGTTCCGGCGACTCGCATGACGGCGCGTGAGAGCTCGTCACGCCGCAGCGTCTGCATCGCGCCCTCGCCGATCTGGCCGAGCAGCAGCGCCCGTCGGTCCGCGCCGGCCTTCTTTGCCGCCTCGACGCCGGGACGGATCACCTCGCGCAGCGGGCGTCTGCCGTGCGCCGCATGGAGAAGGAGCGCCATGTGCGGTGCGCGCGGAACCGCGGCTCGCGCCTCGGGCGGCGGCGTCTCGCCCGCCGGGACGCCGCGCGGCCGTTGTGCGCCCGCGCCCGGTTGCAGCGCCCTTCCGTCGAAGGCGCGCGCTCCGGCGCCGGCGCCCGCGACGAGCGCCACCGCGGGAGAGAAGAGCGCAGGGCCGAGCGCGCCGGCCCAGCCGAAGTAGGCCGCGAGCACGGCATCGGCAGCGCTCCCTTTCGCGCCCAGGAGCTCCTCGGCGCTCGCCGCCGCGTCCGGATCGGTGGCGGCCGCGACCGCCTTCGCTCTCACTGCTCTTCGTCCTCGGCGCGGAGGCGCCCAGGCACCGGCCGCGTCGGCGGCGGCTGGCTGGGATGAATCCGCGCGATCGCGCTGGCGATCTCTTGCCGCACGCGCTTCGCGCTGGGTGCGTGCTCCACCACGATCCACGCCTCACGCTTGTTCTGAAGCTGCTCGGCGAGCCGCTCGGTCGCGCGCTGGCTGACCCGTTGCGCCCCGCCGAGGGCGCGAAGCCGGGTGTACGCGACGGGGCCCGAAGGCAGCGGCTCGTTCTGCGCGTCCACCACGGGCAGGACGCCGATCTCGCGCGAGAGCGCGATCACCTCACGCCGCTCCCAGATGCCGCGGGGCTCCCAGCACAAAAGGACCGAGGGCTTGGGGAGCCGGTTGAACACCGAGCGGAGCTTTTCGGTCGTCGCCTGCGTCGGCCTTACCTCGGCAGACGTCACGAGGAGGATGGCGCGCGCCTCGAGCGCCGTCGCCGCTGCGATCGCCTCTTCGAGCGCGCGGTCCATGTCCTTGGTCATCGGCAGGTCGCCGACGATCCGCGGGAGCCGCAGGCTCACGGCGAAGCTCGGGCTCAGCTCACGACGCCAGCCTCGCAAGGTCGCCGGCTTGGGCGCGGCGCCCGGCTCGAAGCCCAGCTCGATCATGTCGAAGCGCTCCGCATAGTCGGAGATGCTGCCAACGAGCTGCGAAAGCCCGACGTGAAGCCGTGCCATGGGGCAGGCCTCTTACAACGGCGCGGGGCGCAAGTCAGGCGCGGAGATGGAAACGCCTCAGGTGCCGGGGAATATCGTCGTCCGCTTACCGGGTGACCGCGTTGAAATGAAACCAGTCGGTGGGGTGCTCCCGGACGAAGCTCTCAATCTGGGCGGCGATTTCCCGGGCGGCCGACGTGACGGCTTCACGCGAGGGTCGCCTCGGAACCGTGACCATGCGGCCGACGCGCATCTCGTAGTCGAGAAACCCGACGCGGCGCCCCAGCACCACGACGATCGCGGCTCCGCTCGCGCCGGCGAGCTGCAGCGGGCCTTCGGGGATGATGAACGGCGCGCCGGCGAGCGAGACCTCGATCCCGCGTTGGCCCTCGGGGACGCGGTCCATCTGGAGCGCCACGATGCCGCCCCGCCGGAGGTGCGCGAGCAGAGGCATGGCCGCGAGCGGATCTTCGCCCGCGAAGACGACCTTGAGGCCTAGCTTGTCGCGCGCCTCTTGCTGGACGCTCTCGGCGCGGCCGTCGCGCTCGTGCTGCATGACGACCAGGATCTCGTCCTCGTACACCGAGCTGAGGATCGGCCCGGCCGCGTACCAGCCGCTGGTGTGCGCGGTCGCGACGATCACGCCACGGCCGAGCGCCCGTGCAGCCTGAAAGCTCGCGTCCCCGAGGATGCGGGCGCGGAGCCTCTCGTTCCGCCCGCTCCCGATTGCAAACGATTCTGTCAGGCTGAGCGCGTACGTCGAGAAGACGCGCGCGACCTCGAGCGGCGAGCCCGTGCCGCCCGCCATGCGGAGCGAGTCCGCGACGCGCCTTCGAAATGCGGGCAGGGCGAGCGCCCAGCCCCACCCGATGAGCGGGGGGCTATATCGAACGAACGCGTCCGGACCGTGGACCGCCCCGAACCGCGCAGCTTTGCGCCAGAACTCCGAGTCGTGCCGGAGATCCGGGACGAGGCGGCGGATGCGCTCGAGCACCGACATGGTCGAAAGCTGCGTTACGACGGCGTGGTCCGGCTCGCAATCGCGCGCACCAGCGGATCGTCGTGTCCCCTCGCCGCCTCGAGGGCGCGCTCGGCGTCGGTGCTCGTCCGGCCGGCGCCGATCTCGGCCCTTGCCACCGTGGCGGCGCTCCTCGCCAGACCGGCGCGCGTCGCGCGGCGGAGCGGGCTCCCGAGGGTCAGCTCGAGAAACGCTGCCTCGTCGAGGCGCACCAGATCCTCGAGGCCGACGTCCTGCCAAACGGGCAAAGGCCGGAAGGGTCGCGTCGCCTCCTCGCTCGGCGGAGAGGTGCGGTTGAAGGGGCAGACCGACTGGCAATCGTCGCAGCCGAAGAGGTGCTCGCCGGCGCCTGCGCGGTCGCCCGCGGCGTCCTCGATCGTGAGGTAGGCGATGCACTTTCGCGGATCGAGCACGAACGGCGCCTCGAACGCCTGCGTCGGGCAAGCGTCGAGGCAGCGCGTGCACGAGCCGCAGCGCTCCGCCATCGGCGTGTCCGGAGCGAGGGCGAGCGTGGTCACCACCTCACCCAGGAGAACGAAGCTCCCCTGCCCCGGGATGATGACAAGACCGTTCTTTCCCACGAAGCCGAGGCCGGCCCTCGCGGCCCAGGCGCGCTCGAGCACCGGCTCCTCGTCGAGGATGGGGCGCGCCGCTGTCCCGGGGGCGAGCGTGCGCACCAGCTTCGCGAGCTGGCGGAGCTTCTTGCGCAGAAAGTTGTGGTAGTCCTGCCCGCGCGCGTAGCGAGCGATCAGCCGCGCCACCCCGCCGTCGCCGCGCTCGGCCTCATCCGGCCGCTTGTACCGCCGGGCCACGCAGATCACGCTCTTCGCCCCAGGAAGCACTGCGTCACCGTCCAGCTGGCGCCGGGCGCCAGGATCACTGGCCAAGTACGACATGACGCCGTGCCGCCCCCCCTCGACGAAGGCGCGGTAGCGCTCGTACTCGATGCCGAGCGGCTCATCGGCTCGGGCGATCCCGACCGCGTCAAAGCCGAGCTCGCGAGCACGTGCGAGGATCCGTGACTTCGGATCGGTCATCTAGCTGCTTGTCTCTTGTCTCTTCGGGAAAGAACGGGCAATCGTACACCCATGCGTAGCGCTTCTCTCCTCGGGTTCTTGGGCTTGTCACTCCTTGGGTCGTTTGCGTTCGCCTGTGGCGATGACGCCTCCGTCGGCGGTGCCGGCGCGGGCGACGGCGCCTGCGAGCTCGCCCCGGCCGGCAACGCAGAGTTCTGCCAGGCGGCGACTTCGACGCCGAACTGCGATCTCGTGACGGCCGAAAAGGATCAGGTCTGCGGCGTCGCGGTGCTCGAGCCGACTGCCGAGCTCGCGCGCTCGACCGACACCGAGGAGTACGCAGGCACCGGGGCGCCGCAGGTTGCCTGCCTCCAGGCCGGGAACTACCCGGCGGCCCCCGGGGCTTCGCAGAACGTCACCGTCAACGGCTTCGCCCGCATCTTCTCCAGCGGCTGCGAGTCGAACGATCTCAAGATCACGTTCCACAAGGTGATCCGCAACGGCGGGCCGGACGACGGCAAGCTCGGCGACGCGGTCGGCGCGTCGATCAACACGGCAGAGAACTGCGAGATGATCGGCGAGCTGACGGATCCCGAAGACTGCCAAGAGGTCCGCTGGGAGTGCCCGTACAGCTACCCGATGGTGCCGACCGAGACGGAGCTCGCGATCAAGACCGAGTCGGCGACCGGCGCCGACGGCAAGTGGGCGCCGCTCATCCAGTACAACATCTACATCCCCAACAGCGAGGTCGTTTCCGGCGCGTGGGACCACGACGTCCGCGCCCTCGCGATGCCCGACTACTCCGTCATCCCGAGCACGGCGATCGGCAAGCCGATCACGCCGGGCAACGGCGCCGTCGCGGGCGAGGTTCACGACTGCGGCGACGTTCGCCTCCTCAACGCCACCGTCGGGATCGACAAGCCGAAGGCGGGCCTCACCTACTTCACCAGCGACGAGGACTCCCCGCTCCCCGACCTCGGCGCCAAGAGCACCAGCAAGCTCGGCCTCTACGCCGCGCTCGACGTGCCCCAGGGTCAGGTGAACGTCGCAGCCATCGGCCTCGTCGGCGGCCAGAAGGTCGCCCTCGGCCGGCACACCGTCTGGGTCTACCCCGACACCGTTTCGAGCGTGACCTTCCGCGGTCTCCGCCCGTACCAGGTGAAGTGAGGCAGACCCGGTTGCGGCCAAGAAGCGAGCGGGGTTGGGGCCCCGCTCGCAATGGCTGCGAATAACAGCGGGGCCCCGCGTGCAGTGGCTGGTGAAGAAAGATGGTGCCGAAGGAGGGAGTCGAACCCCCGACCCGGCGCGTATGAAACGCCTGCTCTAGCCGGCTGAGCTACTTCGGCAAACGGCGGCGCACTATGAAGGTCCCCGGTCAGTCTGTCAATCAGCCCGAGAGGCTCGTCGCCATCGCCGAGGTCGCTCGGCCGCACGGTGTCCGCGGCGAGCTCCGCCTCAAGGTCTACAACACCGAGAGCGACTTCATCGCCCGCGGCAAGAAGGTCTTGGTCGGATGGAGCAATCCCAAGGCCGACTCGCCGCCGGTGCAGCGCGCGATCACCGCGGTGCGGCCGATCGAGGGCGGCCTCCTCGTTCGGCTCGAGGGCGTCGAGACGCGGGATGACGCCGAAGGTCTGCGCGGCGCGCAGATCCTGGTCGATCGCGACGCGCTCCCCGACCCCGAGGACGGCGAGTTTTACGCGGTGGACCTCGAAGGTTGTCGTGCCGAGATCGTCAGCGGCGACGTCATCGGAACGGTGAAGCGCCTCGCGAGCTACCCGACGTGCGACGTGCTCGTCATCGAGCAGCTCGAGGGCAAGGGCACGCTCGAGGTGCCGCTCACCGACGCTTTCGTGGACGAGGTCGACGTCGACGCGCACGTCGTCCGGCTGAAGACGATCGAAGGGCTCTGAGAAGGCTACAGGTGTCAGGCTCCAGGCTTCAGGGCAGTTTCCGGTCTTTCCTGAAACCTGAAACCTGAAGCCTGAGGACTGAAGCGCGCTTCGCGCTTCAGAGACCCTTGGCGACGGCCGCGAGATCCTCGACGGCCTCTTTCGGGATCGTGACGCGGTAGCCCAGCCTGAGCGGCTCCGCCGACGACTTGCCGCGCACGAGGATCTCGGCGCGACCCTTGTTCGGCAGCGCAGCCGCCTTCTTCCAAACGTTGGCCGAGCCGGCCAGCGCGCTCGGGTCTTCGGGCATGAGAAACCGAAAGACGAGCGAGCGCACCGAAGCTTGCGCGATGAGCCCCGGCTCCGATCCGGTAGCGGGCGTCCCGGGGCGCGCCTCGGGCGCCTTGCCTTCGCTGGCGCGCACGTCCTTGAGGATCGAGATGAGGCGCGCACGGTCGACGCCGAACGCCGCCCACACGCCACCGTGGCCGGGCATGAGGAGCGTGTAGTTCGACGTCTTCGCTCCACCCGAGCCGGTGCCCGCGACCGCGAAGGTGAGCTCCTTCGATCCAGGGCCGAGCTCGCGCGGACCGGGGCCGGTCTTCACGCCGAGCCCGCCGGTCGGCAAGAACGCCCTCACCGAAGGAAGCGACGCAATCTCGCTGATCTCCAGGTACGGGCGCATGACATCCTCGGGTTTGCCGGGCGCCCACGTCAGGCTCCAGCCTTCCTTCATCCGGACGGCCTCTGTCGCTTGGGCAGCGGGTGACGGCTTCGCTCCAAGCGCCCGCGGCGGATCGAAGCCCTGCGCCGTGACGATCGGCGAGCCGAACGCATTGAGGAGGAAGACGGCGCTCGCGATGCGCTCGCGCTCCGCCGGCGTCCCCATCTGCACCTCTTCGAGGACGGTTGCGACGACGTCGCGCGCTCCTTCGAGGACGGGTGTGAGCTCCTTGGAAGGCCAACCGTAGGACGAGGAGACGTCGCGATCGCGCGGGAGCGCTCCGTACGCGGCGGTCACGGGCGGGTCGGGCATCTTGGCGAGCGTCGACGCGAGCCACGACTTCTTCGATCGAAATGCGATCGCGAGCTCGCCGCGCAACCCGCCGGAAGCATCCTTGTCGAGCGACGCCTCGAGCGACTCGAGGTCTTCGAGCTCGGCTTTGATCTCACGCCCCAGCGTGTCGATCACCGAATTGGCGGTGCGCCCCAGCTTGGTCTCCGTGCCGACCAGCGAGCCCATGTTCGCCATCTCGTCGCGCGCGAGCTTTCCGAGCGAATCGCGGACCGCAGCTGCGTTGAGCCGCACGCGTACGAGCGACGATGCGCTTTGATCTCGCTTCGCCATGTAGGGTGCGAGCGCTCGGTTCTCCCGCTCGCTCTGTGAGCAGATGAGGCGAGCTTTACCGGCGATCGTCGCCTCGGCGCGGCACTTGCCGTCGCCCTTCAGCGCTGCGTTCGCCTCTTCGACGCTCTTGATCGGCACGGCGACCGCCGACATCAGGTCCTTCGCGTCGGTGCCGGTGGAGACGATCACGAAGTCGAGCGGCCCATCCAGGTCGACGCCTGCGGCGAGCTTCGCGTTGTCCGCCTCGACCTCGAGCCACCCCGCACCAAGCAGGTCGGTCACCATGTCGGTCACGTCCGTTCCGCGAAGCGGAACACCGACGAGGTCGATGACCTGCCGGACGTTCGCGACGCGCACCTCGGCGACGACAGTGTAGGCAGGCGCAGGCTCTGCCACTGCAGGTGCTCCCGTCGCCGCCGCAACCGGAGCGGCTGTCGCGGACTGCGGCGCTTCGTTCGCCGGTCCGGTCGACCCCCCGCACGCGAAGAGGCCCAGCGAGACGAGCCAGATCAGAAAAGACGCAGGGACGGCGAGCCGAGCGCGAGCCATGCCCGAGGCTCGCACGACATCAACGGGGCGACGGGTACTTTCGGTCGGTGAAGCAGATCCCCTCGCCGCCGTTCATGTGGCCGAGCGAGCTCTCGACGTAGTTGACGTAGTCGACGTAGTCGCGGAAACCCGACGCGGGATCGACGCCGGGGCCGACGGGGATCGTGCCCGACTCGAAGGCGCGCTGCGCGCCGTTCGGCAGCGCGGAGCCGTCGCAGACGCGCCAAGGAAGCGCCGCGCCCGCGCCGTCGACGAACGCCGTCGGGTCCACGCCCGCGAGCAGATCGAGGGTGAGCACGGTCCCTGCGGGCTGTCCGACGAGCGCCGCAGCGAGCTGATCGAAGAAGAGCCGCGGCTCGTGCTCGACGTCGGAGTAAAACGGGTGGTCGAGGTGGAGTGTCGCCTGCGCGATCGCCACCTCGTTGGCTTTCACGGCCACGCCGCGCTGGAACTCCTCGTCAGGGAAAGGATCGCCTTGGTTCTCCTGGTTCTGGCAGTTCACGAACGCCGTCGGCGTCTTGAAGCAGAGCGAGAACGGCACCGACGTCGGGACCGCGGAAAAGTCGTATGCAGGATCGGAGACCTCGCACATCGTTCCTTTGAAGGTCGCCGTTCCGACGTACAGCATCGTGCAGCCGCGGGTCACGGCGTCCGTGTACGCTTCCTCGGAGCCGGCGACGAACGACAGCTTCTGAGCACTGGCCGAAGCGGCGACGACCTCGTAGCTGAAGGCGTAGCGCTGGTCGGCGGCGAGCGAGGCGTCGCCGTTGAGGTTCTGCTTGTCGAAGACGACGAGCGGCGTAGCCGTCCCCTCGCCTCCGGCGCCCGGAACGCTGCCGCCGGACGCGAGGTCGATCGCCCACGGTCCGACGGCTTCGGCGACCGTCTTGCCGGTCTTGGATTGGTCCGAAGGCGCAGTGTCGGGGTCCTCGGCAAGCAAGACCTTGCCGACCGTGACGATGACGTGGTCGAAGTCGATCTCCCAACCGTCCGAGATCGTGACCTCGCTCCCTTGAGGAAAACGGAAACCGTCTACCGCGAGATCTTCACCGCTGATCTGCACCTGGATCGATCCCGCTCCGGGATCGGAGCCGCCCGATCCCTCGTCGTCGCCGCAGCCGGAGGCTACGGAGCACGTCGCGAGCACCACCACGGTTCGTTGCCATCGGCTCATTCTTCGTCCTCCCAAGAGAATGTGTAGACCCCCGCGTTCGCGCGGACGCCTTGGTAGAGGTTGCGGCTCGGTTGATCTTCGGAGTCGTCGCGGAACCTGTAGAGCGGCGGATCCATTTGCACCTGCTCGAGCGCCGAGAAGTCGACGTTGCCGAACCAGCCTGCCGGGTCGACGCGCACGACGAGCGAGCCGCCTGGATTCGGCTCCAGATCGACATCGATCGGCGTGACCACGCGCTGCTTGCAGATGGGCTTTTCGCCGGGCTGCGCCGGATCGCTGGGCGGCGGGACGCGGTTCTGCCCGATCGTGATCGCCCCCTCGAACGGGAACGTGCCCGCAGCCCCGTCGGCGACGCCGCGCACCGAAACGATGACGGTACTGTCGTTCTCTGCGTCGATCGCGCCGCTGGTCAGCCAAACCTCGGCGGTCCTGGCTCGGTCGGCGGTTGCGAGCCCAGCCTCCGGGAACGGGATCGGCGTCGGGTCCAGCGCATTCAGCTCGAGCGCCGAGGTGACCTCGGCGACGTAGATCCCGGGGAGGATGCATGACGTGTCGCTCGCGACCGACGTGGGCACGCTCATGTTGAGGTAGACCGCGCCGACGAGGATGCGCGCCTCCTCCAGGGTCACGGTGAAGCCCAGATCGTTGACGAAGACGTACGGCTGTCCTGGCGTCGCGTTCGGCGCACCGGCCGCGAAGGCTTGGAACTCGAAGATGTCGCCGCCCGTCGACCCGTTGCACGCGGCAGACAGCGGGACCGCCGAGGCGAGGGCCAAGGCCAGCGCGACGAGTCGAGCGCGGATCATGTGCCGCCTCCCAACCTTCCCGTGAGCGAAGCGAAGACGCCGATCGGTGCGCCCGCCGAGAAGTGGCGCGCCGGGACCAGCGTGGCCGCGTTCGTCGGATCGAAGTCGCTCGGGTAGTTGAACTCGCCGTCCTTGTTCTTCAAATTGGCCAGGTTCGTGCCGGCGATCTCGAGCTCGAGCCAGCGCCACGCCGCCGACACCGCAGCGTCGAGCGTGAAGAGCACGTCGCTCCGCTGGCCGAACGGAAGAGCGCGCTGGCCGACGACGGTGGCGCCGAGGCCGAGCTTGCCCCGGAAGGGCGAGCCGTCGATATCGAAGAGGTCATAGAAGAGCGCGCCGTCGTGACGAAAGACGACATCCGGGACGTACGGCACGATGAGGCCCGTGTCGTCGAAGCGCGATTTGACGAGCGAGGCGCTCGTGCTCGTATCGAACCAGTCGCCCGTCGTGCGGATGCTGCCGGACCACCCGGCCCGCGTCGTGCCCTGAGCCAAGGTCGCGCGGCCCTCGGTCTCGCTGAAGATCTGATCCTGATCGACGTGCGTTGCGAAGAACGAGCTCGACCCGGTCAGCAGCACCGAGCCGAAGCTCTTGGCGTAGGACACACCGGCGTCGCCCGAGTCGATGCTCGCGAAGGGCGTCTGGACGTCGTCCGTGACGTAGCTCGGATCCACGGCGCGCACGCCCTGCCCGTACGCGACCGAGAAGCTGAAGCCCTCGAACGGCCCGACGATGACGCTCGCGCGCGGCATCGGCTTGGCGCTCGACGTCGTCGACTTCTGGTTCGGCTCGCGATGATCCCCGAACCTCTCTTGCGAGAGGCAGCTGGCGTCACCCGGCGGATCGTCGGCGGCCGGGCGCGACACGTCTTTGACGGCGCAGTTGTCCTGGACGTCGAAGATGAACAGGTCTGCGCGCACGCCGCCTCGAACGACGAGCCACTTCTGCAGACGAATCCCGAGGTCGCCGTAGAGTCCGAAATCTCCGAGCTTCGCGTCGAAGTCGGCGTCGGTGCGGTAGGGGACGTCGGTACCCGCCTTGATGCGCTGCTGAACGTTGGACGCGACGTCGCCCCGTGTGAACACGCCTACCTCGACCTCTTGCCGGAGACCGAGCACGTCGAAGCCGTACCTGCCGAAGCCGCGCAGACCGAACGTTCCCTGGGTCGATGACAGATCCGCCAGATCGCCGCGTTGCCCGTGCGGTGTCTCTCGCGCGCGCTGCGGGTCGAGCAAGAAGCCCGTGAAGTTCTCTTTGAGCCGCAGGCTCCTGTAGATGCCGTACGCCTGAAAGCCGTACGTCGAAGGCCCTCGCCGCGTCTCGACGTCGCCGGCGACGTGAAAGCGCATGCTCGTGCCGCCCTGGTTCGGATCGCCGGCGTCGTAGAAGTCCTTCTTGCCCGAGTCGACGTCGGCGGCGCGGAGCAGCCCGGCGCTGTGGTACTCGGTCCCGTACGCGACCGCGGCGATCCTGTAGGTCGAGTCCTCGTCGATGCGGCCCTCGTACTGGCCCATCCCGCGGGCGCGCCACGCGTCTCGGTTCTCTCCGTAGCCGTCGGTGTGAAAAATCTCCGCCCCGGCGTACGTCCCGGTGCTCTCGCCCTCGGGCGCCCAGAGCGCGAGGAAGCGCGCGGTGTTCCACGAGCCGTAGGTGACCTTGCCGCTGACGCCGCGCTCTTCGAGACCGAGCTCGTAGTCCGCGCTTCCGGCGACGGCGAAGTTGCCTTGCCTCGGATCGTACGGGCCTTGAAGCACACGCACGCTGCGCACGAGCTCCGGGATGATGAAGTTCAGGTCGGCGTAGCCGCTGCCGTGATAGTTCGCGCTCTCGTTGATCGGGACGCCGCCGATCGAAAACTCCACGTCTTGACCCTCTCGGGCGTCGAACCCACGCAGGTAGATGCGGTCGGCGTGCCCTTCACCGCCCCCGTCCTTGAGCAGGAACACGCTCGGCGTGAGCTTCAAGAGGTCGCTCGCGCTCCGGTGCGGGACGATCGAGAGCTCACCCACCTCGACACGGTGATCGGCCGCGCCGCGGCTCGGTGCTTGCTTTTGGCCTTGGACCTCGACGTCGGTGGCCTCGAGGACGGAAGCCTCTCCCTTCACGGTCAGGTCTCCCGCCGAAGCCGCAGGAGCAGCGGGAGCCGCAGCAGGCTTGTCTTGCGCAGCAGCACGGCCAGGCCCACCGAGCGCAGCCAGGGCTACGGCGACGGTCGGAGCGAGGAGGCGGGCGCGATCCATGCGGGGATCGCTGCCTAACGCACCTGTGTGGCTGTTGCAATGGTGTTGCAATAGACCGATGGCTTCGGGCTGCTGATAAGGTCCCGCCGTCCTAGACCCGCCCGCTTCCGATGCGCGTTTCGATCGTCACCCTCTTCCCCGAGCTCTTCGAGCCGCTGCTCAGGACGAGCATGATCGGGCGCGCGACCGAAGGGCCCCTGGAGGTCGAGGCAGTGGACCTCCGGACCTTCGGCCTGGGCAAGCACCGCAGCGTCGACGACACGCCGTATGGCGGCGGGTCGGGGATGGTCTTGCGCGTCGAGCCGATCGTCGCAGCGCTCGAGGCGATCGACGAGCGCGCGCAGGCGGCCGGGCGGCCCCCGGCGCACCGGGTCCTCCTCACCCCGCAGGGCGAGCCGTTCTCTCAGAAGACGGCGCACGCGCTCGCCGCCGAGCCTCACGTCGCGCTGATCTGCGGAAGGTACGAAGGCTTCGACGAGCGCGTCCGGTCGTTCGTCCATCGCGAGGTCTCGCTCGGCGATTTCGTCATGACCGGAGGTGAGGTCGCAGCGATGGCCGTCATCGAGGCCACCTCGCGCCTGCTTCCGGGCGTCCTCGGGAACGAGGCTTCGAGCCACTCGGAGTCCTTCAGCGAGGCGCTCGAAGGCGGCCTGGAATACCCGCAGTACACCCGACCGGCGGAGTTCCGCGGACAAGCCGTCCCCGAGGTTTTGTCGTCCGGGAACCACGCGCACGTCGATGCTTGGCGCAAGGCACGGGTTCGCGAGCGCACGGCGGCGCGCCGCCCGGATCTCGTACGCTCGGATCTCGACGGCACGCAGCCCGGCCTCGCGCGGAAGATCGACGTTGCGCTCGTGCATCATCCGGTTTTGGACCGCGAGGGCGGGATCGTCACCACGGCGATGACCAACCTCGATCTCCACGACATCTCGCGGAGCACGGTCGCCTACGGAGGCGAGGCGCTCTGGATCGTGCATCCGATCGAGGCGCAGCGCGAGCTCGCGCGCCGGATTCAGGCGCATTGGGTCGAGGGCTCGGGCAAGCGGCGCATCCCCGACAGGGCGACGGCCCTCGAGCGCGTGCGGGTGGCTTCCTCGCTCGAGGACGTCATCGCCGAGCTCGGTGGTCGCGACGCCGTCGAGATCTGGACGACCGCCGCCAACGCGCGCGATCGCGCCGTCGTCACCTACGAGGAAGCTCGCGCTCGCCTCGCCTCGCCCGGCAAGCGGGTGCTCTTGTTGTTCGGAACCGGCTGGGGGCTCGCGCCGATCCTCCACGAAGAGGCCGAGGTCCGCCTCGAGCCGATCGCCGGAGCGCCGGGCTCGACCTACAACCACCTGAGCGTGCGCGCGGCGTGCGCGATAACGCTCGACAGGTTGATCGCCGCGAGGCCTCGTGACAAAGGGAACGGCTAACGTGAGTGGGGCGCACGCGTTCAAATTCTTCCGCGCAGGCGGCGTCGATCAGGTCGTCCTGAGAGAGGCCGCAGACATCGAGAACCTGAAGCATCTCGACAAGAAGCTCTGGGTCGCCCTCGCCTGCCCCGTCGACGGTCTGTCGCTCGACAAGAAGACGCTCGATCTCGTCGACAGTGACGGCGACGGCCGCATCCGCGTGCCCGAGATCCTGGGCGCGATCGAGTGGTGCAAGTCGGCTTTCAAGAAGCTCGACGTCCTCTTTGCCGAGGGCGACGCCGTCGCGCTCTCGGAGATCGATCCCAAGTCCGAGATCGGCAAGGCCGTGCTCGGCGGCGCGAAACGAATCCTCGCCGACACCGGCAAGAAGGTCGACAAGGCCGAGAAGCTCTCCTTGGCCGAGGTCGAGGCCGCCGAGAAGGCGATCGCCGAGACGCGCTTCAACGGAGACGGCGTCGTGCCCGTCGACGCAGCCGAGGACGAGGCGCTCAAGACCACGATGACCGAGATCCTCGACGTCGTCGGGTCGGTCCAGGATCGCTCGGGCAAGCCGGGCCTCGACAAGCCGCTCGTCGAAAAATTCTTCGCCGAGGCAGAAGCGCTGATCGCCTGGGACGACGAGGGCCGCGCCGACGGCCTCAAGCCGCTCGGCGACGCGTCCGCCGAGGCGGCGGCGGCGTTCGCGGTGGTGCGCGACAAGCTCGACGACTACTTCACCCGCTGCCGCGTGGCTCAGTACGACCCGCGCGCCGCCGACGCGCTCAACGCCGCAGACATCGAGCTCTCGGCGCTCACGCCCAAGACCCTGAACGCCTCGGACCTCGATCTGGCGAAGCTTCCGCTCGCGCGCATCGAGGCGGGCCGTGCGCTGCCGCTTTCGATCGGGCTCAACCCCGCGTGGTCGGGCGCGATGCGGATGTTTTCGGTCAAGGTCGTCGGACCGATGCTCGGCGGCGAGCGCTCCACGCTCTCCGAGGCCGACTTCATGGCGCTCGAAGAGAAGCTCGCCGCGTACCGCGGCTGGGCGCACAAGAAGCCCGAGACGTCGGTCGAGAAGCTCGGCGCCGATCGGCTGCGCGCGATCGTCGCAGCCGGCACCAAGGCGTCGATCGAGGCGCTCATCGAGCGCGATCTCGCGCTCTCGGCCGACTACGCCGCGGTGGAGCTCGTGGAGAAGGCCGTCCGCTTCAAGCGCGACTTTCTTACCTTGCTCCGAAACTTCGTCAGCTTCGCCGACTTTTACGGCCGGAAGGGAGCCACGTTCCAGGCGGGCACGCTGTTCCTCGACGCGCGCGCGTGCGATCTCGTCGTCCGCGTGAACGACGTCACGAAGCACGCGGTGCTCGCGGCGCTCTCCAAGGCGTACCTCGCGTACTGCGACTGCAGCCGAAAGGGCGAGGCGCCGATGAGCATCGTCGCTGCGTTCTCTGCCGGCGACGTCGACAACCTGATGGTCGGCCGCAACGGCGTCTTTTACGACCGCGAAGGGCGCGACTGGGACGCGACGATCACCAAGATCATCGAGAACCCGATCAGCATCCGGCAGGCGTTCTGGATGCCCTACAAGCGGCTCGTTCGCCTCGTCGAGGAGCAGGTCGCCAAGCGCGCCGCCGACAAGGAGAAGGAGTCGACGACGGCGATCGACACTGCCGCCGCCTCGGCGGCGAACGCCGATCAGACGAAGCCCGTGACCGCCGCCGACATCACTGCCTCCCCGCCTGCAGAGCCGAAGAAGCTCGACGTCGGCGTCATCGCGGCGATCTCGGTGGCCGTCGCGGGCATCGGCACCTTCCTCGCGATGGTGCTGAGCACCTTCCTCGGTCTCGGCTTCTGGATGCCGGTCGGGATCCTGGCGATCCTCCTCCTCATCTCCGGCCCCTCGATGCTCATCGCGTGGCTGAAGCTCCGCCAGCGCAACATCGGGCCGATCCTCGACGCCAACGGCTGGGCCATCAACGGACGGATGAGGATCAACGTCCCGTTCGGCGGCTCTCTCACCAAGGTCGCGAAGCTGCCCGAGGACGCGACGCGCGCGCTCGACGATCCGTTCGCCGAGAAGCCGACGCCGTGGGCCCTCTACGTGGTGCTCCTCGTGATCGCCGGCCTCGCAGTTGCTTGGCTCATGGGTAAGCTCGACAGGTTCCTCCCCGAGAAGGCCCGCGCGAGCCACATCATCCCTTCCCCGGCACCAGCTCCCAAGTCCTCGGCGGTGCCCTCCGCGGCGCCTGCTGCTCCGCCCAAGGCTCCCTGATCAAAGACCGTGACCTCGCTCGTCGACACGCACTGCCACCTCGACCCGCAGTACTACCCGGATGGGCATGATGCGGCGCTCGCTCGTGCGAAGGACGCGGGCGTCGAGGCGTTCGTGGCGGTCGGGGTCGGCGAGACGCTCGATGCGGCGAAGCACGTCGTGGCGATCGCGTCGTCGCGCGATGACGTGTGGGCCACGGTCGGGCTGCATCCCCACGATGCGCAGCACGGCACGGCCGAGATGTACGACGAGATGCGAGCGCTCGCCCGCCGGCCGCGCGTCGTGGCCATCGGCGAAATCGGCCTTGATTATCACTACATGCACTCACCTGCTGACCGACAGCTCGAGGTGTTTCGGCTGCTGGTCGACCTGGCCGTCGAAATGCGGCTGCCGATCGTCGTGCACACGCGCGAGGCAGCCGAGCCGACCCTCGAGATTCTCGAAGAGAGCCGTGCCCGTGAGGTCGGGGGCATCATCCATTGCTTCAGCGAGGACGTGCCGTTCGCTCGCCGTGCGCTCGACGTCGGCTTCGATCTCTCCTTTTCGGGGATCGTGACGTTCAAGAACGCCCGAGGGGTCCATGAGGCCGCGGCCTTCGCGCCGGCCGATCGGATCCTCGTCGAAACGGACAGCCCCTACCTCGCGCCCATCCCGTTTCGCGGCAAACCGTGCGAGCCGGCGCATGTGGTCTACACCGCACGGCGCATCGCCGAGCTTCGAGGGGTCCCGTTCGAGGATGTCGCCCGGGCGACGACCGAGAACGCCCGGCGGCGGCTGGGGCTGCGGCCCTGACGCACAGGATTTCGCGAGCCCGGCCAGTTGTTCGGCGCGAAAAAGCGCGTCAAACTATGCTTCGTGCCCGCACCGCGCCGACGATCCTCGCTCGATCTGGTGACGGCGGGCTCTCTGTCGCTCGCCGCGCACGTGTGCGCGGCGCTCGCGCTCGTCGGGTTCGTTCACCTCGCGCGGCTCACGTTCTCCGAGAGGCCGCGCGAGCTCGAGCCTGTGCCGGCAAAGACGCCGCGCACCGAGATCCAGCTCCCCGAGATCGAGATCGAGTCGCCGCTCCTCGCCGACGAGCGGCAGGCAGAGGAAGCGCCCGTCCCGCCGGCCTCCGGCGTCGACGTCGCTCGGCCCGACCACGGTAGAGGGGGCAGAGGCGGTGACGAGACGTCACAGACGCCTGCGGTCAACTTCGCGAACCAGGACGACGGCATCACGCTCGACACGAGCGTCCTCTCGAACCTCGAGAAGAATCAGCTGCCCCGGATCGACACAGGCAAGCTCCGCATCTCGTGGGAAGACATGCGTTCGAGCCGCGAGCCGATGGAGCTGACGTTCCTTGCGATGGGCACGGACGGCTTCGCCGAGGAGCGGCGACCCGAGGCGCTCCAAGATCCGGCGCGCGGTCTCGCGACGACCGCGGGCAGGAGCGATCTCGGCGCGTACCTCGGGGCGGGAGAGCCGGGCGAGACAGATGCTGCGAGCCGGCCCGGGTCGAACAGGTTCGGCGGCGCGGTCCGCGTGACGGGCCTCGGCTTCGCTGCGGGTGCGAGCCGCGGTCTCGAGTCCGCCGCGCTCCGCAACGCGCACGCCCGTCCGCTCGTCGACAAGAACGATCCGATGGTGAACGCCAACGACGAGGGCAAGCCCTCCGACACCGTCGACAGCGAGCAGGCGGTCGCCAGGCGGATGCAGGATCTGCTCAGCGCCAGCACTGCGGGCGGCAGAGCAGGCAGCGGCAAGGGCGGCTCGGGCGGCGGCGGAGCGCCGGCGTCAGGCGGATCGAAGGGCGCCGGCAGCACCGCGAGCGCGCTCGGTGCCGGCGGCCAAGGCCCCGGCGACGTCGAGCGGATGGGCTACATCCAGTCGGCGCAGAGCAAGATCGGTCGCCTCTTGCCGCGAACGCTCCCCATGGCCGCGTTCCAAGACGGCAAGCACGGGACGGTCACGGTGACGTTCGTCATCGAAGCTGACGGATCCGTCTCCAGCGCGAAGGTCACCAAGGCCAGCGAGATCCCCGGCTTCGACGAGAGCGTACGAAAGGCGATCCTCAAGGCAGCCCCGTTCGGCCCGGTGCCTGCAGGCCTCCGCCCGCGGATCGTGTGGGCGTTCCCGTATCACCTCTCGAACCCTGCGGTCCGGCCGAAGAACCCGAAAGACGGTCCGACGTAGCCGCCGCTAGACGACGAGCTCGTGGAACCGTGCGCGGAGGACGGCGCTGGCTGCGTCGAGCGCGCTGTCCTCGTCGTAGCCCATCTTGAAGAGGCGCTCGAGCATCGCGGTCGCCTCGCGACGGCGGGCCTCGCCGAGATCGCCGGTGCCGGTCGCGGCCCTGTCGTCGTGCCGCTTGTCCGCGGCCGTGGAGGTGCCTTCGGCCTCGCGAGCGGCCTTTTCCCGAGCCTCTTTTCGCTCGCGAAGGATGCGGACGAGGTCGCGGACGAGGAGCGCAATCGGCTTTCGGCGCTCCGCGAAGACCGCCTCTTTCAGCTTCTTCAAGAGATCGGGGAAGACGGTCTCGTTCACCGCGCGCTGGCCGGGGTGATCGATCGCCCACGCCGCGATGAACGAGATGAGACCGCGGCGGTGCTCCTCGTTCTTCTGCGAGACGCCGAGGAGGCCCTCGACCTCGCGCATCATCCGTTCGTCGGCCTTCTCGTACTCGCCGGTGAGCGGGTTGCGCGTCGTCTCGCCCTTCACCCAGAGCGAGACCTGCAGGATGTAACGGTCGAAGAGCTCCTTGTAGCGGACCTCGTCGACGAGGCCGCTCGCCGCGCGCACCTCTTCTTCGATGCGGTCGAGGAGACGGCGCCGGATGATGAGCCGCATCTCTTTCGTGTCATGGTAGCCGCCCGCCTGCGCCTTGACGCGCAGCCACTCGTATTCGCTCGTCTGCTTGCAGACCTCGTCCAGCTCGGCGAGGACCGCGAACGGCGAGAGGCAGTTGTACTCGGGGTGCTGCGCTGCATCGAGCAAGACCGTGCGCATCGTGCGCGGCGACGCGCCGTCGCGTCCCTCGTAGTCGACAGATGCGTCATTTTCGCGGAACACCGAGGCGAGGCCGCTCTTGAGCACTTTGCGCCCGTCGCCGTCGAGCGACTCGGGCACCTTGCCGGTGCCGTAGAGGTCCATCTTCTGCTCGACGGTGAGCTCCTTGACGATCTTGGCGAGCTCGGCCGGATACCGATCCGGGCTCGGCTTGGAGAGGCGGGTCATCACCGCGAACTCGGCGGCGACGGTCGTGGCGTGGGGCGCCACGTGCTTGCGCGAGTACGGGGCGATCTGCACGTCGTAGATGTGACGTTCGTCGACCCAGCTCCTCAGGTAGGGCACCGGAACGAGCTCGAACCGACCGCGGAACGACGGGAACTCGGGGTGCTCGCGGAACGCGCCGAGGTGCACCTCGTTGGCGCTGCCGATCATGACGACGTTCGTCTGCACGTTCTGGTGCGGCAGCGAGACCTCACCCGTCTCGAGGGTCAGCTGGAGGTACCGGAAGGCCTCCATCGGGCGCTTCAAGAGATCGCTGAACTCGAGGACGCCGCCGGCGGCATCGATGATCTCGCCGTGGGCTTCGAAGAGCGTCGTCGCTTGGAGCGCCGTGGGCAGCGCCGAGAGCGAGCGATCCGCGGTGATCTGGCGCTCGCCGGCGTCGACGCTGAGCTCGGGCCCGAGGGTGATCGCACCCTGACGGTATCGTCGCGATATCGTCCAGCGCTCGATCTGCACGTGCCGGAGCGCTTTTCGCAGGTTGCCGTGCTCGCTCATCATGAGCGCCTCGAGGACCTGCTGGTTCTTGTACGAGAGCTGACCGGCGAGGAGCCACGCGGGCGGCGTCTCGTTCCCGTAGAGCTTTTCGAGGAGCTGACGGCGCTCGGCGATCGGCAAGAGAAAGAGCGGATGGTCCCGGATCTCGACCTGAAGGCGCGCGTCGATCGACTCGTCCGGCAGGTGCGCGTAGCTGTCCTCCCAACCGCCGGCCGATGCGCGCTCGACCTGGCTGTCGCCGAAGCCGATCGAGCCGCGGGTCGTCTTGCGGCTGGGAAACACCCAGTGCAGGCGATAGAGCGCGCCGACGTCGAGCATCGAGTAGTGCTCGAGCGCGCGGAGGATGCATGCCGCGGTGGTGCTCTTCGCCGACCCGTTCGGGCCGTGCATCAGGACGAGCCGGTTGGCGCGGCCCTCGTTCACGAAATTGGAGAGCGACCGGTAGATCTCGCCCTGGAGCTCCTCATGGCCGACGAGCGGCATGTCGCGCACGTCGCCCCGGTCTTCCCACGGCAAGTCGAAGAGGCGGTACCGGATGAGCTTGCCCCACGGCTTGTCGACCACCTCGGTCCCGTAGTGGTCGAACATGTCGCGGACGTACGTCGCGGCATCGCGGCCGTGACGCTTGGGGTCCTCGGCGAAGAGCTCGAGGTATTCGCGGAACGACAGGACTGTCTTCGCCGTCTTGAACCGCTCTTCGAGGGTCTCGGCGATGCTGTCGAGCTCGGCCAGCGCCAGCGCGCCGCGCCCGGCTTTCGGTTCTGTCACGGCACGAAGGTTATTTGACGGTGACGGTGACGTCGACCGGCACCTTCTCCATCAGACACTTTTTGTCGTTGCACACGCTGAGGCTCACCGTACAGCTCACGGTGTACGTGCCCGCCTTCTGGGCGACGAACGGGACCTTGAAGGAGCCCTGCTTCTCGCTGAAGGTGCCGTCATCCTTCTTGAGCACGGCTTTGGGGTACGCCACGCCTTCGGGCGGCTCGGCGAGCTTGAGGCGAAATGGAAACTGCGGGTTGATTTTGTACTCGCCTTTGGCGGTGATGACGACGTCGACGGTGCCCTCTTTACCGGGCGCGTAGGACGCTTGCGCCGTCATGTCGACGCCGTACGCGTCGGCCGACACGCTCGACGCTCCGACGTTCGTGGGGCCGCCCTGGGTCTCGGCCAACGTGCGCGCCGGCGCCAGCATGGCGAGCGCAGACGCGAGCCCCAAGGCCACCCAACGATGCATGACAAAAGGCTACCAGGATGCCGAGCCGGTGTGCGTCTTCGTTCTACATCGCGGGGATTCCTGTGATTTCTCCCCCCACACCCCCCTCACTTCGTGAGGGGGGCCGGGGGGGTGAATCCATGACGATGACGTCATCCAGCACCCGGAGGCTCCTAGTTCGGTCCGCGGTCACCGGGCCAGGAGGAAGACGACCAGCCCGAGCACCACGAGCGCGCCGCCGCCGATCGCCGGCCAGAACCACGGCGGCCGATCCTTGGGCATGCCCATGATGACGTAATCG
Organism: Polyangiaceae bacterium; assembly: GCA_041940405.1. GTDB lineage: Bacteria > Myxococcota_A > Polyangia > Polyangiales > Polyangiaceae > Xiheicaenibacterium. The sequence continues at coordinate 24,602 of JBGTSH010000101.1, forward strand.
TCAGGAAGCGCGCCGCCTGCGCCGCCGGGACCGCCGGCCGAGCCTGCGCGGAACGCGTCGTCCATCGCGGTCGGCGCCGGGAGCGGAGCCTTGTTCTTGTGCGCCTCGAGCTTCGCCGGAAGCCGCTCGGCGATGAGCATCGTGAGCTTCGCCTCCGGGACGGTGGCCCACACGCGGTGATCGCCTTCGAGCCCGTAGGCTGCGCCGACGGCGTCGGCGAGCTCACCGATCGAGGAGTAGCGAACGTCCGGGTTCTTCGCGAGCGCGCGCTCCATCACCTCATCGAGCGTCTCCGGCACCTGCTGCGCCCGGCCCGCTTCGGAGATCATGGCGGGGTCCTGCGTGAGGATCGCGAGCAGGATGGCTGGGCCCGTCGAGCCGGCGAAAGGCACCGTGCCGGTGAGGCACTCGTACGCGATCGCCGCCGCGCTCCAGACGTCGGCGCGGTGATCGAGCGAGGGCAGGCCCTGCGCTTGCTCGGGCGCCATGTAGAACGGCGATCCGATCGTCGTTCCCATGACGGTGAGCTTCTTCGCGTTCTCGGAGTTGTCCCGAACGCTGCCGAAGTCGAGGATCTTCGTCACGTCGCCGTCGGGCGTGTGACAGAGGAAGATGTTGTCCGGCTTCAGATCGCGGTGGACCTGCTTGCGATCGTGCGCGCCCTGCAGGCCCAGCGCGAACTGGCTGAGCATCCGGATGAGGCGCTCGGGAAGGATCGTCTTCTCTCGCTTGAGGAGCATCCGAAGCTCCTCGCCCTCGAGATACTCCATCACGAGGGCGTACGAGCCGTCGTCGGTCTTTTCGAAGCCGAGGACGTCGACGATGTGATCGTGCGGCAGGCTCGCCGAGATATCGAACTCGCGGCGGAAGCGCTCGACGGCCACGCCGTCGGCGGCGACCTCGGGGTGCAGGATCTTGAGCGCTACCGATCGCTTATCGCGCTCGTCGAGCGCCTGGTAGACGCGCCCCATGCCGCCGTCCGCGACGGTCCGGAAGATGTGGTAGCGATTGCAGAGCTTCTTGCCGATCCGAGGGTCGGCCGGGTCGGTGGGGAGCTTGCCGAGGTCGACCGGATCGAGCTTGGTTCCGTCGACCGGACAGAAGCCCGAGCTCTCGTCGAACAGCCGGTGGCAAGCCCCGCACGTCTTCATCGCCGCTGGTCAGCCCGCGCCCGTCGTCTTGGGCACGTAGTAGAGAATGCGCTTGCACTGCGGGCACTGCTCGAACTCTTCCGAGCGGAGCATCTTCTGGAACATCATCGGGGGCACCGCGATGTTGCAGCCGCTGCAGGTGCCGTCGCTGGTCTTTGCGATCGCCCTCGGCTTTCGTGCGCGGATCTGCTCGTAGCGGCGGTACAAGAGCGGAGGCAGGAGCTTGGAGGCGGCCGCGCGCTCGCCGAGGAGCGTCTCGCGCTCGGTCTCTTTCTCTTGCACGCTCTGGAGCGCACCCTCGGCCGTGCCCGCGAGCTCGGCCGAGAGCTCGTTGTGGCGCCCTTCGTCCTTGGCGACGGAGGCCTTCGCCTGCTCGGCGACCGCGCTCAGCTTCTCGACCTCATCCTCGCGGTCTCGAACAAGGCGCTTGAGCTCTTCGAGCTCGCGTTGGGCCGCCATGGACTCGCGCTCGTTTCTGGATCGCCCCAGCTTCTCGCGCGATTTTTCCATCTGGTTTTGCATCTGACGAGCCTCGAGCTGAAGCTCGTTTCTCGTCTTCTCCATCGCCGAGATCGAGACCTTGCTCTCATCGGCACGCCGGCGAAGCTCGGCGACCTCGGTCTTCAGCGCATCGAGACCCCCCCGGCGAACCGCCAGATCTTCCTCCAAAACGCGTATGCGCTCGTCGAGATCGGCAAGAGCTTCGAGGCGGGGGATCAATTCGAGGATGCTCAAGGGTTGGTCACCTCACGCAAAGAGAAGGCGTTGATTGCGAGCGGAGCTCGGGCCCCGCGCGCAGTGGCTTCGGGTTGCAAGCGGGGTTGGGGCCCCGCGCGCAGTGGCTTCGGGTTGCAAGCGGGGTTGGGGCCGCGCGCAGTGGCTCGAAAACGAGAAATCAGTAGGCCCACCTGGGTTCGAACCAGGAACAGCCCGGTTATGAGCCGGGGGCTCTGACCGATTGAGCTATGGGCCCGTCCGAGACGACGACTCGCGCCCGCTAGGGTGCGAACCGAATAAGACGTCATGACCCGGCCTTTTCCGGACGCCACGGGGAGCACGCTAGTCCAATGAGGGCGACCAGGGAAGCCCCGTCACCGAGGCGCCCCGATCGGCCGAAAGCCGCCGCCGGTGCGCCGCCGAGGCGTCGCGTGCTGCTCGTCGTCGGCGAGCGCGGCGCCGGTGCAGCACCGAAAGCCCGTCGTCGCGCTCCTGGCCGACGGCGGGAGGGATGCGTCGGCCGATCGGCATGTCGAAGCGCTCCCGCCCCAGGCGCCGCCCACGATCACCGACGAGAAAGGCTCGTGACGCTTGCTGCCCTGCGGATCGTGGGCCCACTCCGCGACGTTGCCTGCCAGATCGAAGACGCCGAACGGGCTCCTGCAGCCCGCGTGCGATCCGGCGCCTGCGCGTCGATCGAGGAGCGCGAGCTGCGCCGCGACCGTAGCGCCCCGGCTCGGCGCGACCCGCCCTTCGGGGCCTGCGTCCCAGCGGCACGCCGCGGCGTCCCGCTTTTCGCCGATGGGGTACGGATGGATCGCCTCGCCCTCGCATGCGAACGCCAGCTCGCGCGGCTCGCAGAGACGCTTGCCCTCGACCTCGCACGCCGCGAGCGCCTCGTCGAAGCTCACGAGCACCGCGGGCAAGACGCCGGGTTGGTTCGGATACTCGTAGAGGTCGACGCAATAGCGCAGCCGCTCGAGCGCGCCCTCGCAGAGGACCTCGTTCTTGAACTCTTCGCAGACCTCGGGGTCGCCCGCGTGCTTCGCGCGTCGTGTCTTTTTGCACCTGTGAGCGACGAACGGACAATACCAGCCGCTCACGAGCGCCATGTCGTCGGGGCATGCCGCCGTCGGGCCTGCGTCCCCACCTCCCTCGCCTTCCGGTCCGTCTCCGGCCTTGCTCGACGCCGGTGCCTCCGGCGCCGCGCTCTCGGCCGGTGCGGGGGCCGCGGCGTCTGCGACGTCCGCCGAAGGTCTGCTCGAAGCCTCGGCAGGAGGCGCCGGCTTCGGTGGAGGTCCAACGGATACGAGCACCGCTGCGGCGCCTACAGATGCGACGAACACCAGCGGAAGGAGGTACCTGGAGCTTGAACCCGACACCGAAAAGCGCCTCTCACCCGCGCACTAGCTTGCATGCTGGCTGCATGCTACCCGTGGTGCCGGCATCGGATGAGCTACCTCGTCGTGCGGGGGGCACGCCAGCACAACCTGAAGAACGTCAGCTGCTCGATTCCCCGCGAGAAGCTGGTGGTCATCACGGGTCCGAGCGGGTCGGGCAAGAGCTCACTCGCCTTCGACACGATCTATGCCGAAGGGCAGCGCCGGTACGTCGAGAGCCTCTCGGCGTACGCGCGCCAGTTCCTCGAGCAGCTCGCGAAGCCCGCCGTCGAGTCGATCGAGGGTCTGTCGCCGGCCATCGCGATCGAGCAGCGGGCGCTGGCAAAGAGCCCGCGCTCCACCGTCGGAACGGTGACCGAGGTCGCCGACTACCTCCGCCTCCTCTTCGCGCGTGTCGGAACGCCGCACTGTCCCAGCTGCGGCAAGCCGATCCAAGCGCAGACGGTGCAGCAGATCGTCGACACGATCCTCGAGCTCGGCGAAGGCTCGCGCGTGTCGCTGCTCGCTCCCGTCGCGCGCGCTCGCCGAGGTGAGCTCAAGCTCGAGCTGGAGCGCCTGCGCCGCGAAGGCTTCGTCCGCGTGCGCATCGACGGCGAGACCGTCGATCTCGGCGACGAGATCGTCCTCGACGGCAAGAAGGCTCACGACCTCGACGTGGTCATCGACCGCATCGTCGTGAAAGAGGGCGCCAAAGGCCGCGTCACCGACTCGGTCGAGCTCGCGCTCAAGACCGGCGAGGGCCGCCTCCTCGTCGATCCCGGCGAGGGCTCCGAGCCGTTCTGGCTCAGCGAGCGCTTCGCGTGCGTCGAGTGCGGCGTGTCACTGCCGCCGATCGAGCCGCGCATGTTCTCGTTCAACGGTCCGCACGGCGCGTGCCCGAAGTGCGACGGCATCGGCTACCGGACGCGCGTCGACGCCGATCGCGTCGTGCCCGACAAGCGGAGGAGCCTGCGTGAAGGCGCGGTCGCGGCCTGGGGGCGGCGCGGCTCGGTGGAGCTCGCGCTCGAGCTCGACAAGGCGGTCAAGACGCTCGGCGTCGATCCCGACACACCGTTCGCGAAGCTCCCCGAGAGCGCGAGGAACGCGATCCTCTACGGGACGGGCGACGCTGCGTCCGACGCAGCGAAGCCCGAAGGCGCAGCTCCCGAGAAGAAGCGAAGGGGTCGTGCGTCCTACGAAGGCATCGTCTCGCGGCTCGAGCGAGCGCTCGAGTCGGGCGAGCTCGCGCGCGACATCGGCGAGGACGACGAGGACGACGACGGCGGCGAGCCGGACGACATCGGCCGCTTCGTGATCACGCGCGTGTGCGAGGCGTGTCTCGGCCGGCGCTTGCGCCCGGAGGCGCTCGCGGTGCTCCTCGCCGGCAAGAACATCGCCGAGATCGGCGGCATGCCGCTCCGCGAGCTGCGCGAGCTCGTCGTCAGGTTCAGCCAAGATCACTCCGAGCTCAAAGACCGCGCGCGCACCATCGGCGAGCCGCTCCTTCGCGCGGTGGCCGCGCGCCTCGGCTTCTTGATCGACGTCGGTCTCGACTACCTGACGCTGGATCGCTCGGCGATGACCCTCTCGGGCGGCGAAGGCCAGCGCATCCGCCTCGCGACGCAGATTGGCTCGGCGCTCGTCGGCGTCCTCTACGTCCTCGACGAGCCCAGCGTGGGCCTCCATCCGCGCGACAACACGCGCCTGCTCGAAGCGCTCCGGCGCCTCGTCGATCAGGGCAACACGGTGCTCGTCGTCGAGCACGACCGCGAGACGATCCAAGCCGCCGATCACGTCGTCGACATGGGCCCGAGGGCGGGCGTGCACGGCGGGACGATCGTCGCGCAGGGCACGCCTGCGGAGATCGCGGCCTCGAAGACGAGCATCACAGGCCCGTACCTCACGGGCGACAAGAGCCTCTACTCCCCTCGCCCGCGGCGCAAGCCGAGCGATCGCTGGGTGAAGATCGCGAACGCCCGCGAGCACAACCTTCGCGGCGGCGAGTTCTCGATCCCCGTCGGCCTCCTCACGGCGATCACCGGCGTCAGCGGCTCGGGCAAGAGCAGCCTGATCGTCGACACGCTCCTGCCCGCCGCGCGCCAGACCCTCTACCGATCGGGCGCGCCGGTGGGCGCGTGCGACGGCGTGTACGGCCTCGACAACTTCGACAAGGTCGTAAGCATCGATCAGGCGCCGATCGGCCGCACGCCGCGCTCGAACCCGGCGTGTATCATATAAATCAACAATTACGTCATATTTCCAATCATT
>JBGTSH010000102.1:0-30102 GCA_041940405.1 Polyangiaceae bacterium
GCTTGTAGATCTTGAGATCGGGATCGACGAACGCGCCGTAACGGTAGAAGCGCTGGATGTCGTTGCCCTTGTGCGTGCTGCCGTCGCCGAAGACGTGAACTCCATCGTGGCGCATGGCGCGCACGATGCTCGTCGCCGTCACCGCCCGTCCGAGCGGCGTCGTGTTGAAGTACTTCTTGCCGGCCGTCGAGAGGTGGAACGCGCCGCACTGGATCGCGATGAGCCCCTCGCGTGCGAGCGCTTCGCGGCAATCGATGAGGCGCGCCGCCTTTGCGTTGTGCGCGAGCGCGATCGGCGGGATGTCCGAGACGTTCGCTTCGTCGGGCTGATTGAGATCCGCCGTATAGGCGTGGACCTCGAGGCCCTGCTCGGCGAGCCAGAGCGAAGCGCAGCGCGTATCGAGACCGCCCGAGAAGGCGAGGCCGACCTTGGTGCCCTTCGGCGGGAGGGAGCGGTAAATGCGGCTCATCGGAAGGCGCGCCTTACCATGGTCGGGGCGACCTGTCGCCCCGACCTCATCCTCGCTAAGAGAAGGCATCATGACCTACCGGACGGCATCGGGCGCCATGCCGCTCATCGTTGGCTTCGGCGGCAAGGTGTTCGGCCTCGATCCCGAAACGGGCAAGCGGATCTGGGCTTGGGACACGGGCTCCAACGCCGCCGTACGGCTCGCCGTCGACGGCGGAACTGTGATCCTCCTCACACGGAACTTCCTCGCGCGCGTCGAAGCCGCGAACGGCGTTCCCGTCTGGCAGACCACCATCCCGGCGGCCGACACCTTGCTCGTCGACGGTGGCCGCATCTTCGTCGGCGGAGCCGGCGAGGTCCGCTGCTATTCGATGGAGGGAAAGCTGATGTGGGAAGACGACTTTCGCGGCATGGGACTGGGCGCCGTCGCCCTCGGCGTCGACGGGAAGGTTTCTCAGTCGGACCTCTGGGGGTAGCTTGAGCGGCGTGCGACTCCTCCCGCTCGCCCTCGGCGTTGCCTCGCTCGTCGGCTGCTCGACGTCGAATCCCGCGCCACAGCCCCAGCCGCAGGTCCAGCCGAGCGGGAGCACCGCTGATGCGCCGCCCCGCGATCAGCAGTGTGCGCACCTCATCGCCATCATCAACGGCGGGATCCAGCACGTCGACAACGAAGCCGCGAAGGCCAAGTCCGAAGGGAAGCCGGAGCTCTTGGCGATGGGCGCGGCGCTGGCCAGGGTCGCGGACGAGCTCGAGCACACCGTTCTCTCCGAAGAGGACCTCCTCCGCCTGGGGGGGTTCTACGTCGGGGTTCTGCGGCTTCAGTCGCGCGCGATGGAGGAGCTCTCGGTCGGTCTCGGCCGGGGCGACAAGGCCTACGTCGAGAAGAAGCAGGGCGAGCTCGAGACGATCGAGAAGCAGGAGACGGCGATCATCGACGACTTGAACCGGGCATGCCCAGGCGGGCTGCTCGGTGCGCCTGGGGCTCCGCCGGGGCCGTCGTCAGCTCCGCCCCCGGCTCCGCCGGGCCAGCCAGCCCCGACTGCGCCTCCTGGCGGCTGATGTAGGTGCGTTTGCCGCCCCGGGCGGTACATGGATGATCCGCTCCGGGTCGAAGTCGATCCATGCGAGCATCACACAAGATCAAAGCCGACGTCCGCTCACCCTCAAAAATCAGGGAAGGAATGGACGGGACCGACCGTGCGGCGGGTGGCCCGAGCCGTGCTTGGAGGGAGACACCGTGACGACGCCGAAGCAGAGCAACACAGACTGGGTCCGCTGCTACTACGACGCCTTCAACCGTCGCGATTGGGAATGGATCGCCGCGATGATGGCCCCCGACGTCGAGTGGTCGCATGCGGGAAGAGATGAACGCGTTCGCGGCTCTCACGCCGTCATCGCATCCTTCCGCAGCCTCGTCGAAGGTACGCCCAGCGCGCAGATCGAGGTCCGCGCCGTCCACGACGCCGGTCTCGTCATCGTGGCCGAGTGTGGGATCCGTCATGTGCAAAAAAGGATCTCTTCGCCCCCTCCGTTGCGCGGACAGTCCACGTCGAGCCGCCCGCCGGCGATCGAGCCCGCTTCTTTCTGCGAGGTCCTCGAGCTTCGCGGCGGCCGCTGCGTTCGGGGAAGCACCTACGCCGACTCGGTCCGCCTGCTGATGGACATCAACCAGGCTGCTGCGGCGGCGTAGCCTCGACGACAGCGAGCTTCACCGCCGCGCCCATCGGGGTCGATGACGACGTCATCGGCCCCGAATGCTTTTTGTCGAGCGTCGCCACATAAAGATTGCGAGTGAATGCTATCTATCTTAGGGTCGGCCCATGATGTTCGACACGGTCATCAGGGGCGGGCTCTTCTTCGACGGCAGTGGGGCGCCGGGGGCTACCAAGAACGTCGGCATCGTGGATGGGCGGGTCGCGGCGATCAGCGACGGCCCGCTCGATGAGACCGGCGCGCGGGTGATCGACGCCGCCGGCAAGTGGGTGATGCCGGGCTTCGTCGATCTGCACACGCACTACGACGCCGAGCTCGTCGCGGCGCCTTCGCTCAGCGAGTCGGTCCGGCATGGAGTGACGACGGTCGCCGTCGGCAGCTGCTCGATCAGCGCCGTGCTGTCGGAGGCCGAGGACTGCTCGGATCTCTTCACCCGCGTCGAGTCCGTGCCGCGCGAGCACGTGCTTCCGCTCTTCCGGAAGAAGAAGACGTGGAAGACGCCGTCCGAGTACGTCGACTTCCTGAGCCGCCATCCGCTCGGTCCGAACGTCGTGTCGTTCCTCGGGCACTCCGACTTGAGGACGCGCGTCATGGGTCTCGAGCGCGCGGTCGATCCGAAGGCGCGGCCGACCAAGAAGGAGATGGCCGAGATGAAGCGTCACCTGAACGACGCGCTCGACGCCGGGTTCCTCGGCCTCTCGTCGATGACGAACCCGTGGGACAAGTTGGATGGCGATCGGTTTCGCTCGGCGCAGCTCCCTTCGACGTACGCGACGTGGAGCGAGTACCGCGAGCTCAACGCCGTCTTGCGTGAGCGCGGCAGAATTCTTCAGAGCGCGCCGAACATCGTCACCAAGGTCAACGCGCTCCTGTTTCTTCTCGAGAGCGCGGGCCTGGGCCTGCGCCGCGCGCTGAAGACGACGCTCATCACGTTGGCGGACGCGAAGTCGAGCCGCGGCCTGCACCACGTGCTCGGTCGAATCACCCGCTTCGTGAACCGCGTCCTCGGCGGCGACATGCGCTGGCAGACGCTCCCGGTTCCGTTCGAGGTCTACGCCGACGGCATCGATCTCGTCGTGTTCGAGGAGTTCGGCGCCGGCCAAGAGGCGCTGCACCTCGTCGAGGGCATCGAGCGCAACGAGCTGATGAAGGATGAGGCGTTTCGTCGCAAGTTCCGTCGCGACTACGACGCCAGATTCACGCCGCGCGTCTGGCAGCGCGACTTTCATCAGGCGCAGATCACAGCCTGTCCGGACGCGACACTCGTCGGAAGGTCCTTCGGTGACGTCGCGACCGAGCGCGGGATCCATCCCGTCGACGCGTTCCTCGATCTGGTCGTCCTCCACGGCAAGAAGCTGCGATGGCGCACGACGATCGCGAACGATCGCCCGCGCCAGGTGGACGTTCTCATGAGCGAGCCCGCCGCGCTCATCGGCTTCGCCGATTCTGGGGCGCACATCCGCAACATGGCCTTTTACAGCTTCCCGCTGCGGATGCTCCGCCACGTCAAGGATCGCAACGTGATGAGCATCGAGAAGGCGGTGCACCGGCTCACGGGCGAGATCGGCGACTGGCTGGGCGTCGATGCGGGGCACCTCCGCGTCGGCAGTCGAGCTGACGTCGTCGTCATCAATCCCGAGGCGCTCGACCACCGCCTCGACGCCTACCACGAGGCGCCGATGGAGGGGTTCGGCGACCTGAGGCGGATGGTGAACCGCAGCGACGGCGTGGTCGACGCGGTTCTGGTCAATGGGCGCTTCGCCTTCGAGGACGGCAAGGTCTCGCCGGCGCTCGGCCGAGAGCTCGGCTTCGGCTCGTTCCTCCCCGCAGACGGCAAGCCCGCGCGCGCCGCCCGCCCGATCGCAAAGGCCGCATGACCGAGAAGAGGCGCACCCAAGAGGAGCGGCGAAGCTCGACCATTCGCATCCTGCTCGATGCGGCGACCGATACCCTGATCGAGGTCGGATACGCGGACGCCAGCATTCAGCGCATCTGCGCCCGCACCGAGCTCTCGCAAGGTGCGCTGTTCCGCCACTTCGCGACGCGTGAAGCCTTGATGGTCGCCGTCGGAGAAGACGTCGGTGCGCAGCTCGTCGAGCAGTACAAGCGGAAGTTCAAGGCCGTGAAGAGGGAAGGGGACGACGTCGTCTCGGCGATGCGCCTCTTGCGCGAAGCGTGCCGGTCCCGCGCGAACCAGGCCTGGTACGAGCTGGCGATCGCGGCGCGCACGAACGAGAACCTGCGAAAGGCGCTCGAGCCGGTCGCGCGCGCCTACTTCGCGAGCATCACGGCGACGGCGCGCGAGCTCCTGCCCGGGGCGGCGGCTGCGCTCGGAGACACGTTCGACGTATTGGTCTCCTCGATTGTCGCCGTGTTCGACGGCGAGCAGCTGCACCGCTTCATCGCGCCCGAGCCTCGCAAGGCGGACGACGCTCGCATCGAGCTTTTGGGTGCGGCGTTCCAAACGCTGCTCCAGCGGAGCTGAGCTTCGTCCCGACCTCGCGGCGCACGGGCGCGCACCGTCAGCGGTGCTACCTGCCTGAGCGAACAGTTCGAGGGAGTCGAACGACGCCATCCCGATCGTCCGGACGGCGCGACCGGAGGCCTCTGGTATCGAGAGGGAATGGGCCTCAAGGAAACGCTTTGGGCGTGCACGTTCGCTCTCGGATGCAGTGAGGTCCTCGTTCTCGACGACGAGACGGCATCCAATGAAGGCGGCTCCGGCGGCGCCGGCGATTCGAGCACCTCGACGAAGGCCACGACCGCATCCGCAACGACCGGCACGGGAAGCGTCACAATCTGCGAAGACAATCCCTGCGCGCTGGCGACCGGGTTCGAATCCAGCGACTTGGCGATCGACGACGATTTCGTCTACGTCACGTCCAGGTCCGACGGTTCGGTCTTCCGCGTCTCGAAGTCGGGCGGTGAGCTCGTATCGATTGCGCAGGTCGACGGCGCCGCGACGTCGATCGCGCTCAGTTGGGATGCCGCCGTGTGGGGATCGGATGGCGGCGTGTGGCGCGCACCCAAGACCGGGGGCGACCCGGCGCTGCTCGCGGCCGCTCCAGGAGGGGTGACCGCCGTCGCGATCGGGGCCGACGTCTACTTCGCAAATGGCGGGACCAACGGGTCGATCGCTTCCGTGCCGATTGATGGCGGTGCGCCGACGGTGATCGCCGACACGATGCTTCCTATCGATCTCACCGTCTTCAGCCCGCCGAAGAATTGGTCGTCGTTGTTCTTTACGAGCCACGCCGGCGGGCTGGGCTCCCTGCACGGCGTGTACCTGGACGGCCAGAGCAGTCCCGACCTCTTGAACGACAACTTCGTCAGCCCGACCGCCGTTCTCGCCGACTTCGAAGGGATCTACGTCGCGGACGCCGGCATGGGTGCGGTGGTGAGGCTCGAGTCCTCGGGACCGAGCGAGCTGCTCGTCGCGTCGCTGGACGGTCCCTCGGGCCTCGCGCTCGACAGCGAGCTGCTCTACGTCACCGTTCACGGCAGCGGTACGTCGGATGACGGCTCGATCATCGCAGTCGGTCGTACCCGAGCGACGGGAATCCTGCCGATCGCCAGCGGGCTCGTGGGACCGACGGCGATCGTCGCCGACGCGGACGCCATCTATTGGATCGAGCGAAGCCCGGAGCGAGCGCTCATGAAGCTCCGAAAGCGGTGATCCGAGCGAGCTCGCCGCCACCTGCGCCGAATCAGACCGGAGCGAGGCCCCTAGGCCCGTCGACCAAGCGTGTTACAAAGGTCGCATGGCGCGCCCCACCTCGCTGCTGACGCGGGTCCTCGTCGTAACCGCGTCGGCGGCTGCGATTGCCGCCGGTTGCTCGCGTCAGGATGACGTTGCCGTCATCTCATCCGAACCTGCGTCGTCGTCTCGAGCGCCCGCCGCTTCGGCGTCGGGTCCCGCGGCTTCGACGGCGGCGCCAGCCGCGTCGCCGGCCGGTCCGCTGCCCAGCGCGAGCGCTCCGCCGGTGAACGAGCCCTCCTACCACGCGGCGCTCCTCGCCATCGCCGATCGGTACCAGTCATTTTCGCGCGTCGACGGCACGTGGTGGAGCATGCTCGATTGCCGCGCGCCGCCCGATGACACCGGGCACATGTCGAACGCGGCCGCGGACACCGCCCACGGTCGCAAGGTGTTCACCCTCCAGATCTACGACTTCGATCTCTACGCCCGTGAGACAGGGGGCAGGCCGCCGCCCCCGGCCGGCTCTGCTCGAGTCGGAAAGGCCGCCGATGTCCCGGGCGTCGAGCAAGCCTTGGTGAAGGTCTCTTACGAACCGACCGAAGATCGAGAAAAGTCCCTTCGCATCCACCAGATCACGCCGGTGACGTTCGAGGGCAAGCGCTACTACGCCGGCGAGCAGAAGGACCTCTTCATCATGTACCGCCCGACCGACAAGACCGCCGTGACGGACGCGGGTTGGGTCTACGGCACCGTGACCCCCGACGGAAAGAAGGTTACGTCCGCCGGGCTGGTGCAGAACTGCAAGGGGTGCCACGAGAAGGCGCCGCACGGCCGGCAGTTCGGCGTGCGCTAGACGCGTGCCGGCGCACGGCGACGTCTGCGTAGACACCGTGCGGCGAGCACCAAGAGAGCGAGCCCGGGCGCACCGAAGCTGGTGTCGGCTGCAGCCGCGAGGCGGCAGCCGTCCTCTTCATTGCTCTCATCGTCGTCGCTCGCCGCACCGCCAGCGCCGCTCGTGGCTCCGGGCGCCGTGGTTGCGCCGGACGGAGCAGTTGTCGAGCTCGAGGTGGTCGCTGAGCCGGTCGTCGCCGAGCTGCTCGTGGCGGAGCCGCCTGCACCGCCGCCGCCTCCCATACCCGTGGGCTCGCCGAGCGCCCACGGCGGCGTGGGGTAGCCACCCATTGCTGCAGCATCGATCCCTTCGGCTTTGAGCCAATCGGCGTGTGCGGCGACGTCACCGTATACGGGCGAGACGCAGCCGACCGAGCCTCGCGAAACCACGCCGAACACGCGACCCTGCTCGTCGAGCGCCGGACCGCCGGAGTCCCCCGGACAGACGCCTTCGTTGCCGCTCCATTCGGTTGCCGCCGCCCAAGTCCCACAGGCCGCGCCGAGGCACTCGACGACGAGATCGTCGCGCCGCCGCCGCTCACCGCCGTCGGTTCCGAAGTCGGACGTCGCGCCGTAACCGACGGCCGCGTAGACCTCGCCGACGGCGGCGGGCTCATCCACGCGCGGTACGAGAGGCGTAGCTTCTCCTTCCGGGATGTTCTCCGCCAGGACGATCAGCGCAACGTCATCACCGCACACGAGGCCTGGCCCCGGCTCCACCACCACGCTTGCGCCCGGGTAAAAGTCAGAGGGCTGGGCGGTCCAGATGTTGGGCTGGGTCGTGACGTAGATCTCCGACGCCGGTGTGGTGGATCCAAACGCCGCCATGCAGTCGATGGGCTGCGGCAGCTGCGCCACGCAGTGCCGGCCGGTCAGGACCAGGTTCGGCGCGATGAGGCTGCCCGTGCAGGTCGCCCCGTTCGTGTTGACGTAGATGCCGACGACCGCCGTGTCGGTCCCATCAGGAACGCCGCCCGCGATCGGTTGTAGGCCTTCGCCGAGGTAGCGGCCCTCCTGGGAGCAGGCGATGAGCACCGCAGACAAGAGGACGAGCCGTCGCGCGATCATCCAGCCAGGATAACCGTACCATCCGCCCCATGGCGATCGAGCTCGACCACCTCGGACACTTCTACGCGGTCGCACGCCAGAAGAGCCTCACCCGCGCGCCGACCACCGGAGCGTGCTCGCCTCAAATTTCGCATCTCACGAGCCGGATGCGAACAGCTCCATCCACTTTCCCATGACCCGGTTCAGGCCGTCTCCGAGGAACACGTCGACGACCGAGAACGACGTAAGGCAGTGGATGCCCTTGAGCATGATTGCGAGAAACTCGTCCGAACGCTTCATCTCGTCGAGCTTCGCGCGGTCGCCGCGCAGCAGGATGAAGCCATTTCGGTCGCCGCCGTGCCGCTGCGCAATGAATGGCTCGAAGCTCTCGAGGGTGCCGTCTTCGACTTTGGCCTGATAGTAGGCCATCGACGTCATGTAGAGCTCGCCCCCGAGCGCCTCTCTTCCGAGCTTCGAATCTTCCCAGGTGATCAGGATGCCTGCGTTTGCCATGTGTCCTCGTCCCTCGTTCGATGACGTGCCGGTTTACCGCCCGAAAAGCGACTTCTGCAAAAAGGCGCCGGCTCGCCTTCGAAGTCCGAAATGCTCGCGCTTCCAGATGTCCGCGACCGATCCCGAGACCGCCGCCCAGCCCGGCGGCCGCTCGGCGAGCTCCGCCTGGTGCTCGATTTCAGCAACGGCGCGAATGGCCCCCTCGATGGCACCGTTCATGTAGCCGCCCGTCCAATCGGTGCCGGTCTCGGCCCCGGCCCAATGGATTCGGTAATACGGTTCCCGCAGCGCGGTACCGTATCGGGTGAGCACGCCGGGGGGGAAGTAGGCGCCCGGTCCACCAATCGACCAATGCGAGGTGGACCAATCGTGCTCGACGTAGCCGGGAGAAACCACGTCCGTTCGGGCGCGTTCATCGTCGAAGATGCTGACGAGCTGCGAGAGCACGAGCTCGCGTCGCTCCTCTTGCGAGAGCTCGCTCGTGTAGACGGCGGGATCGCCGGCGATGAAGGTCATCAACGAGGGAAGCTTCTCTTCTCCGGTCTTCGGATCGCGCCAGGTGTTGTCCATGGTCCAGACGACCGGGCCGCTCGAGCTGAGGGCGTAGCCGCTGTACTTCTCGCGCCACCAGGGTTTCGAATAGGTAACGAAGCCTTTGATCGTCTGGCCCATCTTCATGCTCTTCGCGAGCTCTCGGCGGGCCGAGGGCAGCTCCGGCGAGTAGCGGATCCGCGCGGCGAGCTGCGGCGACATCGCGACGATCACGCTCTGCGCTCGCACGACGCCTTGGCTCGTGTGGATACGCGCCTCGAGGTAGTCCTGATCGATTCGATCGACCACGGCACCTTCCCGGATGTTCTCGGCGCCAATCTCCTCGCCCAGTCGGCGCGCGAGCTCGCTCGTTCCCTGCGCGATCCGAAAGTCCTCGGCGCCGTCGCCGATGTTCATCAACCGGGCGAAGGATCCGGCGGTTGCGCAGTAGTGGATGAAGTAGAGGAGCGAGACGTCGCGGGGCTCGGCCGAAAAAGCGGACCGTATTCCGTCGTGGAGCAGCTTCTTCACGTACGCCTCGTGGAGATACTCGTCCATCCATCCCTGGACGCTCACGCTGTCGAGCTTCGTGGCGAGGAGCGCATTCCAAGGATCCTGGCGGTTCGCTCGTACGTTGAGCACCAACTCTTCGAGCTCGGCGGAGCCGGACTCGACCTCTTTCGTGATCGGATAGGGGCTGTCGGTGAAGAGCGTGCGCTCGCTACCGTCGTGCCAGATGCTCGGAACGTCCCGCGGGTGATGCGTTCGGATGAGGTCCAAGCCCATGGCCTGGCAAGCCATCAATGTGTAGTCGTGGAACCTTCCGACATATTGGGCCCCGGCCTCGAGGTAGCCGGCTTCCGGACACATCGTGCGCATCCGACCGCCGAGGCGATTGCGCGCTTCGATGACGATGAAGGACGCGCCGGCTTTCTTCAGAAGCCGCGCCGCCCAGAGACCGGAAATGCCCCCGCCTACGACGGCGACGTCGAACATCTTCATTGTCGCTCCCGATCTTCTCGGCGGCCGGCGCTGCGCTGGCGTTCGAGTCGATCGATGGAAGTCACCCTGAGGCGCGGTCCGTCGACCGGCGCCGACGGATCGTCGCCCAAACCGCCGCGAATCATGCTGTCGAACATCGTTTGGTAGCCCGCGAGGGTCCACTCTCCGAACAGGGTGCTGGCGCCCTCGTAATTCTGGAGCTCGTACTCGGCCTGCGTTGCCACGTAACCGGCGTAGCCATTGGCGTAGCCATTCACGACGACCTTGGGCCGAGCGCCTTTCGCGCCCTGCCA
The DNA here is from genome assembly GCA_041940405.1 of Polyangiaceae bacterium. Classification (GTDB taxonomy): domain Bacteria; phylum Myxococcota_A; class Polyangia; order Polyangiales; family Polyangiaceae; genus Xiheicaenibacterium. The sequence goes on from JBGTSH010000102.1 coordinate 10,159, forward strand.
GGCGGCGCGCTCGATGCTCTGCCCGAGCTCGGCTCCCGCGACGGTGGTCGGCTCTCCCGGCACCCCGCAGAGCAACAGTCGCCCCAATCGCACGATCTGCAGCGGAAGAACGCGCGGCGCCCACGGCCCATCGCCCAGCAGGCCGGCGTCGTCGGCGGCGCGAAGGAACTCGACCGCGTGCTGATGCCGTCCGACCAGCGGCATGTAGCCGCGGATACCCAGCACTCCCAGGAAGCTCCCGTTCGTTCCCGCGCCGACCTCGAGGAAAGGCAGCTTCGGATCCACGCGTGCGCCAAGCCACCCACGAGCCGCGCGCGTGATCGCGCTGAGGCCGGTGAGGACCGACCGCGCGGGGTAGAGCGGCCCCGGGCCCTCGGCCGTGCCGGCTGCCGTTGCGAGGCCGATGGTGCCTTGCGAGGTTCGCACGTGACGACGGCCTCCCGAGAAAACCGGGTCGACCTCGACGGCCGCCATGTCGACGTTGCGTGTCTCGAAGCGCAGCTCCTCACCGAGCGGTGCGGACGCGAGCGCGGCCTCGGCTGCTTTGCGCGCGTGACGAAACTGGATCGCGCCGTTTCGTGCGGCGCGCGCCAGGTCGCTCCGAGCCTGCGCGGGCTCCGGCTCGACGGGCGACGTTGGCGAGACGTCGCCCGCGGCGCCTTGCGCGAAGATTGCGACGAACGGATGGGAGCGCTCGCTCGATGACGCCATCGTCGTCTCGTACAGGTGAGCCGCGATGCCCTTGTTGTCGGGATGAAGGTACGTATTTTCGACGCGGAGACTCGTCCCGTGAACGCCGAACCAGTTGACGATTCCGAGCGGCCGCCCGTCCGACGCGCGGTCGATCCTCAAGGTCAGGCTACGGCGCGACGTCGCGAGCTCGGGACGTGACGCCGGCACACGGTCGACGCCGGGGTTGCGGTTGTAGGCCGCAACCGACCGGTTGAAGGCGACCGGCTCCTCGAACGAAATGATCGCTTCACCGAACCGGAGGACGGCCGGGACGCACCGTTCGTCGGCGGCTGCGATAGAAGCGACGATTCCTTCGACGATGGTCTCGAAGACGGCGGTCGAGAACCCTTTTGTGTTCGCGTGGTAGATCGGATGATGCGAGTACCCGTTCGGGCCGCTGTGCGTGTGCGTCGCGGTGAGCATCACGTTGTGCGGTCCCCACTCCGAGCCGAGGCCCCGGAGCCGCTCGAGCACGGCATGACGGACCGCGATCGTCATGAGGCAGAGGTCGGTGCACACGTAGGCGAAGGCGACCCGCCCGGCGCGGAGCACCAACGCGCGCGCGTGAAGGGGCATGATGACGCCGGCGATGCGTTGCTGGGCGCTCTCCCAGCCGAGCATCACCATCCCTTCCTCGTACGTCGTGATCTCGCGCTTCGCGAGACCTGCTTTCCAGACCATGTGCACTACCGCCCTCGAGCGTCCGGTAGACCTCTCGCAAATCTGGGCCCGCTTTGTCCAGCGTCTCCTTCTCTGCGCCCCTCCAGGCCGGACTGCGGCCCTACTTCGTCTTCACGGTCACGCCGAGCTGCGAGAACAGGAACGCATAGATGTCCGTGAGCTCGGCGATCTCCTGCTCGAGCGAGGAGTCACCGCCGTGCCCGGAGTTCTGGCTGGTGCGGAGCAGGATGGGACTGTCGTTGCTGGTCGCCGCCTGCAGCCGGGCGATCATCTTGCGCGACTGCATGGGATCGACGCGCGGATCGTTGGCGCCGGTGGCCATGAGCACGGGCGGGTACGAGGTGCCGTCCTTTACGTTGTGGTATGGCGAGTACGCGAAGAGCGCCTTGAATTGGGCTGGGTCCTTGACGGTGCCGAACTCGGTCACGTTGAACGCGCCATTGGGTGAGAGCTCGACGCGCAGCATGTCGTAGATCCCGACGAGGCTTACGACGGCTTTGGCGTCGTCCGGGTGCTGCGTGAGCGACGCGCCCATCAGCAGCCCGCCGTTGCTCCCGCCGATGATCCCGAGCTTGTCGCGCGTCGTGTAGCCGCGCTTCTTGAGGTGCTCGAGGACGGCGTGAAAATCGTCGAAGACGTTCTGCTTCTTCGTGAGGTTTCCGGCGCGGTGCCAGGCCTCGCCGTACTCGCCTCCTCCGCGGAGGTTTGCGACCGCGTAGCAAACGCCGTTCTCCAGGGGCAGATTGAAATAGGCCCGGAAGCGCGGCGCCAGGCTGACGCCGTAGCCGCCATAACCGTTCACGATGCAGGGAATGGGCGTGCCCTCGACGTAACCTTTGGGCAAGAGGATGTTGACCGGCACCTCGGTGCCGTCCTTCGACTTCGCCATCTCGCGCACGACGCGGTAGCCGCTCATGTCGGCGGGCGACGTCGACGCGAGCGCGGTCTTCGTCGTCGCATTCTTCGCCGCGTCGTAGCGGTAGTACGCGGGCGGCTCGACGAAGGACCAGTTCGAGAACACGAGGTCACGGTCGCCGACGCGCGTCATGTCGCCCGCCGCAGCGACGGCGAGCTGCTTGGGCTTGTCGAGCGGCTTGCCCTTCAGATCGAACGCGCGAATCTCGGATGGACCACCGGTCTGGTAGAGCACGAAGAGGCGATCCTTCGTGGGCAGGATCGACGGTGCGGCCCAGAAGCTCGGCACGATGGTGTCCGAGCCCTCGGCGACGACGGTCTCGGCCTTCTCGAGGTCGGGCTTGTCGAGCTTGGTTCGCAGGATCTTTCCGCGCGGCGCGCCCTTGCGCGAGAGCACGTACAGGCTCCCGTCGTCGCCCATCTCGCCTTGGAGGATCTGGTCCTCGAAGCGCGCGAGCTCTAGGAACGGGCCGCCAGGCTTGCGGAGGTAGAGCGCGAACTCGCCGCCGTCACCGTTCTGCACCGTTACCAGCAGGTAGCCGGTCTTCGGCTCGGTCTTGAGCTCGATCTCCGCGATCCGCGGAAAGTCCTTGCCGAGCTGGTAGGTGTCCTTGTCGGGCGTCGTGCCGAGCTTGTGATGGAAGACCTGGACGTAGAAGTCCATGTCCGCCTCCGGGCGCTCGCCGGGGCGGGGGTAGCGGGTGTACGAGAAGCCTTTGTTGTCCTTGTCCCAAGTCAGGCTGCCGCCGGCCGTCCCACCGTTCACGCGCGGGATCACCTCGAAGACTTCCTTGCCGGTCGCCACGTCGATGATGTGAAGATCGCCCGACTCGGTCCCGCCCTTCGAGAGCGAGACAGCGACGAGCTTGCCGTCGTTCGATGGGAAGAACCAATCGATGGCGGTCGTGCCCTTCGCATCGAGCGCGTTGGGGTCGACGAGCATGCGCGCGCCGGCCACGTCGTCGAGGCTCTTCTGCACGACGAGGAACGGCTGCTGTTTGGGAGGCTGATCCTTGATGACGAAGAAGCTCCCGCCGCGCTGGACCATCCCGAAGTAACGCGGAGACTGATCGCCGAGCAGCGTCGTCAGGCGCGCCTTCACCGCCGGGACTTGCGGCAGCTTGTCGAGCACCGAGCGGGCGTACGCGTTCTGCGCGTCGCTCCATGCGCGGACCTTCGGGTCCTTCGGGTCCTCGAGCCACCGGTACGGGTCGGTGACGACGACGCCGTGGTACGTGTCGTCGACCTTCTGGACCGCAGTGCTCGGATAAGGCTTCGCTGGCGTACCGGTTGCGGATGCCGTCGGTCGCGCGCCGTTCTGGCCCAGGTCCCCCAAGCCGTCTCCGGTCCGCGTGCCTCCGCAGGCGAAGAGGCCGAGCGCGAGGAGCAGGCGAGCCGTGCGAGCACCGATCATCACCGCCGGATAGGCCGAGCTGCCGCGGTCGTCAAACGGCCCGTTCGGGATCTCGGTGAGTCGCCGAGCAGAAGGTCACTCGCGTTCGCAGACCGCGACGAGCGGCCAATCGCAACGGAGATCGTTCCATGCGTAGCCCTCGCTCGGCACGAGCTCGACGCAGTGCTCGAGGCTCTCGTCGTTGTCCGGCTGGCCCTCGGCGAAAGACAGGTAGCCGCCGGGCTCGCCGTTCGACCACTCGAACGCGCCCTCGCTCCCGAGGTCGTTCAAGCCGATCCACGTCCGCTCACCGGTCAGCCCGGAGACGAAGGCTTGCTCGGCCGCCGAGCCGATCGCGACGAGATCTCCTCCCCACGATACACACGCCTCCCGCGCGAGGTGCCAAGTCGTGGGCAGCTCGGCGAGGAGCCGATAGCAGTGTCCGCTCTGGGGATCCTCGTGCTCGAGTGGCAGGTCGCCGCACCGCCGGTCACCCCTGGTGCCGCTGCCGCCGCCGCCGAGCGCCTCACCGCCCGTCGTTGCCGACGCGCTCGGTGTGGCGTCGCCGGAGCCTCCGCCGCCTTCGGCAGAGACGTCCGGCGGAGGATCGGTCTCTTCGGTCTCCGGGATCGTGACGCCGCGCGCGCAGCCGAGGCCGAAGATGAGAGCACCCGCCGGCAGTGTTCGTTTCGTCAGCACGCCGCGCTTCTAAGCGCCGCCGCGATCGAGGCCTACCCGTCGGCGCGCCATCCGCCACCAGCTGCGCGCCAGGACCCCGAAGGCGTCGCCGCTCAGTTCTCGACGCGAGCGTTGAGGCTCAACGACGAGTAGGCCTTGTAGCCGCGGATGGAGACCCAGTACGTGCCCGCCTGGGGATTGTCGAACGCGCAGCTCTCGTTGTTGGCGTTCAGGTAGGGGCGGCAATCGTAGGTCGACGTGGTCGGCTTGCTGCCGCGCCTGACGTAGAGATCGGCGTCGCCGGTGCCGCCGAAGCTGTCGACCAGGAGCTGGGCTTGCCCCGCGGGCACCGTGATCGAGAAGTGGGTCCAGGTGTTCTTCGCGCCCGAGAGGCCCGATTGATCGAGCAGCACGGTTTGTCCGCCGCCGCTGCTGCCACCGCCACCACTGCCGCCGCCACCGGTGTCACCGGCGATCCCCGTCGTTTGCTCGATCCACGTCGCGAAGGACGAAACGCGCGCGTACATCCCCGGATACTGCGGCGCGGCGCAGCCGTACCCCCAGCTGACGACGCCCGCGAGAATGACGCTGCCGTCAGGACCCGGAACCACGAACGGGCCGCCGCTGTCGCCCTGGCACGAGTCTTTGCCGCCGATGCCGATGAGGCCGGCGGCGAGCTGGTCCGCGGTGATGCTCTCGGGGTATGCCTGGTCGGCTTGCGTATTGCTGACGATGGGCACGTCGACCGTCTGCAGGTTGGAAGGCATCGAGCTGCTCCCGGAAGAGAGCGTTCCCCACCCGCTCACCGTCCCGATGATCCCTGGATCGGTGCGACCATCGGCGACCGTCGTGGAGGTCGCGTAGGGGATGGCCTGCGTCCCCGGGTCGGTGAGGTCGAGCGCGCTCGACAGCTTGAGCAGCGCGATGTCTTTCCCATGCTCGGGGTCCACGTAGCCCGCGTAGCGGACGATCTGGCTCACGTTGCGGATCTGCCCGCCGCTCCCGTTGCGGTTCGTCGCGGCCGCGACAACGCGGAGCTGGCTGGCCGAAGTGCCCTCGACGCAGTGGTTCGCCGTCACGATCCAGGTCGCGCCGATGATCGTTCCGCCGCAGAAGTGGGAGCCGCCCGTGCTCTGCAACGAGATCTGCCAGGGTCGATTCTCGATGGTCGTCTGGGTGCCGCCGACGATCCCGCTGCGCTCGTCCTCCGACACCTCTTCCAGCTCCTCTTCGTCGTACGTGCCCGGGGCGCACGCAGAGAGCGCCATCGCGAAGAGGAACCCGAACCCTAGCACCGGCTTCATGGCGAGAGAGTTATCCAGCTCGCGCGAGTCCGATCCATCGCGGAATCTGACGGATCCGTTGCGCTACGTCGAACGATCGCCGCGGCTCGGGCGCTCCCGCCGTAGTCGTCTTCTGGGACTGCACCGAACAGCGTCGGTGTTTGGCGGCGTTCGTCGTGTCGAGTGCCCCGAAAGGTGACGCTCGACCACGTGTGCGCACACTCAGCTCGCGCGCCGGCGATGTTCTGCTCGCCATGCGCCGGGCGTCGTTCCGTGCGTCGCTCGGAAGTGCGCGACGAGATGCGAAGCGGAGCTCAAGCCGACCTCGGCCGCGATCGCGTCCAGATCCAGCTCGGTGCCGGAGAGCAATCGCTCGATCCGGAGCGAGAGGTACCGATCGCGCTCCTCGCGGAACGTCGTGCCCGCTTGGGCGAGACGCCGTTGGAGCGTGCGCTGCGAGAGACCGAGCGCGCGGGCGACCTCGGCGGCGGCAGCGAGGCCGCGATCCTCGAACACCGACTGCACCCGAGTCTTGATCTCGGGGCTCTCGATCAGCGACGAGCGGAGGGTCTCGACCGGCGCGTGCAGGTCGGCCACGCCACACCAGACGAAGGCGTCGGCGCCGCCGCCGTGAAAGCACGCGAACGGGTAGGGCGGTCGCGCGACGTGAAGCGCGCCCGCGACCATCACGCCGACGAAGCCGTCAGGATGGAGGATCGCCTGACGGCCGACGTTCGGCCCCCACGCGTGCCGGCGGCTCACGAGGTACGAGAGGAGCTTGCCGAACGCGAGCATGTCGATCGACTCGATCGCGCGGCAGTCGACGAACGAAGAGTGCCCCTTGAAGCGAGCGTCGATCCCGATCTCGAAGAACGGGATCATCGCCGCGATGTCGGCCTCGGTCGGACGGCCCCACATCACCGTCCCGAACGCGCGGATGCCGTCCTGCCAGTAGAGGAAGCGCCGGCCCGCGTAGAAGCGCCGTCCGGGCTCTTCGGTGAAGTCGCCCGGCCCGCTGGCCTCGACGAACCGCATCTCGTCCACCAGGCTACACCCGCCGGTAGCGACAACGCGCCAAAAGATTGCGGCGGCGCGCCACCGCGTCGGTGTCTCGGCCGCGCCGGCGTATGGTGCGAGAGATGTCGATGCCTCGTTCTGCTCTTGCGTTCGCCTCCGTGCTCCTCCTCTTGTCTGCGTGTGGCGACGACGGGGAGGGAAGCGGCGGCGGTGGTGGGGACGACGACGGCACGACGACCAGCACCGACGCGAGCACCTCCTCCGGCGCCGGAGGCGACAGCTGCGACGTCGCCGGCAAGCCCGAGATCACCGGTCCGATCCAGGGCTTGCAGTCGAGCTACGCGGCCGGCGACCCGATCGACATCACCGTGCCCGTCGATGCAGACACGGCGCGCGTGATCGTCGGCGTCTACGAGGTTGGCAGCGAGCTCTACCTCGGCGGCACGGCGGAGGACACGATGGGCGCGAGCTCGCAATCGCTCAGCTTCTTCGCCGGCGTCGCCGGTGGTGAGACCGGGACGTTCTATCTGGCGTTCGAGCTCTGCTCCACGAGCGTCTGCACGCCGCCTTTCCTACGGAACACCTACCAGCGCGCGGACCGGACGCTGTCGCCGCTCGACGCAGGTGAGACCTACGTGCAGACCTGGGAGGACGTGGGTGGCGGCCCCGCGATCCCGCACGCCTGCCCGAGCCCGATCCCGATTCAGAGCTTCGAGATCAACTGAAGCCGGCGGCTTGTTGCACGTGCTGGAGCTTGCCCTTCTCTTCGAAGGTCGCCTTGCGCGCGGCTTTGACGCCGCGATCGCGCCTAGTTCTTGGGCCCATTCTCGCTCGGATTGCCAAAGAGGTCGGCACAGCATCCGTAGAGCGAGCCGGAGCTCGAGCCGCAGTCCATGTTCGGAATCGTTGCGGTGCAGGCACCGACGAACGCGCCGTCCGCCAAACATTCGCACGACGGGAACGTCTGGTCCGGCGTCGCGGTGCAACGCACCTCGTACGACGGGACCTCCGACCAGACGCAGGAGCACTTGCCGAGGCGGCCTCCTCCGTTGTGGATGCACTCCGGATGGGGTCCCGTCCAACACCAGAAGAGGGCGTCTTGCTCCGCGGCGCACGCGTCACAGCTCGTCGACTCGGCGAGGCACTCGTACTTGGCTCGTGCCTCGGGCAAGCAGCCTTCGTTGTCGTCGAGCACACGCTCCGAGTAGCAGCCGTCGCGACAGTTCGCTTCGGCCTGGCAGCCGATCCGGGTGAGGTTCTCGCAGACGCGATCGCATCGCTCCTGCCACTCTGCATGCTCGGCAGTCGGCTCCTCGTGCGGCGCGTCGCTCTCGCACCCGAGCAGGCCGACGAGCGACGCCGAGAGCGTGGCGAAGCGACCAAACGAAGCCCGGGCGCGTTCCTGCCTGTTCGACGGCTTCACGGCAGCAAGAACGCGCCGAGGCGCTCCGGTTTTTCGGGCCATCAGGACAGGCGGCCGATTCTTCAGCGCGCTCATCCGCGCCCTCTCTGCCGTTTGCCCATGAGGTGCGCGCGCACGACGTCGGCGGGCGCTTGTCATGAGAAACGACCACGGCTCTCATGGAAGGCTCCATGCAAAGCTCCATGCAAAGCCCCCAGCCGCCCCCCGCCGCCGTCATGATGCAGATGTTGCTCGGTCGCTTCGTGAGCCAAGCGATCGGTGCCGCCGCGAAGCTGAAGCTCGCCGACCACCTGGCTTCGGGCGCGAAGTCCGCCGCCGAGATCGCACCGCAGTGTGGAGCCAGAGCCGACACGCTCCACCGTCTCCTTCGCGCGCTCGCCAGCCTGGGGATCTTCGCCGAGCAAGACGCGGGACGCTTCGTCAACACCCCGCTGTCCGAGACGCTGCGCGACGTTCCCGGCTCCGTGCGGCCGATGGCGCTGTTCTTCAATCACGCCTCGCACCTCAAGGCTTGGGCTGAGCTCGATTTCAGCGTGAGGACCGGCGAGAGCGGCTTCATCGCTGCGCATGGGATGCCGCCTTGGGAATACTTGAATACGCCGGCCGGCGCGGATGCCGGCGCGGTGTTCAACGATGCGATGACGGCGCTGTCAGCCCAATTCGCTCCGGCCGCCGCGCAGGCATACGACTTCTCCGAGATCGGGACGCTCGTCGACGTCGGCGGTGGCCACGGTCTGCTCCTTCGAACGATCCTCGCGAAACATCCGTCGATGCGTGGCGTGCTCTTCGACCTGCCCCAGGTGGTCGAGGGCGCGAACGCTCCCATGCAAGCGTCCGGGCTGTCCGATCGAGTGACGATCGTTGGTGGGTCTTTCTTCGAAGAAGTCCCCGCAGGCGACGCCTACATCATGAAGCACATCATCCACGACTGGAGCGATGACAAAGCGATCCACATCTTCAAGACGATCGCGAAGCAGGCCAAGCCCGGCACCAAGCTCCTCCTGGTCGAGGGCGTGATCAAGCCGGGCAACGATCCGGACATGGGGAAGATCATCGACCTCGAGATGCTCGTCGTCACCGAGGGCGGTCGCGAGCGTACAGAGGACGAGTACCGCGCAATCTTGAAGTCCGGCGGATTCACGCTCCGCCGCGTGCTGCCCACGATGTCGCCGATGAGCGTGATCGAAGCGACGCGTGATTGATGACGGCGGCGCAATCGCTCAGCGCGTCAGTCGAGAGGGTCACAAGCGCTCTCGCACGAAGGAGGCGTCTGGTCGCGTCGCGGTCGAAGACGACGGAAGCGCCTCGTGCCCGCATCCGCGGCGACGCATCCGCGGCGGTCGCGCGGTGATTCGGATTCGCTGGGTGTGAGGTAGCTACAGAATCACGCGCACTTGCGGCTAGAGGCGCGTGCCCTGAAACGGGGCCCCTCGGGTTTCGATGATCGGAGGAAGCGCCGCCATGGTCGGCCGTCGCCGAGGACGACCTTCAGGGGCCAATGAAAGTCACCCCGCGGTCCGTGCTCAGGCGGGCCATGGCTCCGAGCTCCTCGTCGCTGGGGCGGGAGGGAAACCAATACAGGACAGGATCGAGGTTGCGGCGCTCGAGCTTCAGCGCCCATCGGAAGTGCCCGCTGCCGCTGCTGTCGGTGTCCCGCTTGGTGACGAAGACGGCCTTCTCGATTTCGGACCACCGGACGAACGCGTCGAGCGCAGGGTGATGCCCGGCCGCACACAGAACGCCCATCGTCGTGAAGACAACGCGCTTGCGGCTCATCCGTCGCGACAGGAAGAGGAAGAGTGGCAATGGGAGCAATGCCACGAGGGCGAGGGGGTAGCCGAGCGCCGCGACGGCCAGCCCGGCAAGAGCAAACACCACGCCGTACCCGAGGATAAAACGAGCGGCGCCGCGGTTCGCGAGCTCGAGGAGAATCTCGCCTTCGAGGGTGGGCGCCTCCATGATCGTCGCGACCTTACCAGATTGCCGAGAGCTCAATCCGGCTCGAAGCGGACCGCAGCGACCTTTCCTTCCTTTATCCGGACGACGAGCGGCATCGGCCCTTTCCCTTTGCAAGAACGGTCGGTCACGCTCGGCCCCAACACGAACGGGCCAGCGGGAGCTCCGCTCGCCGGGGTCACCGTCGCGCGCATCTTGAGGGTCGATGAGCCCGGGCTCACGCCCGAGCAGGTGGTGTCCATCGCGACTCCGGCGATGCCGCTCGCCTTCCAGCGCTTCCCGAGCTCTGCCGGGCTCCCGATCTCCGCTTGAAGCTCGGGCGCGAGCAGCGCGAACGCATTCTCGTCGTCTCCCTTCTCCAGGCGGGAGAACAGGTCCTTTGCGATGTCCTCGTCTCGAGACGACGAGGACCACACCCAGAGGCCGATCCCCAACGCCGATATTGCGAAAAGCGCCACCAGCACGATCGTCGCCCGTTCGCGGAATGAGAGCGGCACACGAGCGTGCGCAGAAGGAGTCACAATCCTCTGGTAACACGTTCCCGGCGCCGTCTCGACGAGTGATGCGAGAGCGGCGCGAGACGTCCGCGATGTCTCAATCCATGACAGGGCTCAGCACGCGCTGGCAGCCCTCGCCGTGAACGCGAAGCATGTGGTCGGCGGCGCCCGCGGTGCACGTCCAGCCTTCGCGCGCGTGCGAGGGCCCGAGCGTGACGACGAACGGCGCCGGCCAGCTCTCGTCGCGGACGAACAGGAGCGGCGAGCGGCCCTTCTCGAATCCGGGGACCGCGGCGACGGCGAACTGCTTGTCGAGCAGTCGCTTCTCGATGTCGGCAAGCGTCAATGACGCGATCGGCTTGCCGCCGACGCTCGGGGGCGGCGGCTCGGGAGCAGCCGAGGCCGGACGCGCCGGAGCGGTGTCCGGCGCGTCGCTCGAGGGCTTGAACGAGATCGGGTAGGTCACCTTCACCACCCCGCCGTCCGGCTCGGGAAAGCTGAGGCCATAGAAAGCCTTGGCGACACATGTGCTGACAGATTTGTCAGTCATGTCCGTCGTCGACGTGACGTTTGCGACGGAGCCGGACAGGTCGATGTCGAACTTGACCGTGACCTTGCCGGCGAGCTTGGGGTTCTTTCGCAGGCCATTTTCGTAGCAGAGCCGAAACCGCCCGAAGTTCTGTCGCACGATGCGCTGAACGACCTCTTTCGGGAGCCCGGGCGACGCCGTCGTCGCGCCCATCTTGATCGAGGGCGGGGCCGTCGTGCCGTCTCGGCCGAGGCGCCCGAAGCCCGAGCCCGAGCCCGAGCCCTTGCCGATCGTGCCGACGCCCGTGGTTCCGGCGCGCCCCGAAAGACCCAGCCCGCCGGCCCCGTACGCCTGGCCGATCTCGTCGCCCCACATGTTGCCCTTGGTGTCGTCCGCCGCCCACGGCGCTTGCGCCGCATCGCCCGCGCCGCTGCCGAGCAGGCCGATCATGCCGAAGGGCTGCCCGTCGCTCGTCGCCTCTTCCGGCGGTGACAGGACGGCGCTCTCCGGCTGAAGGATGACGCTCATTGCATAGTCGTGTCCTGCGTCGGGGAACGATGTGGCGCCAACCACGCGACGGATGCAATCGGCCGCGTCCCCACTCCCGCTCGGCCCCAGCATCACACTGCCGCCCTTGCCCACGCGGAGCACCAGCCAGAGTCGCTCGTCCATTTCTGGCTCGGCTCCGAAGGCGCAGCGTCGAATCCGATCGCGCAGCGACTCCTCGGTCTTTGCGACCGCGTCGGGCACCTTGCCGGTGGGGGCGCTCCAATCGCGTCCGATCCAGCGAGCGAAGACATCGACCCCTTCGCGAAGCGGAGCCGGTTTGTAGCCTCCCGCGAACGACAGCACGTAGGTGAGCCGCCCGGCGGCACCGGCAGGCGGCGTGGCCTTCGTGAGGACGCTCTCGATGCACCGCGCAGCCGACAGACTGCCGAGCCCCGCCTCCGCTCGCTTCGTCTGGACGCTCGCGCCGACTTCCAGGTCGAATCGCATCTCGCCCCGAAGGTCCGGTTCGCGCTCGAGCGCAGGCTTCACGCAAGCGGCGACACTCGCGGTGACGCTCCCAATCAGCCGCTCACCGCCGGCCATCCCGGAGACCGACTCCTTCACCCCGAGCGGGGCGAGCGCCGAGGGCGCCATCGGCTCGGAGAGGGTGATGTCCGCGTGCGGAACCTCGCTGCTCGGAGAGCTCGAGCAACCGGCGGCCAAGATCAGGACGGCAATGCGCTGGCGCTTCATGCCGCACATCTCAGCCGCTCAGACAGCCGGCCGCAAGGTCCGCGTCTCTACGCCTTGGGGCTCTCGAGCACTGGCGCTAGCAATTCGAGCGCCGCTAGACCCGCGAGCTTCTCCCTCAATGCCGCCAGCGCGGCGCTGTCACCTTTGGCCTGCGCACGCTTGGCGAGGCCGCGAAGCCCGGTCAGCGCCATCTCCTCCACGTTTGTCTTTGGGTGAAAGCGCAGCGCGTCGACGAAGACCGCGGCGTCTACATCGTGGGTGGCGGCCACCGTGGAGAGCACGAAGATCGCCTCACCATAAGAGCGATCATTGCCGGCTGCTCCACGACGAGCAAAAGCCGTGAGTGGCTCCAAGAGCTCGACGATGCGCGGGTCTCGCATTGCTTGCTTCAGCTTGGCGATTTGCGACTTCTGGTTCTTCGCAAGGCCAGCGCCGATCTGACGAATGTCGAGATCGTCGAGACCGCATCCGGCGACGACGTCTTCGAGGAACTTTGCTTTGAATTTCAGCTCGGGCTTCTTAACGAGCACCCGGATCCGCGCCTTGCGCTGCGCCAGGCCTGCCCGAAGCGCCTTGCGATGCCCGCCGTACGTGTTGAACTCCGTGCCGACGAACACGAGCGCGTCGACACCATCGGCCAGGCCGTAGCCCGGAGAGGCACGCCCTCGTTCCGCCTCGGCGACCAGGAGCTCCGCGCCGCCGTCACCGAGCATGGTGTCGAAACGATCGGCCACCTGCTTGCGCAGCTCGACATCGACGCTGTAGTGCAGCAGCGGCGCGAGCGTCGGCAGCTCCTCCGGCGTCACTTGCTCCACCGCCACGAGCAAGCCACGCACCTTTTCGGACGCACGCTCGCGCGAGGCAGCGTCGCCCTGTACGCCCGCCTGCATCGCCTCGGACCACGCGGTCATCCCAGCGAGCAACTCCTCCGTCCGAGCCATGCGAGACCTCCGCCCATGCGGATAGAAGGTGGGGTTCGAGGACGCAACCGCGTTCCCTGAGTCCCGGATCCGCGGTCAGAGGTGGACACGACGGGACGACGACGCTGACGGCTACACGAACATCGAGGAGCACCTGCACCAGCTCGGTGGCTGTGCCGCGGGGAGCAACCCGGGCGAAGGTGGAGGGGGCCCGAGTGGAGGGGGCTCGGAGGGAGGCGCGTCCGGCTCGGGCGGAGGTTCGCCAGACGATGGAGGTGGTGCTTCTAGAGCGCAAAGAGCCCCGTTAGGGGCTCCTTGCGTGAGAGGTGGAGGGGCAGGGAATCGACCCGGAGTGTACGAGCGGGCGAGTACACGCAGGGTCCACAAACAGAGGTGGAGGCGCAGGGAATCGAGCCGCGTGGACGAACGAAGCGAAGCGCCGGAGGCGCGAAGCTTCGAAGTCCAGGCAAGGCCCGATGACCGAGCGATGGTTCTTCTCCTTCGGAGAAGAACAGAGGTGGAGGCGCAGGGAATCGAACCCTGGTCCGCGAGGCGTCAACCGTACCTTCGTTCACGTGCGTAGTCGCTACGTCCCTAGCAACTGGGTTCGCGGATTCGGCCGCGACCTATCTCTCACTAATTTCGGTCACGCTATCGAGAGCGCTCTCACATGACCCAGCCCTAGTGATTTGTGCCTTCGGGATACCAGGACGATCTCTCCGTCAGACAGCTCAGCGGTTTTCAGGCCGCGAGAGCGAGTGCGTCATTGTCGTTCGCACATATAACGGCCCACTTGATGAAGCGGATTGGGCGCCGCCACACGCAGATACGATCTCAGTCCCCACGTCGAAGCCGATCGCCCCCGTGGGAAACGATGTCGACGGGTAAGATAAGGCCCGCCTGACGGCGAGCAACGGGGCATCGTGCCTCAGCCCTCCTTCTTCTCTTCGACGGGCTTGAACTCCTTCGGCACCTCGGACCCCTCGCCCCAGAAGTACTTCTCGAGCTCGGTGAACCAGATCTTCTGGCCGGTCTCGGAGACGAGATCGAGGCGGTACTCGTTGATGAGCATCTTGGAGTGCTCGAGCCACTGGGTCCAAGCCTCCTTCGAGATGTTCTCGAAGATCTTCTGCCCGACGGGCCCCTTGAGCGGGGGCTTCTCGAGACCTTCGGCTTCTCGCTTCAGCTTGATGCACTGGACCATGCGCGGCATGCGCTGCGGCTTACCGCAGGCGTCCGGCCCTGTCGAGCGCGGGCGCCTTCGACGCGAGCTCGTTGGGCCGATCGAGTCGAACCCGCTCGCGAGAGGGCGGCCCCCTCGCGGTCTTCCGGACGCTCGGTCGTGTCGACGCGACGTCCGGTCATTCCTCGAGGTCCGGCTCGGTGCCATACAGACTCGAGAGAGAGGACAAGAGATGGCCACGGTCGAAGTGCATTACGAGGAGCTCCTGGCGGACGTGTATTCGTGGATGCTCGGGGACTTCGGCGCCCGCGTCGAAGCGCAGCTCGGATGGCTGCGAGGCATCCTCTCCCTCCCCGGGGGCGGAGAGGAGTCACGCCCCCAGGCGCTCGATCTCGGCGCCGGTGCGGGGGCGGAAGCGATCGCGCTCTCGAGGCTCGGCTACGACGTCGTCGCCGTCGACAGCAGCGCCAAGTTGGTCCTGGAGATGCGCCGGCGTGCGACGGATTTCGGCGTCGGGCGTCACGTCGAGGTAGTCCACGCCGAGATCGCCGCGTTCCTCGAGAGAAGCGGAGAAGAAGGTCCCGGCGCACGACCGAGGCTGGTGACCTGCCTCGGTGACACGCTCACCCACCTCGACTCGACGGCGAGCGTACAGCGGCTGTTCCGCGCCGCTCATATGCGCCTCGCCGCCGACGGCAGGCTGGTCATCACCTACCGCGATCTGTCGCACGAGCTTCGCGAGCTGGACCGGTTCTTCCTCGTGCGCTCCGACGCGTCGAGGATTCTGACCTGTTTCGTCGAGTACCTGCCGGACCGCGCGGTCGTGCACGACATCGTCCACACGCGGGTGGAGAGCGGATGGGAAATGCGAAAGAGCTGCTACGCCAAGCTGCGGCTCTCGGTCGACGAGGTCTGCCGCTTTCTCGACGACGCCGGGTTTCGCCAGGTCGAGCGCGTGCCGTGTGGCAGCGGCCTCACCGGGCTCGTCGCGCGCCGCTGAGAGTTGTAGCGTGTGGCTCGATGCCCGCTCCAGAAGCACGTGTCCGCGCGCCATTGACCAAAGCCATCGTCGAGCTGCTGAACGCTCAGCCTGCCGTCGTACGGACGGCTGTCCACACCAAAGCCGCGGGCGCGATCGAAAGGGTCGAGCTCGCCTCGCGTGTCGACTGGATCCCGCTGAGCGTCCAGCTCGAGATCCTCGCCGCCCTGCACGGTGAGGTTGGCCAGCAGGGTTACGAGGCGTTTTGTGCCGCCCACTTCGCGTCGACGGTGAACCAGCCCCTGGTGAAGTCGGTCTTCGAAGGGACGCTGCGTGTGTTCGGCATCTCCCCGGGTGCCGTGCTCCGGATGTTCCCCAAGAGCTGGGCGATGATCTCCTCCGGCTGCGGCGTCGTCTCGACGGAGGGGGAAATCTCTGGAGCCGGCACCGTGCTACAGGTGAGGGAGCTGCCCATCGAGGAGCCGAACATCGACCTCTTCGTGACGGGTTTTCGAGCCACGTTCCAGGGGATCGTCGATGTCCTGAAGCGTCCGGGCGAAGTCGAGCTGAGGTCGTTCGAGCGCGGCGCGCGCCGATCGACGTACGTCGCAACTTGGAAGTAGCGGCGGCGGTTTGGAGGTACGCAAATCGCGATCGGAGATGACGGCAGAGCTATCCAGCCGGCGCGGTCGTCAGCTGCGCCACCTCAGCTCGAGCGCGAGCTCCTCGCTCTCGTCGTCGATCTCGTGCTCGATCTGGAGGGTGGCGCCGGCGGGGATCGTGAAGCGCTTCTGCGCGACCTGGATCCGGAACGGCTCGTTTGCCTCGAGTGCGTCGGCGAGGCGACGCAGGGTCTCTACGAAGCGCGCTCGGTCGATCTCCTTCTCTACGTCTCGTTCGGGCTTGGCCATGGTGCGCGCGATGATCGCATACCCGACGGCGGGCGTTGCGATGGCGGGCACGGTGCCTGCAGGAGGGGGGCCCATGTCGCAGCGCTCTCTGCCTCAAATTCGCCTCAGCAACGAACCCCTGCAATCGGACAACTACCGCGCTTCGTTGCCGAAAGGGGCGGTGGTCAATCCTGCCAAGGCCGGTGCGCTCGTGGGCCTCGCGTCGTTGGAGCGTCTCAGAACCGTGACGCGCTCGCTCGAGGCAAACGGCCTCTTGGTCGCGGGATGCCCCACGATCGAAGAGCTCGCATTCTTTCTCGAGACGGCGCTCGAGCATCACGAGATTCGCGTTCCCGAAGTGGTCGTCGTCGACGTCGCGATGCTGACGCCCCCCATCGTCGACCTGATGCGCCGTGCGGGCTGCCTCGACACGATGATCGTCGTCCTTCCGGAGTCATGGCCGCGCGGTGAGGTGCCGGGTGGGCTCGAGAGCGCGCAGGTGCTCCAAGAGCCGTTCCCGACCACCATCCTCGTCGAAGAGGTCGCGCAGCGGATGACGCCGTTCTCGGTCTGCCTTGCCTGATCGCTCAGCGCGCGTCGAGGAGACGCGCGTCGATGACGTAGTCGAGGTCGGGGAACTCGGCTCGCAGGAAGCCGTTTCCTTCGGCCTCGATGCGGCCCTGCTTCGAGCTCAGCTTGTCGCCATAGCCCGAGAAGAAGCGGCTCACGGTGCTCGTCAGCCCGTCGCCCACGATCTCGCAGATCGGCGCGAAGCCCATGGTGTCGAGGCGGGAGTTGTCGGCGAGGTTGATGAAGATCTGCGTCGTCCGGCTCGTCGGCTCGGCCGCCATGGCGAACGAGACGGTGCCCGGCGCGTTCGGGTGGCGGACCTCGTCGACCGGCAGCTTCGCCTTCTTCCAGGCGGCGCTCACGGTTGGACTGGCGTGGATGCCGAACTGCACGACGAAGCCCGAGACGACGCGAAATAGCGCGCTGTCGCGATAGAACCCGATCCGCACGAGGTGATGAAATCGGTCCACCCCGTGAGGAGCCCACTCGCGCACGCACCTGAGATCGAAGTTGCCTTTGGTCGTCTCGAAGCGGACACGGAACTCGGGCGGCGCCGACGACTGCGGCAGCGAGGGATCGAGCAGCGCCGTCGCCGCGTCGATCTCGGCGGCGGGCGCCGTGCTTCGCGGGGCTCCGGTGTCGCCGGGCTGCGGCTCCGGTACGGCGATGTCGACGGCGCCGCCGACCTCTCCCTGTCGGGGGGCTGCGGGCTCCTTCTCCGCGGAAGGTGAGCAAGCCGAGGTCGCGAGAAAGAGCGCGAGCGACAAGAGGGATTTCATGAGCCGGGCGAGCGTTCCAGCGTCGGGCCGCGCGATCAAGTGCGGAGCTGGCCGGGGGCGTCGCACGGGTCAGCCGGCTGCCCGGCCCTCGAGCAGCGACAGCGCGCGCTTCTTGTCCTCGTGACGTGCCCAGCCGAGCGGCGTGCCGTTCCAGAGCTTGTCGCGGACATCGGTTCGCGCGCCCCGATCGAGGAGCAGCTCGATGAGCGTCGTATCGTCGTGGATCACGGCGTGGTGAAGCGCCGTCGAATGCGCGTGCACCGGTAGGAACGCGTTCACGTCGGCGCCGGCGTCCAGCGTCAGCCGTGCGGCCTCGATCCGATCGTTGATGACCGCGAGGGCGAAGGCTTCTTGAACCTCCTCGCCGTCGGCCGCTGCGAGGAGCGGCACGAGCGCGTCCGTTCTGCCCAGCGCGGCGGCGATCGATGGGCTCATCGGCAATCCCCCATCGACGAGACGCTCGATCGGCTCGAGGATGTTGTGGGCCAGCGTGACAGCGATGGCCCTCTTGGTCGGCTTCGCTCCCGCCGCGAGGAGCCTGTCCATCAAAGGGGCCTGCAATTCGCACGCGATCGCCGGCGCGCTCGTCAGCACCAGCTCGAGCGCGTAGTCGAGGTCTTCTTGGGCGACACCGCGCGCGATCATGACTTCGGCGACCTCGGGCATCGACTGCGGCATCGGTACGACGAGGGTGGGGTTGTCGGCGATGAACCAAAAGAGCTTTGGGTCGCCGAAGTACTGGCTCCGACCGCCGGCGCGATAGCAGGCGGGCTCGACGATGCGCTCTTCAAGGAGGCGAGGCTCCACGTCGAGGAGCGTGGCCAGCGTTGCGGCGTCGCCGGCCAAGATCGCCTGCACCGCCGTTCGGAACGACGGGTCGCGGATCACCGGTCGGTCGAGAAGCTCGACGATCGCAGCTTTGTCCGCGGCGCTTCCAGCTCGGGCCGATCCGAGCGGCGATGGCCCGTCGCCGACGGTTTGCCACCAGATGGCGCCGCGGCTGATCAGGAGCTCCACCAGGGTCAGCGGTCCCCTTCTCGCGGCGGCGTGAAGCGCCGTTTCGCCTGCGTCGTCTCGTGTGGTGGTTGCGCCGGCGTCGAGCAGCGCGGTTGCGATCGCGATGCGGTCTTGATCCGGCGCTTCGCTCGCGCAAGCGTGCCAGAGCGGCGTCGGCTCTCCCGACCGCTCCGGCGGCTCGCCTTCGGAGAGCAGACGCCGGACGGTCTCGACGTCCCCTCGCGATGCAGCGTCGGCCAGCGCACCGGGCATGCCTCTTCGTGACCTGACTGGGCGGGCGGTGCAACCGGCAGACGGCTCACCTGTCGGTCCCGCCAAGTTGCCGTGGACATGGCCGGCTGCCCCGGTCGAACATCGGCCGTGGTCTTCGCGCTCGATGAGAGCCATGTCCCGGCGTGCGTAGACGTCGCGGCAACCGTGGGATGGAAACCGCCGGTCGAGACCTGGCGTTGGATGCTCGGCATGGGCGAAGGCTGGGGCGTCGATCACGCCGGTGTGCTCGCGGGCGCCGTGATCCTGTTCCGCTTCGACGCCGCGCTCGCCATGGTCGCGATGATGATGGTTCGGCCCGAGGCGCAAGGGAGAGGGATCGGTCGTGCGCTCCTCGAGCAGGTCGATCGCCGCGTCCCCGTGGGAGCGGTGACGGCGCTGTACGCTTCCCCCGAGGGCGAGCGCCTCTACCGGCCCTACGGCTACGTCGATGCGGGTGCGTCGCAGCGCTACGAGGGAGCGCCTGGAAAGCTCACGATCGAGGGCGACGCCGCGCTTCGGCCGGCGCGCGCGACGGACGTCGCCGCCATGGTCGCGCTCGATGCACGGGCGCAGGGCGGATCGCGAGCCATGCTCGTCCGGTCCTCGGCCGAACGAGCGGAGCGAGCGTTCGTCGTCGACCGCCACGGCACGATCGAGGCGTTCGGGCTCGCCGGACACGAGGACGGCGCGAGGCGCCTCGGGCCCATCGTCGCTCCTCGCGATGACGATGCTGTACGAGATTCACGACATCCATCGTTTTCCAACGGTCGGCCAGTTTCTGTCGTACGCCCGGCTGGTGAAGGGCACGAATTCCTCTGCCGGCAAACAATACAAACCCACCGGTTCGAAGATCGGCAACCCGCATCTGAAGTGGGCCTTCTCGGAAGCCATCTCGCTGCTCAAACGCGAGTGCCCGCAGGCGAAGGCTTTCGCTGATCGGATCGAAAAGAAACATAACAAGGCTCGGGCCAACACGCTGCTGGCCATCAAACTGGGCTGGGGGCTGGC
>JBGTSH010000103.1:0-30096 GCA_041940405.1 Polyangiaceae bacterium
TCTCGTTGGCCTTGATCACCACCGCCGGGTCCTGCGCCAGGGGGTTGGTGTCCATGGCGGTGACGAAAATCGAGTTGGGGGTGGTGCCGGGCGCCGGCACCTTGCCGAACGGGTGGAGCGCCAGATGGTCCGGCTGCTTGTGCTCGCCCTTGGGAATCATGACCAACACGAGCTGCGCCTCGTGGCCCTTCTCGGCGAGGGTCATCAGGGTCTTGCGCGTGTTGATGCTCCAGGGGTGACCATAGATCTTCATCGTGAACCTCCGTCGAGCCGGCGCCGTGCCGGCTTCGGTGGACCACTCTGGTCACCTGCGCGAGGCCAACAATTCTCCGTCAGGTAAGCGCGCGCTTCTTTTCGCTCGCGTGAGCTACCGCTGCCTGACGAGCAGCGCCTCGAGCGCGGCGTCGTCCGCTTCACCTTCGGCGAGGCGCTCCAGCGCTGCACGTGTCGAGTCTTCGGCCACGCCGCACGCGGCGATGCGGATCCGGGACGGCTCTTCCCCGCGTGCGAGGAGCGCGATCGCCGTCGCGACCCGCTCTTCGGCGGAGAGCCCCGCCGTGCCGAGCGATCGGGCGAGCGCTTCGTTCGAAACCGTACCGCCGCGGTAGCCGGCGCCCGAGACGGCCTCTTGGATCGCCTCGCGCCATGCGCCGATCGATCCGTGCCTCGGGCCCGCAACGCGCGGCGAATCCGGTGAGGTGTCGCCTGATCGCTCGGCGATCAGCGCAAGGATCGTACGCGCGCGATCTCGATCGACCGCCGACGTGCTCAAGCGTACCCGCTCGCCGCTTGTCAGCTCGAGCGCGATGCCGAACGCGTCGCGCGACGCCTCGCGGATGCTCGCGAACGGGATGAACCGCTTGCGGAGCGCGCCCTCGACGCGCACGCCGTCGATCCCGACGATCAAGTCGGGCGCCGAGATCGCCGCCGCCAGGAGCGCGCGGACGACGCCGACCGCCGCCACCATGAGGCCGATCTCGAAGCCATGGCCGTCGACGGTGGTGCCGCCGATGGCTTCTACGACCCGTTCGACCCGCGCGAACACCGCCGCTCCGATCGCAGAGCCCGCGGCGATCGACGCCAGCGAGAGAAGAGCGCCGGTCAACCAGCCCTCGGGCGCGAGCGTGAACCGCGGGGCCGCGCCGACGACATCGGCGAAAGACGATGCGGTTTCGCGGTCGACCTCGAGGACGATGCGGTCGCCGTCCGTGACGCCGCCCGCGAGCTCGAGGCTGATCCGTGCGCGACCCCCGCCGAGGTCATCCATGAAGCCGCTGCGCACGCGCGCGAGCGGCACGTGGACGACACGTCCGTCCTCGAGCGCGAGATCGATCGCGCGCGCGTGTCGGGTCAGCCGAACGATGCCGCGCCCGATGCCGCGCCTGGCGAACGCCGACGCGACGAAGATCGCGGGGAGCGCCACCAAGCCGAAGCCGCCGAACATGCCGAGCAGCTCGTCGCCGGTCATCCACGCGGCGCGCGCGACGTCGCCGCCGTCGTAGAGGACCGACAGCGAGAACGCCGTCGCGAGGATCAGACCTGCGAAGATCGGGAGGTACCGCATGAGGAGCGACGCTCCCCGAAGCTGGTAGCGGTACGTGCCGATGGGGCCGGCCACCTCCTCAACGTAGCAGGTCCCGAAGATGCCGCCGCCGGCCGAGCTGCGCTCGGTACCGTGCTACTTGGTCCAGGCGCTCGCCTGATAGAGAGCCAGCGGCACCGGCGAGAGCGGGGGGAACGCGGTGCGGCCTATCGGCCTCAGCACCTTGCGCAAAGATGCCTCGATCTTCGCCGGAGCGCTCACGTGATGATCGTCGATCCCCTTGAAGCCGATCATGTCGAACGCCCGGCTCATGGCGTGGTTCACCATCGGATAGCCCGCGACGAAGGTGCCGCCCGGCTTGAGCGCGCGAGCCAGCGCTCGCGCCGCCGCGTCGCTGTCGAGAATGTGCTCGAGCACCGAGATGCAGACGATGGCGTCGAAATGGTTCGCCTCGAGCGACGCCTCGTCGAGGAGGTCCGCGATGATGAACGACGCCTTGCAGCCCGGCCGGACGAGGTGATCGAGACCCTTGGCGAGCACGAGGTCGGTCCCGACGTACTCGTCGAAGTGGCGGGTGAGGGTCGGAACCAGCACGCCCGAGCCCACGCCGATTTCGAGGACCCGGCCGCCCGGCCGCAGGTAGTCGAGCGCCATCGTGAGCCGATAGCGGTACAGCCAGCCGACGCCGGGCTTGTAGTAGAACGGTAGCGGGTCGTGCTCGTCGTTCGCGACAAGCACGCCCTTGGCCGGAAGGTCGAGAACGATGGCACCCATGTCGGGGGCGCAATCTAGTCCCAAACAACGCGGCGATCGAGCGCCGCATGACCCCGGCTGGCTCGCCAAAGCCCGCGCGGGCTTCGTGCTGTTTCATGCGCTTTCGATCCTCGTTCTGTGCCTCCCGGCAGGGGTCGCGAACGAGACGCGGTGGGCGAGCAAGACCACGCAGCGAGACCTCGCCGACTGGGCAGCGAAGCTCCAGAGCCTCGGCGTCCAGACCGACAAGGACTCGCTCGAACGGACGCTCAAGGGGCTCGCCGAGGGCTACATCGACGTCCGCCGCGTTCTCGCGAGACCGTTCGGGCTCTACACGCGCGTCACGCTGACGCACCAATCGTGGGCCATGTTCGCGAGCCCGCAGCGCCGGCCCTACGAGATCCACGTCGACGGTCTGGTCGGGGGCGCGTGGGTTCCGCTCCACCGTCCGCTCGATGACTCCGCGGACGTCTACGACGGCTACCTCCAGCACAACCGCGTCCGCAAGTTCACGGGCCGGTTCGCGAAGAACTTCTCGGACACGAACTACAGGGACTTCGCGACGTTCCTCGCGAAGCGCGCGTTCGATGCGCGCCCCGACGTCGAGCGCGTCAAGGTCTCGCTCTACGGGTACACGACGCTCCCCCCAGAGCGCGCCGCACGAGGCGAAAGGCCCGAGGGCGAGTACGAGCACGAGCTCGAGCTCTCGCGCGAGGACGTCCGGTGATCGAACGGCTCCGGGCGGCATGGCGCGGGTGGGTCGACTTCACGAGCGAGCGCGAGCACCCGCGGGTCATGGCGGCGTTTCGCATCGCCGTCGGCGTTCTCGCGCTCGGCACGCTGCTCTACGCGGCGCTCGGCGGGGTCGTCGACACCTTGTGGATCGATCGCCAGTACGGCGGAGCCGTACAGCTCGGCAGCGGCTCCCTGCTCGTCGGTGTATTCGGCGGACCGAAGCCGAGCGTCGTTTGGGGCTTCGTCGTCGTAGGGTGCGCTGCCTCGATCCTGGTCGCGCTCGGCGCGGGCGGACGCTTGCCGTGCTTCGTCGCAGCGCACGCGTACTTTGCGCTCGCGCGGGTCAACGGCAACACGACGGGCGGCTACGACATCCTCTTCACCAACGCGTTCTTCTTCCTGCTCGTCGCAGGGGCGAACGCGACGCTGAGCGTCGACTGTCGCGTGCGCACCGGAAAGTGGACCAGCGACAGGACGATCGCAGCGTGGCCGCGCCGCCTGATGATCCTCCAGCTGCTCGTGATGTACGCCGCGACGGGGCTTCAGAAGATGAGCCCGGTGTGGACGCCGTTCGGCGGATACACGGCGCTCTATTGGGTCCTTCAGGATCCGAACTGGCGCCGGTTCGACATGTCCTGGATAGGAGGCGTGATGCCGCTCGTGCGCGGGGCCACTGCGCTGACCTGGCACTGGGAGCTCGGCTCACCTCTTCTCTTCCTCTGGTACTACGCAGAAAGGTCGAAGGAGCGTGGCGGGCGCTTCCGCCGGTGGCTGACGAGGTTCGACCTCCGCAAGCCGTACGTGTTCGTCGGCATCGGCCTCCACATCGGCATCCTGATCGGCCTCAACGTGGGACCGTTCTCGCTGATCAGCCTCGCCTACTACCTCGCCTTCCTCACGCCGGACGAGCTTGCAGACGTTTGGAAGCGGCGTCATAAGACTGAACCACCCAGTTCAATCCAGATAGTTTGAGCTGCGGCTATTTCGCTCACGACGTGTGCGCCTGAAGAGGAATCAACGATGTGCGCGTGAGGCACTTCGTGCCTTTGTGGCTTTTGTGCCCTCTCCTTCGGAGGTTGTAACCACCTCTCGCGTCGGCGGCTCCAACCGTCATGCTGGAGGTGAAGTCATGATTCAGAGTTGGATGACCAAGGCCCTCGCCGTGGCGGCGGTCGTGGCAGCAGGAGCTTCGTTCCTGAACTGCAGCGACGACGACACAGACGGCGCGCGCAACACCGACGATGGCCGCGCAACGACGGGCGCGGGTGCCGGCGGGGTTGGTGGATCCGGTCCTGGAGCGACCGATCCTTTGATGCAGGCGGTGAGCGCGCGACTCGAACGTGGGAAGCAGATCTTTCGGTTCGACACCTTCGGCGACGAAGTGTTCTGGGGTGACACCATCCAGCTGCATCGCGCGATCGCAGGTGAAGCAAACGGCGGCGTCGGTCCGGGGGTGAGCCCGAACGCGGCGCTCGGCCTCGGGCTCAAGGTCGACATGGATGCCATCCCGGCGGACGTCGCTGCGGCCGTCCAGGCAGGGCAAGTCGATCTCGACGATCCCGCGACGACGCTTGCGCTCCTCGAGCTCAACGCCGTCGTCGGCGTCACCGGCTTCTTCGCAGAAGACGGAACACTCGCCTCGATGGGCATCCAGTGCGCGCTCTGTCACTCGACCGTCGATGATGCGTTCGCACCGGGCATCGGGCATCGGCTCGACGGCTGGCCGAATCGAGATCTGAACGTCGGCGCGATCATCGCCTCGGCGCCTGAGCTCACGCCGGTCGCCAACCTCCTCGAGGTCGACGTCGACACCGTCATCCAGGTCCTCATGAGCTGGGGGCCGGGCAAATTCGACGCGGCGCTCCTTCTGGACGGAAAGGGATTCCGCCCCGACGGGCTCCCGGCGGCGACGCTCATCCCGCCGGCGTTTGGTCAGTCGGGCGTCAACCTGGCGACCTACACGGGGTGGGGCTCGATGACCCACTGGAATGCCTTCGTCTCGACGCTCGAGATGCACGGCCAGGGCACGTTCTACGATCCGCGTCTGAACGACATGGAAAAGTTCCCGATCGCCGCGAAGAACGGCTTTGGGAACATGCGCCCGCCCGTGGACATGACCGCCCCGAAGCTGGGCGACCTCCATTTCTATCAGCTGGCCCTCGACGCCCCGAAGGCCCCGGCAGGAAGCTATGATCCGTCGGCGGCGCAACGAGGCCAGGAGCTGTTCGTAGGAAAGGCGAAATGCGCCACGTGTCACGTGCCGGACATCTACACCGAGCCCGGCTGGAACATGCACACCCCGGAAGAGATCGGCATCGACGACTTCCAGGCCAAGCGCTCGCCGGACGAGCACTACCGCACCACGCCGCTGAAGGGCATGGTCGCTCGGCAGAAGGGCGGCTTCTATCACGACGGCCGGTTCCCGACGCTGCTCGACGTGATCAACCACTACGACACCTTCATGTCGCTCGGCCTCACCGAGCCTGAGAAGGCGGATCTCGAACAGTTCGTGAAGTCACTCTAGGAGACGGAAATGCAAGCCATCCTTGGGCCCGCGGCCGCGATCAAACTCGGTGAAGGACTCGACGACCAAGCGATCGTGGCCCGGCTCCGGGATGGCGACTCCCGCTTCTTCGAGGTCTTGATGCGACGCCACAACACGCGCGTCTTTCGGGTCGCGCGTGCGGTGCTCCGCGACGATGCGCTCGCGGAAGAGGCCATGCAAGAGGCCTACGTGAACGCGTTCCGGCACCTCGATCAGTTCGAGGGCCGGGCCAGCTTCGCGACGTGGCTCACGCGCATCGCGCTGCGGGCCGCCCTGTCGTGCCGGCGAGCCGAGAGGCAGACCGAGCGCATCGGCGACCTCGACGACATCCCGCCCGTCAGCGCCACCGGCACCGGCCGGTCGATGGATGATCCGGAGCGTGCGGCGCAACGCGGCGAAGCGCGATCGCTTCTCGCCGGCGCCGTCGACGCCCTGCCCGAGAACCTTCGGGTGGTCTTCGTGCTGCGTGAGGTCGAGGGGCTGAGCGTGAGCGACACTGCGTCGGCGCTCGAGCTCTCGGAAGAGAACGTGAAGATCCGTCTCCACCGGGCGCGCGGGTTGTTGCGCGCATCGCTCACCGACGCGTTCGAGGGAGCGATCGGCGATCTGTTCTCGTTCCACCTGGTGCGTTGCGACCGCGTGGTGCGCGGAACCTGGGCGCGTGCCGACGATTGGCGCGCCGCGAGAGAAGCGCGGGCGGCCTCCGCGACGCCCATCCCGCTGTCCTGACGGACAAGGGCTAGGGCCGGCTCGACCGGGGCGGCTTGCGGACGACGAGCACGACGCTCGCGATCACGATCGCGCAGGCGGCGAGCTTGAGCGTCGAGAGATCCTCGCCCGCGCCGATGGCGCCGAGGAGCAGCGCGACGATCGGGTTCACGTACGCGTAGCTCGACGCCACGGCGGGACGCGTCCTGCGGAGGAGATAACCGTAGGCGGTAAAGCCGAGGAGCGAGCCCGCGACCACGAGGTAGGCGACCGCGCCGGCGGATCGGAGATCGAAGGTGGCGGGCAGGGGCTCGCCACGGACGACCGCGATGACCCCCATGAATACGCCGCCGCAGATCATCTGCGCGGCGGCAGCGGACATGCCCGAAGGCATCGTAAGGCGACGCGAGAGCAGCGAGCCTGCGGCCCAGGTGATCGGCGCTCCGAGGATGGCGAGCGCGCCGTAGCCGCCCGCGACGCTCAAGCTGCCGCCGGTCTGAAGGATGCCGACGCCGATCAGGCCCACGAGCAAGCCCGCGATCTCACGAGCTGATGGGCGCTCGCCGAAGAAGCTGCTGCCCACCGCCATCCACACCGGCATCGTCGCGACGACCGTCGCAGCGACACCCGAGTCGACGTGGTGGCTCTGCGCGACGGCGACGAGGCCGTTGCCAAACGTGAGCATGAGGGCGCCGGTGATCGCGGCCCCGAGCCACTGCCGCGCGGTGGGCCACGGCGCATTCCGAAGGCGCAGGACGCCGAAGAGGATCGCGCCCGCGGCGAGGAACCGGATCGCACCGAGCACGAAGGGCGTCAGTGTCTCGAGCGCGATACGCATCCCGAAGTAGGTCGAGCCCCAGACGAAGTAGACCGACCCGAGCGCGAGCAGCACGCCGAGTGGGATCGGTCTCACTTCGGTAGTTGGGGCGCCGGCATCGGCGGCCGCTGACAACGTGCGGGCAGCCATAGGTGGCTGTTACCTAACGCACGAGTCGGCCATGCGCTCGCCGTTATCGGCCGTGAGAGCGATCAGATCGGGGCCGGCTGGAGGAGCACAGCGCGGCCGTCGCGTTCGAGAGATGTCGGCTCAGTCTTTGAGGAGGCTCAACAGCGCCGCCGTCTCACGCGCGCCCATCATCCCGAATTGGATGCCCATGCCGTTGCCTTGCGCCCAGCGCACCGTCCCCTCGACCTGCGTTTCGTCGGCGAGGCCGGGGAGCTTGAGCGCCACGGTCAGCTTCGAGCCGTAGGGCAGCAAGCGATCGCAGCTGACGAAGATGCCACCGAGGCTCAGATCGCGCGACTCGACCTCGACGCGATCCGGGAGCAGCAGCGCTACGGGAATCGAGACCGACTTGCGAACGTGTTTCCGTCTCTCTTGCACGGCACAAGCATCGCACGTTCGCGGAAGACTTCAGAGCGACTTTCGCAGCGCCACACGCCTCTGCACGGCGGCGGGAATGCTCACACCCGCCTCTTCGAGGCGCTGGATCGCCCAAGCGGTAGCTTCTTCGCGATTGGAGAACCACTCCTGCTTGACCGGGTGCTGATGGAGCCAGCTGATCGCAGTCATCGCACCACGAATGAGCGCGTTGTCGACGACGCGCGCGTCTCCTTTCGAGAGGCGGACGACCCGCGGCTCGATGCTTCGTGTCCACTCGGCGAGGCGCTGGCGAACCAACGCGTTCGGTCGCGCGCGCACGCGCGAGACGTCGGTTACGTTCGCGAACGGCTGGTTCCTCGCGAGCATGCGCTCGTATGCAGCGAAGAACTCTTCGAGCTGCGCTACCTCGGCCCCTTCGGAGACGTTGATGAAGACGAGCGGGAACGCGCTCTCGTCGATCTCGAAGCCACCCCGCATGGCGCGCAGCATACGACGACTCGGGGAATACCTGAATCGCCTACGCGAACGGGTTACACTCGCCGGATGCGACGGGCGGGTGCGCTCTGTTTGATCGCCCTCGGCGCGGGATGCGTCGCGGACCCGCTGTTCGAAGGGACCAGCACGTCCGGTTCCGGAGGTGGCGGGACCTCCGCTACTGCGACGAGCTCGGCTGGATCCACGAGCACTGCGACCACGGCGAGCAGCGCGACGGCGAGCACGACCGGCGGAGGGGGCGAGGGCGGCTCGAGCCCATGCGACCCCGACCAGACCCTTTGGTTTCCGCCGTGCGGCGGCCTGATCGAGACGTTCGACGATGCGGCTGCTTTTGCCGCGGCGTGGACCGTCGAAGGGGGCATCGATGTCGACGGCGGCACCCTCAACCTGGGCGTCAACATGACCAACGGCGACGGTCGCGCGTCGGCGAACACGACCGTCGATCTCGACGAGTGCCAGCTCGGCGCGCAGCTCGTAGAGGTGCCCTCAGTCCCCGCGGTCGCGGTGCTCTTCGTGCACACGGGAAATCAAAACGGTGGCAGCTACTTCTCGATGCGCGCGGATCCGACGACGCTCCTCGTCGAAGCGCCCGGAGACACGATCCTCGCCGACATCCAGTTCGACCCCGCGGCCACGCCGTACCTCCGGATCCGCGCTTCGGCAGGTTCGCTGTTCTTCGAGCGCTCCTCGGACCGCGTGTGCTGGAGTCAGATCGTCCAGGCGACGCAGCCGGTTGGGTACAATCCAGTGACCGCAGGGCTGAGCGTCGCGCACGATGTCGGCGATCCGAACGCGTACGCGAAGTGGGACAACTTCAACGTGCCGCCGCCTTGAGCTTCAGACGCCGAGGCGGAGCTTGCGGAAGCCGAAGGCGGTCATCTTGAGGAGGAGCCAGCCGTGGGCGAAGCGTGAGATCTTCGTGTCGCCGTAGACGCGCGCGCGATACCGGACGGGCAGATCCGCGATCTTCATGTTGAGGCGCGCGGCGCCGAACAAGAGATCGAAGTCGCCGAACGGATCGAAGTCGCCGAAGAAGTCGCGGTTCGCCGCGATGCGATCGTACGCCTCGCGGTAGAGCACCTTGGTCCCGCAGAGCGAGTCCTTGATCGGCTGCTCGAGGAGCCACGAGAGCGCGAGCGAGAAGAACTTGTTTCCGAGGAGGTTCAAGAAGCGCATCGCTTCGCCCTCCATCGGGTAGACGAGGCGCACGCCGTTGATGAACTCGCCCTTGCCGGCGACGAGCGCGCGATAGAACTTGGGCAGGTCCTCGGGCGGGACGGTCAGATCGCTGTCGAGGATCATCAAGACCTCGTACTTCGCGGCGTTGAAGCCCTTGCGGACCGCGTCGCCTTTGCCCTTGCCGTCACCCTGGTGGATGAGCTTGAGCTCGAGCTGGGGAACGCCGGGCGGTGCGCTCGCGCGCGCTGCCTCGTGCTCCCGAATGACGGCCTCGATCTCTTCGACGGTTCCGTCGCTGGAGTTGCCGTCGACGAAGATGAGCTCGGTGCCCGGACCCATGACCGGCGTGCGCGCGACGGCCTCGCGGATGTTGCCCTTCTCGTTGCGGCAGGGGCAAATCACGCTGACGCGCGGGAGCGCCGCAGGGATCGGCGCCGGCGTGTGACGAGCGATGAAGTACTGGACCAAAGACGTCTGGTTCAGGCCGGGGACCTTGGCGCCGACGAGGTTCGCGACGTCGGCCACGACCGGAACGCCCACAGGAACCAACACATCGGTGCCACGACGCACGACCTCGAAGTCGGCGAGGTGCAGGATGTTCGCGAGGTCGTCCATCGAGAGCCAGTTCTGATCCGGCCACGGCTCCTTCATGCCGAGGCGCTCGGCGGTGCGAAGCACCGGCTCCCAGACGAAGTTGTAGTACGTGACGACCAGGCGTCCGCCAGGGGCGAGCAGCGGTGAGACCCGTTCCATCGCGAGCTGGATGTCGTCGAGGTGCCCGACGACGTCGGACATCACGATCACGTCGAACGGCCCCTCCGGGAGCTCGTCGTGCTCGACGTCCGCGACGAAGACCTCGAGCTCGGGGTGGCGCTCGCGCGCCTTCTCGACCATGCGGCCGGAGATGTCGATGCCGACGCGGCGCCCGGCGGACGGCAGGCCGGCGAGCAGATCGCCGAAGCCGCAGCCGATCTCGAGCACGCGTGAGCCCGGCATCACGAAGCTGCCGACCAGGCGCTGGAGCTGGCCGAGGTAGTACTTCCTCATGCCGGCTTTGCGCTCGCGAATTTCGGCGAGCTCGTCGTAGCGAGCGATGCGGCGCTCGAGCCGCTCTCTCTCGCGTGCGGCGAACTGGGAGCGAAGCCGAGCCTCGGCTGCGCCGCTCTTGGAAGACTGAGACTGGGGACCGTTCGAAGCCAAGTGCTTATCCATGATGCTTTCCGTCATCCGCGCGCGCGCTTTTCACGCGCCGCAAGCTCGAGGTCGCTTTCGACCATCCGTTTCACCAGCTCGTCGAAGCCGATCTTCGGCTTCCAGCCGAGCTCCGTCTTCGCTTTGGTCGGATCCGCGAGGAGCAGGTCCACCTCGGCCGGGCGGAAGTAGCGCGGATCGATCTTCACGAAGTCCTTTTGATCGAGACCCGCCAGCGCGAACGCCTTCTCTGCGAAGGTGCGCACCGAGTACGTCTCGCCGGTGCCGATGACGAAATCGTCAGCGACCTTGTGCTGCAGCATCAGCCACATCGCCTCGACGTAGTCCTTGGCGTGACCCCAGTCGCGCTTCGCGTCGAGGTTGCCGAGGTAGAGGTCCTTTTGCAGGCCGTGCTTGATGCGACCGACGGCGCGCGTGATCTTGCGGGTGACGAAGGTCTCACCGCGGCGTTCAGATTCGTGGTTGAACAGGATCCCGTTCGTCGCGAAGAGGCCGTAACCCTCGCGGTAGTTCTGCGTGATGTAGAACGAGTACGCCTTGGCCGCGGCGTAGGGGCTGCGCGGATGGAAGGGCGTCGTCTCTTTCTGCGGGGTCTCGACGACCTTGCCGTAGAGCTCGCTCGAGCTCGCCTGGTAGAAGCGGCATTTGACGCCGAGCTTGCGGATCGCCTCGAGCAGGCGGGTCGTGCCGAGCGCCGTGATTTCGCCCGTGTACTCGGGGATGTCGAACGACACCCGGACGTGGCTCTGCGCGCCGAGGTTGTAGACCTCATCCGGCTGGACGTCGGCGACGATGGTGTGAAGGCTCGAGGCGTCGTTCAGATCGCCGTAGTGAAGGAAGAGGCGGGCGTTGCGGTCGTGCGGATCGACGTACAGGTGATCGATGCGCTCGGTGTTGAACGAGCTCGAGCGCCGCACGATGCCGTGAACCTCGTAACCTTTTTCGAGCAGCAGCTCGGCGAGGTAGGAACCGTCCTGGCCCGTGATGCCCGTAACGAGGGCTTTCTTCGTCATGACCGGCGGGGGGTACCATGAACCGAAAGGCGCGTCATTTCGGGGTGAGGTTGGCGTCTAGGGGTCCACGCAGCCGTTCAGGCTTTCCAGTCTGACTCCGGTTGCCGGGGTGCCGGAGCAGTTGTCGGCGCAAAGGAGCGGCGCCAGGCAGTCGCAGGTCGGATCGTTCGCGCATTCCGGCGGGATCGCCAGGCACTGCTCCTCGTAGTCGCCGTGGCAGACGAGGACGGGCTCGAGGAAGCAGAACTGGGCTTCGAGCTGACACGCGCTGTAGAAGCAGCGAAATTCGTTCTCGAGGAGCGGTGCCGGCGTTTGGCGGCAGCTGTAGATCGTGCCTTGCCCCTCGTCGTCCGACTCGCAGTGGAAGCACTCCTCACCCGGTGGGCACACGCCGTTCTGGTAGGTCCCGTCGACCGTCAGGCCGCATTCGGGCAAAGCACCTCCCGCCCCGCCGGTGAAGTCGAAGCCACCCGAGCCGCCGACGGCGCTGTTCGTCGCCGGGGCTGAGCCGCCTCCTTCGCCCGGAGCGCCGCCCGCACCGGGTGCGATGACCAGGCTATCGCAGCCCAGCATGCATGCGATCAGAACGAGGGCCTTCTCCATGCCCGCCCAGCAGAAGCACCGGGCGTGCCCAGTGGCAAGTGCCCGTGAAAGCAGGGGTCGAAACCGGATCTGCGCCGATCCGTGTCGTCATCCGAGCTGTCGGGATCGCGCTCAGCGCTCGGACGGATCGAACCCGCTGTCGTCGTCCTGCGCGGGAGGTTTGTCCGGCGCGGGCTTCGTGGGCTTTTCGGGCTTGTCCGGCTTCTCGGGGGTGGCGGGCTCGGGCGCCTGATCGCCGGGGCGCTTGCGCAAGTAGAGGTCGTACTGGCGCTTGTTGCCGAAGGCGAAGAGGCGCTTCCGTTTGGCGACGAGCTCGAAGTCGCCCTTGGAGACGGTCTTGGCGGACGCGCACGTCGGATCGATGACCAGGAAGTAAGCGTCTTCGGCGAGCGTGTTGGCGTCACCCGTCTCGCGTGGCGCGGGGAACTTGGTGTTGCGCGGCCCGAAGACCGGCACGACCAGGTCGGAGAGCTTGTACAGGCCCTCGCTGTAGTTGCGAGCGTCGCAGCCGATGACGAGGACGTTGTCGTTGCGCTGCGACTCGTCCGGCGGCTCTTTCGACATCGTGCCGAGGCGTATGCGGCCGATCGACTTGATGTTGTCGGTGTGGCGCGTCGCGAACTCGAAGAAGACGAGATCGCCGCCGAGGCTGTCCCAGCCCTTGGACACGGTGTGATCCCAGAGCACGTGGGTGACGCCGTACTCCTTGTACCTCTGCCAGACGGCCTTGGGGCTGCCGAGGCGGCCGTAGCTGAGCCCGAATTGCCAGCCGCCCCAATCGCTGACGCTCGTCGCGCCGATGCCGAGGTGGACATGATTGTCATGAAGCAGGACGCGTGACCTTCGCGGCAGCTGCTTGGCGACCTCGGTGTAGCCCGAATAGACCTTGAAGCGGTTCTCGTAGTCGCGCTTGTAGCCGGCCCCGATGAGGTCGATGACCCGCTTCTGCACCGAGCCGGCCATCGCGTGGTTCGGCAAGAACCACACGTCCCCGCCCCAGATGATCTGGAAGAGCACGAGGGCGGCGAGGACGAACCGCCACGAGCCGCGCAGCACCCAGCCGAAGCGGATCGGCGGCGCCGGATCGTCCCACAGCTTGACCATGATCGCGGCGGTTACCGCCGCCATCCACGGAAGGATCGCCTGCAGGTACCGGTCTTGGTGGTGCGTCCAGTACCAGATGAAGATGGTCAGGTGGATGCACGCGACGAGGCCCCAGAGCCGCTTCGTCTTCTTGAGGAAGAAGAGCGTCGCCAAGAGGAGCGTCATCAGCGATCCGAAGGTCGGCACCTTGCCGTGGAACTTCGGATAGTCGTTCGGGATGAAGGAGAAGTTGTAGAGCGCTTTCAGCGTCTCTTTGACGCCTTCCCAGGTCCGAGGCGGTCGCCAGAACTGGTACTCCTTGTAGCCGTACTCGAAGAGCTCCCTCGCGTCTTCGGTCCACGGGTCGAGCGCCAGGTGCTTGTAGAGCGTGGGGTAGGCGGGATCGCCGTACCAGATCCAGTTCTTCAGCCAATGGGCGGCGGTGAGGACGACGATCGTGCCCGCCGACGCGAGCGGCCCGATCAGCCAGTTCTTGCGGAGCGGCCCGGGGCCCTTCTTGAGGACGAAGCAGCCGAGCGCCCACGCCATTCGGATCGCTACGGCGAGGCCGACGACCGGCAACACGAGCATCGTCGCGGTGTACTTGGTGAGACCGACGCCGCAGAGCGGAATGGCGAGCAGGATGAGGTGGCGCGGGTTCAGCTCTCTCCAAGAGCGGATGAGCTGCGTCGCGACGGGCGCGACGAAGAACGCAGCGATGTGATCGGCGCCCGCCGAGAGGCTCGAGTCGTAGAGGAAGAAGCCCGGGAACAAGAAGCGCGCGACCCAGGAGAGGTGGGCGCGCCTGCCGGTGAGCAGGCGAACGAGCGCCGGGATCGCGACGAGCGTGCCGAGGAAGGTGACGTACTCGAGGTGCGCCGCGATCTCGACGCGGTCGAAGAGGCGGACGTTCGGGCAGAGGAACGCCCAGCCGTAGAAGTAGCTCGAGAGGTGCGGATAGGTGCCGACCGTGAAGCCCTCGTCGAAGCGGCGCAGGCCGCCGTGCGCGACGAACTCCTCGGCCAGCGCGAGGTGCTTCCACCGGGAGTCGAACTGCACGTTTTCCGGCGAAAGGATGACGAAGTACACCATCGTCGCCGCGATGACGCCCCAGACGATCGCCGGCCAGTAGTAGAACGGCTTCGGCCGAACGATCGCCGTCTTGCGAGCGTGACGCAGGTGGCGAACGAGGCGCCGGATCGTGCGGTACGAGTCGCGCGCGCCGATCGCCAAGAACGCGATGGGCAGCGCCCAGAACATCCACCGCTGGTAGAGCTGAAGGTGGCCGACGACGTTCATCGCGAGGAAGAACGCGAAGGCCCCGCACGCAAAGCTCGTCGCGAAGTGCTCGAGGAGCGGGAGCGTCGTCCTGAGGATGCGCCGGACGATCACGTGGCCGGTGGCAATGCAGGCCGCGGCCCAAAACAGCGACGCGCCCCAGGCGAGGGCGTAGTGCCAGAACAGCCACTTCGATATCGGGTAGTGCTGGCCGACCTGTTCGGCGAAGTACCAAAGCGCGTAGCAGAGGACGAACGGGAGCGGTGCGGCCCGTACTCGGTCGACGGCGCCGCTGATTAGGGCCCGTGCTCGCTGGAGCTTCTCGGTCAAGGTCGGGCGGCGAGTCTACAACGACAAGGAAGCTTGTCTCGGCCGAGAAGTCATAGAAAGCTCGCCCGGCGCCCCCTATCCTGCCTTCCGAGCAGCAGCACCATGTCGACTTCGTCATCCCAGGCGGACAGCATCCCGCCTGCCCTCACAAGCCCGGGACGGCGCCCAACTTTCCGGCTGGGGCTCGTGCCTTGCCGCGTGGAGAGCGGTCGCGTGGTCGTCGGGGGCGAGCCGTGAAAAAAAGCCGATCCTGAGCCATTCCGAACGCTGGCATGCTCGCCTTCTCGACCGACCTCGCGATCGTTCTCTACCTGCTCCCCGTCTTCTTGCTGTGGGTGTGCAGGGCGCGGCGTGACATGGACGCGGCCGAGGCGGCGGTGCTCGTCGCCGTCGCCGTCGCCGGCGATCTTCTCGCGACCCTCCTCGTCTCGCACGTCTTGCCGCTCCAGACGGCCGTGATCGTCGTGCGCGCCCTCTGGGTGATCGGCTCGTCGGCGTATCTGGTGGTTCGGTGGCGGCGTTCCAAGATCGTTCCCGCCTTGCCGCGGTGGCTCGACGTCTGGCTCGTGCTCGAGGTCGTGGTTGCGGCGTACATCGCCAGCAAGCTCTCGATGGACATGTCGCGCGAGTGCCACAACGCCGATCGCGGCTGGCACATCCCGCTCGTGACGTCGCTGTCCGGGCAGAGCTTGCCCTTCCGCAACGTCTACGATCCTCGTTTTCCGCTCGCCTACCACTATACCGGCGACGTGCTGGGGGTCATGTTCCAGACCCTCTCGGGGATGCGGCTCCACTCGTCGCTCGCGCTCACGCTGGCGCGCGACACGATGTTCGGCCTCATCGGCGCGTCGCTGGCGCTCACGGCGCGCTCGCTCGGTTATCGCGGCGTGACGGCTGCTGTGCTCGCCGGTCTCGCGCTCCTCCTCGCGGGTCCGATGACCGTCGTCACCCACGACCCGAAGCTCGTCAGCTACAGCTACGTCAACTTCTACCGGGTCAGCTTCCGGCCGCACGCGAGCCTGTCGGCGCTGTTGGTCGTCGGCATCGTGGTGGCGATGCTCTCCCGCATTCGAAATGCGCAGCCTGCCCGGTTCTTCAGCTCGGCGATCGCGGTGTGCGTCGCCGCGATGGCGATCACCGATGAAGCAGCGATCGCCCTGCTGGGCCTGTCGCTTGGATGCGCGTGGCTCGTCTATCCGAAGGTGCTCGGCGACAAGTGGTGGCACGGCGCGCTCTGGCTCGGCGCTCTGCTCGTCGCGGTCACCTTGCCGCAGATGATCTTCTCGGGCTCGCTCTCCGCGGGTGCGCCCAAGCACACGCTCGAGCTGGTGCCCCCGCGCGCCTCCGGCTACCTCAAGACGCCTCTTCCGCTCGCGTCTCGTGACGGCCGCGGAATGTGGGCCATGATCTACGACGCGTTCCCGCAGGGTGCCGTGTGCCTCGCCGGCGCGTGGGTCGTCGTCCGCCAGCGGACGCGCGCGGCGCTGGCGGTCTGGGTCTTCGGCATGGCTGCCCTGTGCGCGGCGTGGTGGCTCCTGACGCGCGTCGAGATCGACAAGATGCCGATCGAGAACCACCGCTTCTGGATGGCGCCTCTGCTCGCGATGCCGGTTTGCGGTCTCTACTGGTTCCGCGAGGCCAAGGACGTCTTTCCGAAGTTCCTGGTTGTCGCCGGCCTCGGGATGGCGGCGCTGTCGAGCGCGGCGTGGATCTACAACCCCGCCACGCGCAATTCGTTCTGCACCGTGCCCGCTCGGTACAAGTCGCCGTACGACTTCTACAAGGTCGACTGCAAGCGGCTCGCCGGTGCCTCGCTCGGTGAAAAGATCGAGCCCGTCTACCTCGAAGCGCCGGCGGCGTACCTGTACGCCGGCTGCCACCCGACGTTCACCGCGGGACCGACGCACCGCGTGTGGAAGGATACGGCGATCGGTGCCGCGTCTTCGGGGATCAAGGCGCTCCAAGATCTGCACGAGAACATGGTGCCCGCCGGCGCTCCGCTCGACGTCGTGTGCCTGAAGCGAAAGTCGAACGATCCGATCTGCGCTGCGGCGCGAAAGAGCGGCCCGTGTGAGCCCAGCGGTCGCGAGCTCGAGCGCTGCTCCCTCTCGGCCGCCGATCGCGCGGCGTTGCTCGGAGAGACCGGAACCGACGACGACAGCTCACCCGACGAGAAGGGTCCCGACGAACCGCCGGGGTAGCCATGCAGAAGTCGGCGTGGCAGATCGTGCTCTTCTGGGTTCTCGCGATCGCGCTCTACCTGGCGCCGCGATTATCGGGGCTCGATCTCGATCCCCCTCGTGAGGTCTTCCGAGGGTCGCTCAACGCCGAGCTGATGGTCGAGCCGCCCGCCAAGGCGCACGAGGCGCGCAACTGGGCGCTCTTCGGGTCCTTCAAGATCAACGACGCGGACAACTATCAGTTCTGGCGTGCGCAGAGCCCGGCGTGGGTCTACCCGCTCGCGCTCTCGTTCGAGACGTTCGGTGTCTCGTACGCCACGCTCCGCACTACGGCGAGCGTGTTCGGTCTCGCCGGCCTCGTCGGCATCGTACTCTTTGCGCATCGCCGCTTCGGTCCGCGCGGTGCCGCGGTCGCCGCGGTCCTGTACGCGACGGAGCAATTCGGGATCTTCTTCGGCCGCTCCGGGATCCTCGAGCCGATCGTCGCAGGGTGGTGCATGCTCGGGCTCTACTTCTTGGATCGCGCGTTCGATCGCGCAGTCTGGCTCGGCCCGGCGCTCCTGATGCTGGTCGTCGCGATGGCCACGAAGCTCGCGGCCCTGCCCGCGGTGCCGGTCTTCGTCGTGTTCGGCGTCATCGCCGCGATGCGGGCGCCAGGGACCGGGAACAAGCGCCGGTTCCGCTGGATCCTGCTCGGAGCGATCGCCCTCTCGGTCGTAGCCCTCGGCGTCTACGCCGCCTCGCCTGCGTACATGCGCACGCTCGTCTGGAACTTCCAGCACATGCTCTTCGCCAAAGAAGGTCGGACCGAGCTCGACCTCGAGGCTCTCGAGGATGACGAGCTTGGCGCGACCCTCGACCAGATCGTCTTCCGCCTCGACCGGCTGTGGTGGATGTTCCCCCACACGATCGCCGGCGCCTGCCTCGAGCTCGGGCGACAAGCGTGGCTCGCCGCCAAGCGGCGCACCTCGCTTCGCGAGCTCCTGCCGGTCGCCTATCTCCTCTGCTTCGCGGCGGGCGTGCTGATCCCTCGGCACCCCGGCAACCGCTTCTTGATGCTCATGGCGGTGCCGCTCGCTCTCCTCACGCTGCAGTTCACGTTCGCCGCCGCCGCGTGGATCGAAGAGCGCGCGTCGAAGATCGGCCGCTGGGCGCCGGTCGCTTTCGCCGTCGTCTTCGGCGCCTGGGGCCTCGGCACGTGGGGCTATGCGCGCGTGCGCTACGGGCACGAGCTCAAGGACTCGGCTGCGCTCTTGCGCGAGCACATCGGCGACCGTCCTGACGCAGTTGTCATCGGTCTCTGGTCGGCGCCGGTCGTGCTCGAGACTCCTTACAAGCACTACTACGTAAAGTCGACGTTCAACGCGACGCCCGAGGCCCTCCTGGCGCTCTCGCCGACGCACACAGTGCTCCTTCCGGCCGACTACACCCGAACGATCCTCCGAAAGAGCTGGCCCGACGCGCTCGAGCACGCGAAGCCTCTCGCGACGTTCTCGCTGCGCGACAAGCCGCTCGTCATGTCCGAGATTCCTCCGGTCGCGGTCTATCGCTTGAAGCGATCGCTCGGCCACCAGCCGAAGTTCCTGTTCCAGCCGTGAGGCTCGTCGCCGAGAAGCTCAATCGCCCGTGAGAGGCGCGCTCCCGACGTTGCCCGTGAGCTGTAGGGAGAGCCACGTGTCGAGACGAGCGCGGGCCTCGTCGGCGTCGGCGCCGTCGGTCACGGGTGCCGTCTCGCCTGGGTCCTCGACGATGTCGTAGAGGGTGACGGCCTGCGAGCCGCGCATCTCCTTGAAGAGCGCCCACTTGCCCGAGCGGACGGCGCGGCGAAAGAAGTCGCCCTGCGACGCCTTCTGGCTGACCACGGAGCAGAAGAGGGGCCGCTCTGCCGACAGGCGCTCCGGCGCATGCTTTGCGAGGAGCAGGCTGTGACCGTCCAGGCGCTGTCCTTCGACCGTCGGCGCTCCGACGAGCTCGAGCAGCGCCGGCGTCACGTCGACGAGGCCGACCGGGACGTCGATGCGCTCGGGCTCCTCGTCGGGAACGCGGACGACGAGCGGGACGTGGACGCTCTCGCGGTGACAGTTGTTGGCGTGCTCGCTGCCGCCGTGCTCGCCGAACTCCTCGCCGTGATCGCCTGTCGCGATGATGACCGTGCGCTTGTACCTTGCCGGATCCGAGCGAAGCACGTCGAGGACGAACCCCAGGTATCGATCGGCGTTGGCGATCTCGGCGTCGTACTTGCTCCACGCCGCGCCGCCGAACTTGGGGTAGCCGTGCGCGTGCTCGACGTAGGGCGCGTGCGGCGCGGGGAGATAGACGACCAAGAAGAAGGGCGCGTCCGTCGCTCGCGCGCGCGCGATGAACGACGCCGCGTGTGCGGCCGAGGACGCCGAGCTCTTGCGCTGGTTCTTCTCTTGAACCGTAACCTCGGTCCAGCCTTCGAGCAGGCCCGGCAATCGCTTCTCGAAGTACTCGGCGGCGATGAAGCCGGTCTTGTAGCCGAGCGATCCGAAGCGCTCGGAGAGGAAGGGTTGTCCCGGCGCGAGCTGAAGGCGGCCGCGATCGAGCCTCCACTCGAGCTTCCCGGGATCGACGCCGGTGAGCATGCTCGGGAACGAGAGCATCGTCGCGGACGATTGGCTGAAGGCGTGCGTGAAGAACCACGATTCCTTCGCCAGCTCGTCGAGGTACGGCGTTGTCGGTTTGTTGTAGCCGCCCGCTCCGGTGTGGTCGGAGCGGAGCGCGTCGACGACGAACCAGACGACGTCGTAGCGACGAACGCGCTCGGCAGGCAGCTCGCCCCAGAATGTCGGCGCGGTGGGCAGCGCGGCGCCTTCGGGCGTGTCGGCGCCGTCGCAGTCTTCGTCCACGCCGTTGCCCGGATCGTCGTGCGCGTGCGGGCCGCGCGATCGCGAGAGCGGCGCGCAGTCGCGACCCGCGAAGAGCGACGAGGACCCGTCGAAGTCGACATCCGTCGCGCGCCGCAGGAGCGCGAGCACGTTCGTGGCGGGCGACGCGGCCTCGAGCGCGAAGGCGGCGCGCGGCTGGGCTGCGAGCGTGCGGTCGGCCGCGCCGAACGCGACGAGCGCGGCCACGATGGGCAGCACGGCGAGCCATCGAGCGCGCGGGCGCATCGCCGGGATCGCGGCGAGGACGGCGATCTGAACCGCGATCGTGAGCCCGACCCACAGCGGCGACGCGAAGGGACCGAGGTGCTTGCCGAGCGACTTGATCGCGAGATGACTGGCGACGCCGAGCGGCACAGCGGCCCAAAAGAGCAGCCGCAGCCGCCGCGATGCAGGCCTGGGCAGCCCGAAACGCCGATCGAGCCAGCGCACCGGACGCCGCAGCAAGAAGGACACTCCGAGCGCCAACGCGACGGCGAAGAGCGCGAGGCCGACGCCGCCGAGCAGGGTGAGCGTCTCGGCGAGATCGGCGTTCTGAACCTTGCGGAGCCGCACGATCCAGAAGCGGAAGGTCGCGGCGAGCACGATCACGCCGACGAGGGCACCGACCGCCCGGGCATGGAGATCGACGATCGGCTCCCGCGGCGCGTCGGCGCTTCTGTCCAGGTACCGGGCGATGCCCAGACGATCGCCGAGGCGGGCCAGGCGAGCTCCGACGAGGCGGACCAGCCCGGCTTCGAGCGCAGCGAGGACGACCCCCAGACCAGCGCCCAAGAGGGCACCGACGACCGCGGCCGTTGCCCGAGCGCTCGCCGTTCCCTCGGCCGAAAACCACGTGCTTCCCCCGAGGACGAGCGCCCCCGCGGCGCAGGCCGCCCACGCAAGGAGACCGAAGGAAGGCATGCCAAGGCCTCAATAGCACCGCTCTGTCGTGGTATGGGGAGCCGGTGCTTCCCGACGCCTACTTCGATCGCTTCGAGACGCCCAAATACCGCTCGAAGAACCCGGTCGTTCGGGAGCTGATCCGCCGGTTCGTCGAACGGCTGCACGGGCTCTTCGTCGAGGCAAACCCGGTGACCCGCGTCGTCGAGATCGGCGTGGGTGAAGGGTTCTTGTCGGGCTACTTGAGCGAGCGCTTCCCCGAGAAGCAGTTCACCGGTCTCGAGCCTCGTGAAGAGGACCTGCGGGCGCTGCGCCAGAAGTTCCCGCGCGTCGACGCGCGGGTCGGCTCGATCTACGACCTCTCGGTCCTCGAGCCTCCTTACGATCTCGTCATGTGCTGTGAGGTGCTCGAGCACCTGCCCGACGTTCCTCGTGCGCTCGAGCAGCTCGCGTCGCTGGGCGCCAAGCGCCTGATCCTGACGGTGCCGCACGAGCCTTTTTTCATGCTCTCCAACCTGGCGCGCCTGAAGAACGTGACGCGCTTGGGGAACGACCCGGAGCACGTCAACCACTTCACCAAGGCGAGCTTCAAGAAGCTCCTCGAAGGCCGCTTTCGATCGGTCGAGCTCGTGACGAGCTACCCGTGGATCTTGGCGCTGGTCGAGCCGTGAGATAGACGGGGCGCTCCGATGGAAAAGAGCCAGAGTAGGTTCGCTCGCGCCAAGGAGCGCGTGACCCTGCTCGCGGCGCGCTTGTTCGGCGCGGGGATGGGCTTCGTCTGGCCTCCCTTCTTCGCCGTCATCGGCGCCGCCTCGATCGTCTGGTACCTGCGCGGCAAGGACCGCATCAAGCTGCTCGGCACCAACCAGCTCGGCTTCCAGCAGCAGGTCGAGGCGGTCACGCCGGTCGCCATTGCGGTGGGCGCGCTCCTCTTGGTGTTCGTCGCCGCGATCGTCGTTCGCAGGATCCGGGTGGGCCGGTTCGACACCGCGCGCGTCCTCTCGACGCTCGGCTCATGGCTCCTACCGCTCGGCGCTGCGCCCTTCGTGCTCGCGCTCTTCCAGAGCGACATCGAGAAGAAGAACCCGTTCCTCACGCTGACGTACGCGGCCATTGCGGCCTTCATCGTGGGATGGGGCGTCTACCGGATCG
The DNA here is from genome assembly GCA_041940405.1 of Polyangiaceae bacterium. Taxonomy (GTDB): domain Bacteria; phylum Myxococcota_A; class Polyangia; order Polyangiales; family Polyangiaceae; genus Xiheicaenibacterium. The sequence goes on from JBGTSH010000103.1 coordinate 21,982, forward strand.
GTCCGTCCGACACGCCGCTGCCCGAGCCCGACGAGCCGCGTCCTGCTTACAAACGGCATCTCGAGCGCATCGCGCCGTACGCCGCCCTCTTGGTGCTCGTCGCGATGGGCGTGGCCTATGGCTGGTTCTTTGCGCGCCTGTCGATCACGAACCACCACGCGCTCGTCACGCGCACGATCGACCTCGGCATCTACGACAACATCTTCTACCAGTCGATCCACGGAAGGCCGCTGGCCTGCACCTTCATCAAGGCCGAGTACCACGGCTCGGCGCACTTCGATCCGATCCTGGTTCTCCTCTCGCCGATCTACCTCCTCTATCCGCGAGCCGAGCTCATCCTCGGGTTGCAGAGCGTATGGATCGCTTCGGGCGTCGTGCCCGTGTACCTGCTCGCGAACCTCTTCTTGAAGCACCGCGGTCAGGCGCTCCTCATCGCTGCCTGCTACCTGCTTCACCCTGCGCTTCACGGCGCCAACCTGTACGAGTTCCACTCGCTGACGCTCGCGCCGATGCCGATCTTGTGGACGCTCTACTGCTACTTCTCGAATCGCAAGTACGCCTACTGGATCACGCTCGCGATCGCGCTCCTCGTGCGTGAGGACGTTCCGCTGATGATGAGCATGGTCGGCGTGCTCACGATCATCCACCCGGGCCCCGCGACGCGCTGGCGCGGCGTCGTCACGATCCTCGTCTGCGCCTTCTACTTCGCGATCGTGAAGCTGGTCTTCATGACGAGCTCCGGCATCGTCATGTCGGGCCAGGACTCGTACTCGTTCGCGTACTACTACCAAGAGCTCATTCAGGGCGGCAAAGGCATCGGAAGCCTCGTGCTCTCCTTCTTGACCAATCCGGCGTTCGTCGTCGCGCAGGTCTTCGAAGAGGCGAAGGTCCAGTTCGTCTTCACCCTCTTCCTTCCGATGCTCTTCTTGCCCTTCTTCACGAAGAAGAAGCGCATCCTCCTCGCCTACGGGCTCGCGCTCACGCTCCTCGCCTCGCGGACCGCGGTCTTCTCGACGCACTTCCAGTACACGAGCACCATCCTCCCCTTTGCCTTCGCGATTCTCCCCGGCGCAATCCGTGAGGTGTCCGAGGGCACGCTCGCAACCATCAAGGCGCTGGATCCGACGAAGCTACGCCGCGCGCTGGTCGTCGCGTGCCTCGTCGCGTCGGCCGGGGTCTCGTACAAGTTCGGCGGCATCGTCGAGAACAAGACGTTCAGGGGGGGCTTCCACCCGATCGTCCGCAAGCTCACGCCCGCCCAAGCAGAGCTCTACGCCTTCGTCGACAAGGCTGTGCGCGCCATCCCGCCGGGCAAGAGCGTGGGCGTCACCAACAAGCTCGGCCCGCACGTCTCGAATCGCCGGCACGTGTACTTCTATGGTCAAAAGGGGACTGAGTACGTCTTCGTCGACGAGAACGAGCTGAAGAAGGACCGCAAAACCAAACACCAGAAGGCCCTGCAAGAGGGGCGCCTGGAAGAGGTCATGCGGTACGGGTCGTACGCGCTGTTCAAGTCGGTGAGCGGGAAGAAGGCGGAGCCCGCGCCGAAGGAAGGCGAAGAGGACGTGAGGGACGTGCTGGGGGATCCGGAGAAGGAATAGGCGGGAGAGAGGATCGGGCACGGGCACGTGCGACGTGAACGTGGACGAGAGGAGCGATCACGCACCCACGTCAAAGGCGTACGTGGACGAGCGCGAGCCCGAGGACGAGCCCGTCAACGTTTGCCGCTTAGCGGCTGCGAGGACGCTCACGATCGCTGTCATCGCGCCATTCGCCGTGGATGGCGCGAGATGGCGGCCTCCGTTGGCGGGCGTGCGACCGAAACCGGGTGGTGTGTTTTTGACCTGGAGCGTTGGGTCGCATCCGGACGCGAGATCGGTCGCGTCGGGGGAGCAGCCGCACCCGGAATCGCGCACTTGCGAGGACTCGGCAGAGCGGGTGCGACCAATGTCGCACCCGCATGCGACCGGAACGGGTCCGTGTGTTTCAGACCATCGGACCTTGGTCGCATGGCGGTCTTCTCAGCGTCCCCCTAGCTCTCGTTCGACATCGACGCGGCGTGCTTCGTCCTCGCTCCCCGTGGACGGGCACGTTTACCGGCTCGTACTCGGGCTCGGGCTCGTCCACGTACGCCTTTTGACGTGGGGTGCATGATCGCTCCTCTCGTGCCCGTTCACGTCTTTCACGTTCACTTGCGCCGTCCACGTTCACGTGGATCGTCAACGGCGACGCGCCGTCGAGTTGCCCGCGGCGAGCGATCCGAATACACCCGGACCGAGGAGCCGCCGCTGTCTTCGCAGTCTTCGCCCAACCGCCGCGGGCTCGTACGCTGGCTGCTCCGCCTGGTCGGCCCGATCGTGCTCGTCGCGATCCTCCTCAGGCTCGACGACCCGGCGGCGATCGGCCGGATGTTCGCGAGCGCAGACCCGCTCTGGCTGGCGCTCGCGCTGCTCGTGAACTTCGTCGCGATCCATCTCAAGGTCGTGCGCTGGCAAGCGATGCTGCGCGCGCGCGGGATCGAGTACGGCACCAAGGACGCCTGGCTCGCGTTCTCGTCGTCGCTCTACCTGGCGATGATCACGCCGGGCCGCGTCGGCGACGTGCTTCGCGTCCAATACCTGAAGCAGGACAAAGGCACGCCGTACGCCGAGGGGCTCGCCTCGGTCGTCATGGACCGGCTCACCGACCTCTATGTGCTGGCGGCTTTCGTCGCGGTGGCGATGGTGCGCTACTCGTCGGTGCTCGCCGGCGATCTCTGGCTCGTCAGCTGGCTCGTCGTCGCGGTCACGGTGCTCGGTCCGCTCGTCTTCTTGGTGCCGGGGATCGCCGAGCGCCTGATGAAGACTGCCTACGCGCGCCTCGCGAAGGACGAAGGCGCCGAGGGGCTCTCGCGCTTCCTCGCGGCCTTGCGCGCGCAGGTCGGCAGGACCTTGTGGCTTACGCTTCCGCTGACGGTGGTGTCATTCATCGTGGGCTTCGGGCAAGGGTGGCTCGCGGCCCAGGCCCTCGGGCTTCCGATCTCGTTCTTCGACGCCGTGTGCCTGCTGGCCGTTGCCAACCTCTTGGGCCTCTTGCCGATCAGCATGAGCGGGGTCGGCATCCGCGAGGCGTATTTCGCCGTCGTATTTCCGGCGATCGGGCTCTCGGCCGCGCAAGGCGTCGCCTTCGGCTTGTTCGTCTTCGTTGTCGTCTACCTCGCGCTCGCCGCGATCGGCTTCGTCAGCTGGCAGATCAAGCCGCCGGCGGTTCGTTGACGAGCGTCTGCCTGTAAGCGCGGCTGAAGGCGTTGATCACGATGACCAGCCCGGTCGTGAAGAGCGCGAGCGCGCCCACGAACCAGACCTCGGGAAGGGGTACGCCGGTCTTTCGAATCCCGATAGCGAGGGCAAAGTCGATCCCTTTGCGGCGCGGATCGTTGGGCGTCAGGAGCAGGTCGGGGATCTGCTCTGCGGCGTAGGCGTCCATGATCAAGAAATGCATGAGCGCCATCGAGAAGAGGACGCCGACCGCAAGCGACGGGCTCTTGGGCCAGGTCATCGGCACCATCAGGACGAGCATCTGCAGCCAGACGACGCCCAGGATGTACCGCGGGGTCAGGTCACCGCCCTTGGCGTGGAACGTCAGCGCCAGCGCCACGATGATCGCCGCCGACGCGACGACGATGGCCCACGGCAGACGGAGCGTGCGGTCGAGCGACGGCAGCGGCCGCTTTCGCAGGAGCCGCACGATGAGCAGCACGCCGCCGATCCCTGCCAGCGCCATCAAGAGGTGCGCGTACCGCTCGCTCGAGGCCGGTAGGCTCACGCCACCGACGATGCGCGTCCAGTGCTGCTCGTAGAGCGTTCCGGGCCGCATCACGAAGGCGTTGAAGTATCCGTTCGGAATCCGACCGAGCCGCTGGAAGAGCGCCGACGCTGCGGTCGGATCGCCGTACACCGACATGCTTCGGAGGTAGAACCACCCGCTCGTCGCGACGACTGCTGCGCCGAGGCCGGCGGCGGAGAGCGCGCCGAAGAGGTGGCGGCGGATCGGGGGCGCGTCATTCCTTCGCGCCGTTACGATCCACCATCCGATTCCGAGGGGCGCGATCGCGAGGAGCGCCGTCAAGCGGGTGAGACCCGCGACGCACGCCCAGAGCACGCACTCGATGTAGAGGGACCGGCGGAAGCCGTGAACAGCCGCGGAGCAGAACGACGCGAGCGCGCCGGTCACGGCGAGCATCGCCAGCGAATCGTTGTAGGCGACCGACGTCGCAAACGTGAAGATCGGCAGGCACGCCATCGCGCCGAGGGCGAGCGCGACGAGGTCGTCACGACGAGGCAAGAGCGTCCGCAGGATGCGCCAGGCCATCGCCACCGCAGCGAGACCGAAGACGATCGACACCGCGCGCACGAAGCGCACGCCGAGCGCGACGCGACCGGACTCGACCGCCTTCTTGAACGGAACGCCGACGACCGCGTGGTAGAGCGGCGGGTGTGCTGCGGCGGCTTGGATGTTCGTTCCTTTGATCTCGGTCGCGCCGATGGTCGCCGGATCGATCGACTCGAGCACGTGTGGGATCCGGCCGTTCGCGATCGCGACCGCGTAGCCCAGGTGCCGCCCTTCATCGACCGCGTAAAACGGCGGCAACATGAGCATGTGCGTCGTCGCGTTGGCGATGACCATCAAAAGCGCGCCCACGAGCGGCGCCCGACCTGCATCGAGCAGCCGGCGGATCACGGATCTCCTGCTCCGCGGTAGGTGGCGCCGACCGCCTGGAGGACGAAGAGCGCGCCGACGACGAGCACCGCGATGTGTCCGAACACGAAGGTGTTTGCGTACCCGACGCCCTGTTTCGCCAGCGCGAGCTCGACGCGGAGGTCGCCGAACGCCAAGTACGCGTCCGGCTGGTACTGCTCGATCGTGAGGAAGAGGAATCCGACGAGCGCCGCGAGCACCGCTTGAAGCAGCGAGGGTCGCCGCGGCCAAGCGAGGAGCGCCGCCAAACCGAGACCGATCGCCCACGCGAACGGCATCGCATACCGTGCCGTCATCAAGCCGCCGCGTGCGCGGAAGACGAACAGCAGCGCGACGTAGGCGATGACGCATGCCGCCGCGACCCAGCGCGCGACGCGAACCCCGGCCTGAGCTGCGTCCGCCGGCTTGGCCTGCGAAGCCTCGGCGCGACGCCGGCGGATGAAACGCACCAGGTGCACCACGCCGCCGAGCGCCGCCAAGTAGATGAGCGTCCGCGCGAAATGGGTCGCGAGCGAGTTCTTGCGGACCATGCCGACAATCGCGGCCCACTGGTACTCGAAGAGCCGCTGCCAATCGCGCGACAGGATGATATCGATGAAGGGGATCGGCTGGCGCTCGAGACGCGTGAGCAGAGCGCTCGTCGCGCTCGGATCGCCGTAGCGAGCGACGTTGAGCACGTAGAACCACCCGCCGGCAGCGAGCCCCACGAGCCCTGCGCCGAGGACCGGAACGAAGGCGCGAACGAGGCGCCGGGGTACCGTCCCGGAGGTCTCGAGGTAGCGCGGCACACCCAGCAAGAGGAGCGCCGGCGTCGCCGACACCATCACCGGCAGACGCGTCAGCGTCGCCACGCCGAACCACGCGCACGCAATCGCGTATCGCTTGAGCGACATCCCGTGCGCCGAGACCTCGGCACAAGAGGCCAGGGTCGCGATGAACGCGAGCGCGCCGAGCGAGTCGCCGTAGGCGATGGACGAGCTCGCTACATAGACGGGAAAGCACGAAACTATCGCGACGGCGGCGAGCGACAGATCGGGCCTTTGCGGCAGGAGCAAGCGCAGGAGGCGGTGCGCATAGAGCACGCTGAACAGGCCGAACGTCAGCGACAGCGCTCGCGCGAAGAGGATGCCCCACGCGATCTGATCGCGATCGGACGCGGCCTTCAGCGGGAGGGCGACGAGCCCGTGATAGAGCGGCGGATGCGCGGCGGCCGCCTGGATGTTGGTCCCTCGCAGATAGCCGAGCTTGGTCTTCGTCAGATCGATGGGCTCGAGCACATGAGGGATGCGCCCCTCGGCCAGGGCCATCGCGTAGCCCATGTGCCGGCTCTCGTCGTTCGGCTCGAGCAGCGGCATCGACCAGAGGTTCAGCGATCCGGCCGCGAGAAAGATCAACGCCACCCCGAGGAGACCTCGCGCTCCGGGCGCGGACAGTCTCGCGAACAGCGCTGCGAGGGGACGGAGCTGCACGTGAGTCGAGGCGTCTTATACCGACACTTTGCCGAGGGACGCGCTTCCGTTTCCCTTCTAGTGCGACTAGAGCCGAAAGCAGGTGGAAAAGCGCCTTCTCGTCATGCTGCCGGCCCTGAACGAGGCGATGACGATCGCCGACGTCATCGGGCGGATTCCGCGTGATATCGAAGGCGTCGGGTCGGTCGAGGTCGTCGTCATCGACGACGGGTCAACCGACGAGACCGCGGCGCTCGCCCGCAAGGCCGGCGCCGACGTGATCTCCCACGGCGTGAATCGGGGCGTCGGCGTCGCGATTCAGACAGGGCTGGCCGAAGCGATCCGCAGGCGCGTCGACGTCGCCGTGAACATGGATTCGGACGGCCAGTTCGACCCCGCGGGCATCGAGAAGCTGATCCGTCCGGTTCTTCGAGGCCAGGCCGACATGGCCACGGCGTCACGGTTCCGTGACAAGGCGCTCGTCCCCGAGATGCCGCTCCTCAAGCGGTTCGGCAACTGGGGCATGGCAAAGCTCGTCAGCTTCCTCGCCGGCGGCGACTACCACGACGTCTCGTGCGGCTTCCGCGCCTACTCGCGCGAGGCGCTCCTCAGGCTGGTCCTGACAGGCTCGTTCACCTACACGCAAGAGAGCTTCCTGGTGCTCGCTGCCAAGGGGATGAAGATCGTCGAGGTGCCGCTCCCGGTGCGCGGCGTGCGAGAGCACGGCGAGTCGCGGGTCGCATCGAACCTCTGGCGCTACTTCGTCCGCACCTCGAGCATCATCTTCGGGAGCGTCCGCGATTACCGGCCGAGCTCGGTGTTCGGCACCGCGTCGCTCGTCCTCCTCTTGCTCTCGTTCGCGGCGGGCGTGTTCTTCGTCTGGCACCGCATCGTCGCCGGTCAATTCACGCCGCACATCTGGGCCGGCTTCGTCTCGGCCTTCTTGTTCGGCCTCTCGATGCTGATCTTCGCCCTCGGCCAGGTGGCGCTCATGATCTCGCGCCTCCGCGTGGTGCAAGAGCAGCAGCTCTACATCCTTCGAAAGCTCGAGTCGCTCACGCCGGTACCACCGCCCCCGACGACGGCGCGCCAAGCGACGACGCCGCCCTCGATCGAGAAGCCTTCATGATCCCGTCCAAACGTCTCGACGAAGACACGCTGCGCGAGATGGCCGGTCTGCTCTCTGCCGAAGACGCGGCCGAGATGGCGATCCCGAGCTACCTGCACAAGAACCCGCTCCTTCGCACCATGGCGTGGTGGCGCGTCGAGCTCCTCGCCGAACGAATGCAGCGCGCCGCTCGCGCCATCGGCCACAAGCCGCTCACCATCCTCGACTACGGCTGCGGCAGCGGCGTCCTCTTCGCAGACGCGCTCGACGTCGCCGACGAGGTGATCGGCGTCGATCTCGTCCTGGACGCCGCGCGCCTCCTCGTCGTTCGCCGCGGCTACCAGAACGTCCGCCTCCTCGGCCCCGGCGAAGCAGAGCAGCAGATCGAAGAGAAGAGCGTCGACATCATCCTCGCGGGTGAGGTCCTGGAGCACGTCGAACCGCTCGGCCCCGCGCTCTCGCTCTTTCGCAAATGGATGCGAAACGCAGAGTCACGCCTCCTGGTCACGCTCCCCACCGAGAACCAGCTCTACCGCCTCGGCCGCCGCATCGCCGGCTTTCAGGGTCACTACCACCACGCCAACGCTGCCTCGATCACGCCGGAGATCGAGAGAGCGGGCTTCAGCCTCGTGCGACGCGAGACGATCCCGCTGCCCGGACCGCTGGCGATTTATTGGTGCATGGACTTCATGCCGCGCTGACGCGCGGGGACGTCAACGTGAACGAGCGGCGTGAACGTGAACGAGCGACGTTACACCCAGGATCGTTTGGATTGATGGAAGAAGCCGCAGTAGCGGAACCACGATTCCAAGTGACCGATCG
>JBGTSH010000104.1:0-30045 GCA_041940405.1 Polyangiaceae bacterium
GCGAGGTCCTCGGCCGAGGTCGGCGCGTCGAAGCCGCAGCGCGTCCAGGCGTCGGTGATCGCGCCGGCCAGGCCGCCGCAGCGCTGGACATAGGCCATGATCTGGCCGCGCCGGCTCTCGAAGCCGGCGAACATCGCCTCGAAGCTCTGGAAATCCAGGGCGACCGAGAAGCGGGCATAGGCCTCCGAAAAGGCGTCGTCGTGGCTGTCGACCCAGGCGGCGACGGCGCGGCGGGCGGGCCAGCACCGGAGGGCGCGAAGGCGGCGACCTTCAGCGGCGCGCGACGCCTGACGCGGACCGAGTACGACGACACGCTCCGCGACCTCTTGGACGACACGTCGCGATCGGGGTTCGGCCTCTTGCCCGAGGACGTGAACGATCCGTTCGACAACGACTACCACACGCAGAAGGTCTCGCCGGCGCTCATCGAGGCGGCGGAGACGCTCGCTGTGGGCGCGGCTGAGCGCGCGGTCGCGAACCCGGCCGTGATGGCGAAGATCGTTCCGTGCACGCCGACGGGTCCCGCGGACGGCGCGTGCCTCGCGCAGTTCGTGAAGAGCTTCGGCCGGCGCGCGTTCCGCCGCCCGCTCACCGACGCCGAAGCGCAGCAGTTCGTGGAGCACTTTCAGCCGCTCGCGGTCGAGGGAAACAGCTTCGACCTCGGGGTGAAGCTGGCGATCAGCGCGATCCTGCAAGACGTCGAGTTCCTCTACCGCGTCGAGATCGGAACGCCGATCGCGAGCATGCCCGGCGTCTTCCAGCTGAACGACTTCGAGATTGGAACGCGCCTGTCGTACTTCATCGTCGGCTCGACGCCGCCGGATTGGCTCCTCGATCAGGCAGAAGGCGGCAGACTCCACACGCCGGAAGAGATCCGCGCCGCGGCGGAGCAGCTCTTCGCCGATCAGCGCGCCCGCGATCGCATCGACCGCTTCCACGCGCTCTGGCTCGGCTACCACCAGCTGCCGCACTCGGCCGAGCTCGTCGCCGAGCTGCGCGCCGAGTCGCGCGCTCTTGTCGACAAGATCGTCATGAATGACAAGGCCGACTACATGCAGCTCTTCCGGTCGGAGCAGACGTACCTGACCGACTTCCTCGCCGGCCACTACGGCTACCCCGCGCCCGGCGGCGCTTCCTGGGTGAGCTACCCGGACGAGCGGCGCGGCATCCTCTCGCACGGCTCGGTCCTCAGCTCGTTCGGCAAGTTCGCCGACACGAGCCCCACCCAGCGCGGCATCTTCATCAGGACGCGCCTCCTCTGTCAGGAGGTGCCGAAGCCGCCGCCCGACGTCGACACCGATGCGCCGCCCGGCGAAGCGAGCGGCAACTGCAAGTCCGACCGCTACGCGGTTCACAACCAGGGCGGTTGCTACAACTGCCACAAGCTGATGGACCCCATCGGCTTCGGGCTCGAGAACTACGACAACCAAGGGCGCTACAGGGAGACCGAAGAGGGCAAGCCCGAGTGCTCGATCGCCGGCGACGGCGCGATCGACGGCGTCGGCAGCTTCAGCGGTCCGGCAGAGCTCGCGGAGCTCGCGATCGCGTCGGAGATGCTCGAGCCCTGCGTCGTCTCGCAGGTCTACCGGTTCGCGGTCGGCCGGCGCGAGGACGGCGACGACGCACCGGTGCTCGAGGAGCTCGTGACGAAGTTCCAAGAGAACGGCAAGCGCTTCGACCAGCTCATGCTCGATCTCGTTTCCCAGCCGAGCTTCGGCTTCCGCAAGGAGGAGCCGTGATGTACCCCGTAAGAAAGCGACGCAGTCTGTCGCGACGCGCGATGCTGACGAGCCTGGGGGGCGCGGCGATCGCGCTGCCGGTGCTCGAGATCATGCTCGACTCGAAAGAGGCTGCGGCGGCGCCGCCTCCGCTTCGATATCTCGTCCTGTGGGGCGGGCAGTCGATGGGCGCGGACGGAGACCCGGTCGACAACTACTTCGTGCCGGACGCGACGGGGCCCGGCTACGACCTGAAGACGGCGACGCAGCCGTTCGCCGACTACAACGTGCAGGACGAGATCACGATCGTGTCGGGGCTACGGATCCCGACGGCGAACGGCGGGTCGGTGCCGGCGGGAGGGAGGCCGGACGACTTTCACATCAACAACATGGGGCCGCTCTTGACGGGCATGCGGAGCTTGGATCACGACAAGCGCGGGCCGACCTCGGATCAGATCGTTTCGGAGGTGATCGCCGGGAGCACGGTGCACCCGAACCTCGTCTACCAGATCCAGGCATCCTGGTACTTGAGCGTGTCCGCGCCGTATGGGCGCGACGTGATTTCAATCAAGGACGATGGGAGCGGCGGGCTGATCGAGGTGCCGGGGACGGTGAGCCCGAGCCAGGCATTCGATTCGCTCTTCTACAACTTCGCCCCGCCGGACGACGCGGCTGCTGCGGCGGAGCAGGACTTCCTCTGGCGGCAGAGGAAGAGCGTGCTCGACCTCGTGAAGAACCGCGCGGATGTATTGCGGCAGAAGCTGGGCGGCGCGGATCGACAGAGACTGGATCGTCATTTCGACGAAATCCGCGAGCTGGAGAAGCGGATCAGCACGCTGCCGCCTGCGCCTGGAGGGGAATGTCAGAAGTTTGGGGCGCCGACGGATCCTGCATTGGGCGGGAACCAGCCGGACGGTGGATACGATCAGAACGTCGGGTACTCGGGCGAGGAGGAGCGCGCGCGGGTGTTCATGGATCTGGTGCACATGGCGTTCACGTGTGATCTGTCGCGCGTGGGAGCGGTGCTGTTCACGATGGCGCAGTCGCATTTGAATATGAATGCGCTGACGGGGCAGGCGACGGATTTGCACGAGGTCGGGCACGGAGGCGTGCCGGGCGGAACGATGGCGGTTGCTACGGCGCAGGCGTGGCACATGAAGCACTTTGCGTATTTGGTCGACAAGCTGAGGGCGACGCCGGAAGAGGGCGGGAACCTGTTGGATAGCTGCGGCATTGTTTGGTTGTGGGAGGGGGGACACGGGAACGATCCGTCGACGGGGAATGTGAGCAGCTCGCATTCGACGGAGAACATGGTTCTGTGCGTGGCCGGTGGCGCGGGTGGGTTGCGGAGGGGTGAGCACATTGCGGCGAATGGGGCGCACCCGGGGCAGGCGATATTGACGGTGATGAATGCGGTGGGAGTGGGGGGAGATACGTTCGGAGAGGTGACGGGGAACTTGCCGGCGCTGATCGGCTGACGCCGATCGGGCGCGAGAGCGGGCGTGCGCGCGAGAGCGTGCGCGCGCGTGGGCGCGGGCGTGCGCGCGGGGGCGGGCGCGAGAGAACGAGAAATAGGCGCGAGAGCGAGAAGTGGGGTTGGCTCGCTCGGGCTTTCCGATCTTGCCGGCGTGCTCGGTGGGTCAAGGCCAAGCCGCGCGCAAAGCCGCGCGGTGACGGCTCGCTGCGCTCGCCGCTCAACATGAGTGAGGGCAGCGGCTCGGAGGGCGAGACGCGGCGGCAGCGCTATCTGAACGCGCTGGGCTCGGCGCGGGAGACGCTGTCGTGTTTGGAGGTGGCGGATGCGTTGGGGTATGCGGAGATTGGGGCGGGCGGCGGGGCGGCGCCGCTGGCGGGGTTGAATCGGGTGATTGGGGGGTTGGTCCGCTTGATTGGGCGGTAGTGGCGGCCACCAATGGGTCCGCGGACTACGCGGACCCGGGAATGCGCGGCGGGCGAACGAGGGAACGCTCGTAGGCGGCGACGAGATCGGAGAGCTCCCGCTCGATGCGTCGCGCGCGAGTGCGGACGAGGCCGATTGCGGGGCGATCCCGAAAGCAGACGACGAGACGCCCGCCAAGTCGAAGCGGAACATCTATCGACAGCGCGGCGGGCGAACGAAGAGCTCCGACAGACGCGATGACGTCGCCGCGTTCGTCTTCGGCGAGACATCCCTCGGCGTGGCCGGCCTCGAGCACCGTTCTGAGGAGTGCCTCGATCGAGGTGCGGATGGCTTCGTGTTCCATGAGGCTGAGCAGTGTGCCCGACGACGTATCGGGATGCCACACCGTCGCCACGCGTAAGAGCTCAGACCAACGTCGGCGGCTGTGAACGCTTACCCCCAGAAGATGCCGGTCGGATCCGTCTCGACCTCGCGGAGGAGCTCGAGGAAGTCGCGCTTGTCCTCAAACCCCTCGTACGCGTGCCAGCGTAGGTTCCCGTCGCGCCAGTACAACGTCCACGATCCGCGCTTCGCGTTGTACCTGAACTTCGCGACGACGTTCTCGGTGTACCGATCCCGCTCCATGAAATGCGGACGGCGCTCGAAGAGCTCGATGTCGGACCGAACGAAGCGGAAGTCCTTGCTCAGCTTGTCGCGAATCTCAAGCGGCACCTTCTCGCAGTAGCGACGAAGAGCCCGCGACACTCGCGCTTGTTCAAGTTCCGGAATCGCCATGCGACCTGGGCGTCCGTCGAAGGTATTCGCGCGGACGGGCAGACGTCCAGAGCGAGCGACCGCCGACGGGAAGCGAAGGCAGCTATCCCGTCGTCGTCGCCGCGTCGATCGCCGGCAGCGCGAGCATCGGATCGCAGCCGTTGAGTCCAGCCCCCCAGGCGGCATTGAGCTCGATGACCACCCATCGGCCGTCGCGCAGGAGACCGACGTCGAGGGCGACTGCTCTAGGCACACACGCTTCGCGCGCAACCACGGCCGCGAAACCGCGAGCGTCGTCCACGTCGGCGTTCCCTTCGTAGATGGCGCAGTCGAGAACCCTGCCATCGAGAATGAACGACCGCGCCTCAGCCAAGAACTCGACCGGCTCGGAGACCAACAGGCCGACGTTCGGGTCTAAGCCCTCGCACTCGGCGGCGAGCTCGGTACCGCTCGCGTAGACCCGTGATCGGATCTGTTTCGGAATCAGAGACTTCACGAAGGCGGGAAACGGACCGGTCATGGACGCGATCGTCATTGTCTCGACGCGTCGGCCGAGAAGAGCGGCGCTCAGCGTCGACAATAGGTCGTCGGCCGGGGAACAGAGCGCCAACTCGAGCTTCTGCTCGAGCACCAAGCAGAACGAGTCGTTCCCATAGACACGAACGCTGCGGCGATCGAGCGGAGGGGGGTCCCAGAATCGACCCAGTCTTAGAACGCTGCCGCCGCACGATTCCCAGGCAGAGGCCACCGCATCCCGCTCGGGGTCGAACTTCTCGGGAATGACAAGGATCCGACTGCGAGCGTCCACGGCAATGAGTCCGAGTAAGGTATCACGACGAGCTCGAAGGCGAGGCGAGCTGACGCCAGCAGGGCGCGCGGGCGTCGGCCGCTAGTGCTTGTCGAGATCGTTGAAGTACGCCTCGTAGAACTGGGCGTCCGTGACGAGAGGGGACTTCGAGGTGGCGCTTACCCTCAGTCCCAAGAGATCACCGGGCGTTCCCTTGACGATCACGAGCTTCTTACACGCACGGCAGCGGAGCTCATTGATGCCGGGGTGAATTCCGTTGTGGCAACGGCATTGGAACCTCGCGACGCGCAAGTCCGTGGCCGTCGCCCATGAGAGGTCGGCACCGCAGGCAGGACAGCCTGCAGTGCCGGAAGGAGCCGATGGATCGAACACGCGACGTCGCGCCACGGTGCCAAGGTAGCACCGCGGAAGACCGAAGTTCGCCCACGACCAGCTAAATTTAGCTCGCGTCTTCCGCGAGTGAAGGGTCTTCGCGCACGGCCCAATAGAGCGCACGCAGGAAACCGGTTAGATGCTCACCCCAGTGGAAGTGAAAGAGGAACCGCCACTGCCAGCATGCTTCTTGGGGGAAGCCCTGCTCCCAGTGGAGAAGCCCGAGCTTCACGTTATCGTAGATGTCGCTGAGGTCGTCGGCGGTCGAGTTGCCAACTGGTGATTCAGGATCCGCAGCGAGCGGCTCGAAGACGTCCCAGTAGAAGTCGCAAGGCAACGAAAGGCGCCCGTCGGCGATCTTGGAGCCGTCGGAGTTCAGCTCCGGAGCGCTCTCATCGGACGACAGGTCGGGCAGCCGCAGAGCAGCAAGATGCAGCTCGGCAAGAAGAACCTGAAGCTGGCGCAGGTTCGCGGCCGGGCTCGTCGGTGGCGTCTCCATGGTCTCGCAAAACCGCTTCGCCACCTCGGCGAATACGGCCACCTCTGAGGCAACGGATTGGTTCATGGAGAGCTGCTCGACGTTCGCGTCGGGCTCAATCTGACGCAGCCGGACGGGCTAGACGCACAGGTAGTTCTTGCGACACCGACGCAGGGTCTGGGTCGCCCAGATGCGGAACTGCGCCAAATCAGCGCCGAACATTCTTCGCGTTCACCTTCGCCGTCAATCGGTCGAGCTCGGCCGACTGCGTCCTCATGAAGCCCATGAGGAGGTCGAGCACCTTGCTGGGGTCGTTGGTCTTGTCGACCTCGGCGACGAGCTTGGGGTCGATGTTCGCATCCTTGAGCGACTTCTTGGCGTCGGCCATCTGCGTGTCGATGTGCGCTTGGAGCTCCTCCTCCTCGGAGGGGCGCTCGGGATTGAGCGCTCGGAAGCGGGCGTAGTGCACCTCCGCCGGGGCGGGCTCGGTCGCGAGATCCTCTTCGGCGAGGTACGCGGCGAGGATCTCGGGGTGGGCGGCGCTCGAGACCTTTACCGGACGTCGCCACACGAGGACGAGCTCGTCATCGTCGGGCGCGATGTGCACGGTATCGAGCCGGAGCTCGACCTCGGTCCAGAGCTTCGTGTTGCCTGTGCCGCGGAGCCAGAGGAAGAGCCGCAGCCGCTTGCCGGGCAGAGAGCTCTCGAGCCTCGGAAGATCGCGGTGCAGGTTCTCGAGCACGATGGGCTCGTCACCACGGAAGTACGTCTCTTCGGGGAGCTGCTGATCGTCCGGCGCGGCGTTGTGATAGCGAGGGTCGAAGTCTGCCGGCGCGAGCGGTGCGCGAAACGCCGCCCACCGTTGGTCGCGGGTGCCCTGTCGCCCGAGGCGCGGTTCGCAGTGAGGCGCGATGGGGCCGAAGCCCGCGGGCGGTGGCTTGTCGGTAGGCGCCACGACGCGCTTGTCGGCGTACTCGACGTTGGGGAGCAGGATGTCCTCACCCTTGGCGGGATCGGTCGGCTCGACCCCGCGGCCGAGGGGGTTGTGGCGATCGGCGAGCGAGCCGTACGCGAGCTCCCAGCGAAGCGGCATCGTCGAGAACGGCTTCGGCGAGCTCGCGTGCTTGTGCACGCCGTTGGACCAGTGTCGCTCGCCGCTCACGCGCAGCATCTTGTGGATTGGCCCGACCGTGAGCGAGACGTCGCACTCACCGCGAGGAGCGCCTTGGGGCGTGTGACAGGAGCCGAGCAGCGTGACCTCACCACGCGTCTTGAGCGGGACGAGATCGCTCGCGTAGCTCGTGCTGCGTCCGAGGTCGTCGAGGAATTGCTGGTCGCCCTTGAAGGGCTTCTGTTCGTCCGCGGCCGCGCTCGATTGCCCGTCTTGGAGCTTGAACGTGCCTTTGATCAAGAGCGACAGCGCAGGTCCCGGCGAGCCCGCCGAGCAATCGAAGGGGTGGAAGAGGTACGGCGTGGTGTTGACGATTTTCATGGTTCATCCCTCAGACAGGCATCACGACTGGGCCCGTGTGGGCGTCGCCCACGCTCGACAGGAACCGCACCAGATCCATGACTTGCACCGGCGTCGTGTTCGCCGGCACCCCGATGGGGAGGAACTGCGCGCTTGGAGATCCGACTTGGATCTGCGTGCCGTTCATCTTGATGCCCGAGGGATCGATCTCGAGGTACGAGGAGCCGCACTGCATGTGGATGCCCCCTTCGTTGAGCTTGATCATCGTGCTCGTCGTGGGGAGGAAGCCGGCGCCCTTGGACGCCTTCTCCGTCGCGATCTGGACGATGCTCGCGATGGCCATCGCCACCGCCATGACCGTGTTGATCGCGAGCACGATCGCGTAGATGGCTTCCGCGACCTCGAGCCAGCCGCGGATCTCAGCCTCCCCATCGTCGTCGGTGTCGCCAGCCAGGCTGGCGAACGACAGCGCGGTCGCGTACGCCAAGAGGGCGGCGTTGACCGCGGTCGTGATGACGCGGATGGCGGTGGTCAACTGCCCCATCGTCTCGCCGCAGAAGATCGCCGCGGGGTCGACTTTGATCTCGACGCTGCGACCCTTCAACGACTGGGTTTCCTTGTAGTTCACCTTGCCCTTCGCCCAGGTGGTCTCCATGCCCGTACCGACGAGCTCGGCTTTGCTGCCTGTCGGCGCAGCCATCGTGAAACCCATGTTGGCCTCGAACTTGGCGCCGATGAGGTTGTCGAGCTTCATGCCGCCGATGCACGCGTATGCCGCGCCGAGCGTGACGGCAGCGTTGTCCGCCACTGCGAAGCTCAGCGCCTTGCTCGTGTCGAATTTCGTAGTGCGCCAAAGCCCCATCGCGTTCTTTCGAGTCAGCGAAGCGGTGACCAGCTTCCTGCTCTCGAGCTGCGTGAGGCCCGTGTACTCGCCCGAGCGGATCTTCTCCAGATCGTCGTCCGAGACGTCGTACGTCTCGCTGTAGGAGTCTCCGAGGATCGTCCGCGAGTCCTTGCCTGCGGTGACCTTGAACGGCTCGGGGGTGGTGACGTTGATCGCCTTGTCCGAGAACATCGCGATCCCGTCGCCGAGCGAAAAACGCGGGCGCCGATCGAGGTCGGTCCCGAGCTTCTTCAAGACCGTCTTCGCCCACGTCTTTGCCGGAAACTCGGCGTCGACCGTCGTCTCGGAGATCAATTGAATCTCCCGAAGCGCAGCCGCGTCGCCGGCTCGAGCACGCTCCGCGAGCTTGCTCTGGGAGTCGGTGTTGCCCGTCCTCGCCTTGGCTGCGTGTTGGGCCGCGGCCTCGGCGTGCACCTCGTGCAGCGCCCCGAGCGCCCAGCGATGCGCGTCCTTGCCTGCGTAGACGGTCGTCGCTCGAGCGTCGGTGCTCACACGCAGCTCTTCGAGCTTCGCGAGTGCGTCATCGTCTCCGAGCTTCGCCCGCGCGAGGAGCGCTTCGCGCGTGGCGGAGGTGCCGTTCAAAACACTCTCGACCGCGGTCGCGAGGTCGAGCTGCCACGCTGACCAGTCTTTTTTCTGGAGCCCCAGCTCCCGAATCATCGACACGATCAGGTGTGGCGGCGTCACCGATGTGAACGACGCCTCCAAGGTCTTGTTGGGCTTCCCGAGGCGGAGGTAGCTGCGGTACGTCTTGTGCTCGTTCGTCGACGTCACGGACTCGTCTTCGTCACTGCGGTTCAACACGTTGACGGTGAACGAATCGTTGAAGACGCGCGTGTCGACCTTGCCGCCGACCAGCTGGGTGAGGTTTCCCTGGGTGTAATGGACGATGCCATCGCTGGCTTCCTCTCCGAACGCGGCCTTGACCGCGTCGTCGCCCGTCGCGTCCCGGTAGCTCTGCTTCAGCGCATCGAGGAAGCCCGACTCGGTTGCCTTGTTCGGCGCGCCCACGCGGAGGAAGCTCTCGTGCTTCCCTGACCCCGACGCGTCGGGCACGTGGACCGAGAACCACCGAGATCCGGTGCTCACCAGGCCCTGTTGGCCGTCATTGGAGCCGTTCTGGCCTTGCTGATTTCCCATCGTTCGCGCCTTTCCCCGTTCGGTCTGAAGTCGTTCCGCCTCACGTCGACTGCGCGGGGCCGGGCACCGGAGTCATGACGCCGATGGTCCCGCCGAACGCGCACATGCACTTGCTGTTCACCGTCGCCGTCGGGAGCATCGCGTTCGGGGTCACCGCCGGAGGCGTCCACGGCGAGACGATCACGGGCACGCACGGAGCCGGCGTCGGAGCGCCTGCGGCGGCGGCGGTCGCCGCAGCGACCGCAGGGTTCGCTTGGCTGCGGCACATGCCGAACGTCGCGACGTTCGCTGGCGAAATCTGCTCCACAGTCGCCACCTGCATCGCGCCGAGGACCAGGGGCGCGCCAGGTCGCGGAGTGGCAACGAACACCGCGGGGACGAGCCCCATCGAGCAACTCAACGCGGTTCCGGTACAGAGCGGGTGGGCCATCTTGTAACCCTCCACGCAATTCCGGCCCCGAACCCGCAAGTGAAGCCTTCAGGGCCTCGCGGCAGGCCTACGCTCCATGCGGGTTATCAATGAATCCGTACACCTGCCGGATGCGCCCACTCACGCCGCCGGATACGGCCGCGCGGGCGGTGACGCGAGCGTCACGAGGTTCCCGTCGGGATCGTGCACTTGCGCGAGCGTGGAGTAGTCGCCCTTGATGTCGTCGCCGAGCTTGATGCCGAGGGCATGCAGCCTGCTCCGTTCAGACGGGAGGTCGTCAACGATGATGAAGACGGCGCCCTTGCTGGCGATCGCGTTATCGCTGGAGAGGCCCAGGCCACAGTGCTCGAACAGCTCCCACTGCACGAGCGTCTTCATGGGGCGATTGTCGGGACCGCGACCAAGCAGCTTGGTGTACCAACCTTCGGCGGCAGCGAGGTCCGGGGTCAACAAGAAGGTGTAGGACTTTTGCAGCTTCATGCTCCGCTGCACCGTGGGGCAAGACGTCTGCCACCTACCGCAATGCGGACCAACCGCTGCGAAGTGACGCACGCCCCGCGCGACGTTGCCTCGCTGGGCGGCTGCGACACGGGCAGATCGCTGACGGGCCGCCGCGCTCGAGGGTGCGAGCGGACCATCGACTATCATCGCGGTCGAGCACATCCTCATGCCCACGAGCCTGCACGCCATCGCGTTCGATCTGAAGCTCCAGCTATCGGAGTGGACCCAGGGGAGATCGCTGCCGTGGTGGTTCTCCAATCTGCGGATGTTCGATCCGGACGTGCGCGTCGCGCGGCTGGAGGGGATGGTGGATGGCTTCCGCTGCGAGGGCTTGCAGCATGACTCGGAGACACCGCACCTGGTGATGTTCGCGAGCATCCCGCTCGATGCCGGGTTGTTCGTTGCGAATGCTGCGGACGCTGCTTTCCATCCGAAAGCGCTGGCGGCGCGCCCGGGGCTTCGCGCTGGCGGTGTCGTGGTCTCTGCCGACGAACCGTCGCGGCTGGGGCCGGCTTGGGAGGAGCTCTATGCGGCGCTCTCGCAGCTCGATCCGAAGCGGGTGGGGTTCTACGTGCACGATGCGGGGATCGCCGCCGAACTGTTCGACGCCGAGGGCAAGGACCTCCGAGCGCTGGCGGCGTCGCTGGCGACGTTGGAACGGCTACGGGCTGCAATGCCGATGGCGACGGCCACCGCTGGGCACCGAGACGCCTGGGAGAGGTTCGCGGCGGATCGAGGATACAACTTGCTGCATGCTCCCCTCTTCCTGAACGGCATGACGGAGGAGGGCATCGCGGTCGTCGCCGGAGCGCGCCGCTCGACCTCCGGAAGCTTCGAGCTGGTCGTCGACTGCAGGTACCGCGTCCGTTTGGAGGAATGGGTGGCGGTCGACGATCTGTCCGAGCAGGTCGGCACTTGGCCCTGGTCGCGCAAGGACCCGATCGAGGTTCGCGGCCCGGCCGCGGAGTCCGCGAGAGCGCTCCCGGACGAAGCGAGGGACCGGCTCCGCGAGCTGGCGCGCACCGGCGAGGTTCGAATGCGCGATGAGGGGCTCTCGGTGACGATTCCCCTGCCTGAGGCCCCGGAGCGATCCATTGGCGTCATCGCCGATGTGACGGAGATCGTCTCGCGCTCCTGGCGCGTCGCGACCGGGACGCAGGGGCCGGTGGGCGGTGCCTACCGAACGCGTGGGGGAGCGTAGCCGCGATCAGTCGGCTGCGTGCTCGAACACGCCTCGATCCCAATTGCCGTCGCCGCCGCGCGTGACGCCGTCGGGATCGGTCGCGAATGGATCCGGCAA
The DNA here is from genome assembly GCA_041940405.1 of Polyangiaceae bacterium. Taxonomy (GTDB): domain Bacteria; phylum Myxococcota_A; class Polyangia; order Polyangiales; family Polyangiaceae; genus Xiheicaenibacterium. The sequence goes on from JBGTSH010000104.1 coordinate 11,776, forward strand.
AGTGGCTCCCGGCACCGTGGCGGCGGAGAGGTGCAAGTCGGCCGTCGTGGGATCGGCGGTCGCGTCGATGAAGGGGCTTCCTGTTCCGATTTGGGGCGAGGTTTCACCCTCGGCGCCCTCGTCGTCTTTGTCGCAGGCAGGATCGCAACCCTCGACACGGCGGTTTTCGGCGAAGAGGTTGTAGTCGTGGTCGACGCCTTGGAACCCGAAGGTGTTGGCGATGTTGTCGTACCAGATGTTGTTCCAGGCGGTGTTGTTGCCGCCCGCTTGGACGAGGAGCGTCCCGACGGACGTGCCGGGCATGAGGATGACGTTGTTGTTGTAGAACAAGAGGTCGTTCATCGTCTGCTGGTTCGAGGTATTGGGCTCGTTGTAGTAGGCGATGGTGGTGACGCTGCGGGCGAACGTGTTGCCGTAGATCGACCAGCGCTCGGACGCGCCGCCGTTGACGCCGGCGATGACGGCGGTGCCGCCGATCTGGTCCCAGATGTTGAAGCGGATGGTGATGTCTTCGTTCGTTCCGATCGAGGAGATGCCCTCGGCATGCCAGTCGGAGCAGAAGGGATCGCCGGCACCGGTGCTGCGGACATCGGCGAGGTGGTTGTGCTCGATGACGATGTTGCTCCAATCGCCGATGTGAAACGTCGGGCCGAAGGTGCGATGGATCGAGTTGTACGCGAACGTGAGGTTCGTCGCGCCATAGGTGCCCTTCACGCCATTCATCGGGTAGTCGTAGTTGGCGGCGTAGGCGTGAACATGGCGGATGGCGACGTTCGAGACGCCTGCACCGATCCCGATGAGCGCACCGTTGTCCGCGCACTGGGTGCCGGTTCGCTCGATCTCGATTCCATGGCCGGTCGTCCACGCGCCCGGGCCGCCGCCGCGGGTTCCGGTGAAGACCACGTCGGAGGTGCCGATGTCGACACCGGTGAAGAACGCGACGCCATCGCCGAGGTCGGGGGTCCAGCCTGTTTCGGTCCCGTGATCTTCGAGCGTGGCTTTGCGGACCATGATCTCCTCGCCGGCGTTGGTGCTCGCAGCGATCACGAGCGATCCGTAGTCACCGTCGGCGAGCAAGTACACCCGACCGCGCGTAAGCTCTGCCGGGATGGCGGTCATCGCGTTCGTCCAATCCGAGCCGGAGCCGTCACCGATCGCGTCGGGCGAGACGTAGACGCACTGGCTCTCACAAACGACGGGCGGGTCGATGGGTCCACCGCCGCCTGCGCCACCGCCACCGCCGCCACCGCCACCGCTGCCGTCATCGCCACCAGAACCGGAGCTGCTCTGGGTCGAGCCTGTAGCCTCCGAGCTAGTGCCGCCACCGGAGCCGGCGTCGTCATCGCAAGCCGGCGCGATCGCGATCGAGAACGCAAGGACGGTACAACACGCGCCGCGCGAAAGCGTGAGCAAGGGCATCGTCGAAGGATAGCCCGACCCTAGACCCGGCCGATCACACAGACCGCCGGGACTGGCTTCAGCTTCTTCACCAATACCCGGTCGATGGCGAAACCGCCCTCCAGCAGCCGCTCACTGAGGCGCTTACCGAGGTCGGCTCCGTTCTGGCGCCGGGCATCCCAAAACACGTAGACGGCACCGCCCGGGGCGAGGTGCTTGCGGACGATGTCCAGCGCCTCCTTCGGCGCGAGCCAAAATGGGGCGACGTTGAACGCGAAGATCTTGTCGAAGCGCTGACGGCCGAGCGCGGCATCCTCGAGCGGGACCGCCCGGAGCACCGCGCGGCCGGATTTTACGTGCGAGCGGTTCCGGCGCTCGGCAGCAGCGATCATCTTCTCGGAGCGGTCGATGGCGGTGATGCGACCGCCGGTGCCGAGGCGCTCGCAGACGAGTGAGACAGCTACCCCGTGGCCGCAGCCGACCTCGAGGACTTTGTCGCCGGGGTCGAGGTCGAGCGTGTCGACCGCCCAGACGAACCGTTCCGATGGCTCCAATGCCACGCCCGGACGAATAGCACAGGGCAGAGGAGCTTCTCGCTCACTCGATGATGAGCGGGTCAACGAGACCGGTACTGTTCTCGCGGCCCGCCTCCGTCACGGTACCCCCCACGTAAAAGCGAACCCGCCATCCTTCGACCTCGTCGGTCCACTGCCTGCCTGCCACGACGAGCAGGCTGGCCCACTGCGTTTTCGGCATGAGCTCGAGGAGCTCGCTATCCACCGTCAGGATTCCGGTGCTCGCGTCCGCCTCGCAGTGAATCGTGCGATGGACCGGACCGTCCGTCCTCGAGTTTCCGACGACGAACGTCTCCATCGGAGCGTTGATCGTCAGCTCGACGGCGCCGGCATCGGTCGCGGGGTCCCATGTGATTGAGAACGCTTCGTCGCGCTTGAGACGCACCTCCCCGTCATCATCGCGCGCGGGCAGCACGACCGCGGGGATGTCGATCGCGGTCACGGTTCTTTCGAGCGCAGGCACATCGTCGCCGCGGGTACGGAACGTGATGAGATCACCCGCGACGAAAAGGCGCTCATCAGACGTGACCATGTAGTTGTACGCGTCGGGGTGGCTGAGATCGAAGATGTGCACTTCGCCGCCAACCTCCACATCGATGAACGCCCCTTCGACGGGTTGCGCCCGCTCTTCTTCCTCCTCAGACGCCTGCTCGTCGCGGACCCTCTCGACAATGGCGCAAAGCCCGGCGTTTCCGAGCGGCCGGGCCTCGGCAACTTCCATGTTGGCCAGCCCGACCGCACCGACCTTGTAAGACCTGTCCCACGAGCGCGTCACGGTGGCGCTGAGAACGTCTTCGCGCGGCGTCTCGCGACGAATTTCAACCTCGCTCTCGCAGCCGAACGGCAAGAGGAACGCGACCACCCCGAAGGCAATCCGCCTCATTGTCGGCGCCTCCTGCGCGCGAGCGCGGCGATAGCGAAGGCTCCGCCAATCAGTCCAAGTCCGAAGCCGCGCGGTGACGAGCCGCCCCCTCGACAATCGCAGCCTCCATCGTCGTCGGGGTTACCGCCGTCGCCACTCGCGCCTCCTTCGCCTCCGGCGCCGGTCGTCGCGGCACTGCTTGTCTTGCTCGTCGTTCCACTGCCCGTCGTGGCGCTCGCGGTCGTCACCGCCGTCGTGGTCGACGACGTCGTGGGCATCGGCTCGTCTTCGGTGGACGCGCTGACGGTGAAGCGGAGATCGGGACAGCCTCGATTGACGAGCGCGAAGAAGTACTCGGCGCCCGCCTCGAAGTCTGCGCCGTCGAGCACGATCTCACCCGATGCTGCAGCGACGGCTACCTCGAGGTCGAACACCGCCGGCTCCGGAAGTGGGATGAGGCCGGGGCCGGTGGGCATGAACTCCACGTTGTCGCCCTTCCGGACGTAGATCGAAAACTCCGGCTGCCCTGGGCCGTCCGCTTCGGCCTCGACCGAGAATCGCAATAGCGGATCGGCGGCCTGGGTCGCACGAGAGAAATGGAAGAGACCCTGGCCGAAGTAGCCGAACGTCTGCAGCTCGGCGCACGTGAAGTCGGAGCCGGCGGCCAGGGCATCGAGGCCCACGCCCAGTTGGGTCTTGGTCTCTCCGGGATCGAGCGGGATGACGTGCTCGCACTCGTCGAGCCCGCGCGCTTCGACGAGCGCTTCGACGTCGGCCACCTCGGCGCTCGTGATTGTGCCCGCGAGCGCGAGCTCCTCGGCGGAGAGGATCAGGGCCGTTCCGAAGTCGCCGAGAGTCGCTCCCTGGGGCAGCGTGGTTGCCGCGCCCCAGACCAGCTCGTCGGCAATCGTCTTTCCGAAGAGGGCGCGCACGCTCCAGGATACGCTCCCTATGATTTCGCCATCGGCATGTGACTCACCGACGATGTCGTCGGGACAGCGCTTGCTCGTGTCTTCGAGGTCGCGCTCGAAGCCGAGGCTCGCCAAGACGCCGCCTCCAAGGATGGGGTCGTCGTTGTCGCTGCACGCGAGGTAGTCGGCGAGACCTTCGTCGATGCTGCTCGAGTGGGGCGAGCGACCGTACTCGTTCTCGTGAAACGCGCCGAGGTTGTACCCGATCGCGTTGCTCGACAGGTAATGGCCGAACTCGTGCTTGATGACGTCGGAGTCGTAGGCGAAGTCGACGTTGGTCCCCTGCCCGAGCGCGATCAAGTTCGGCGCCGCGAAGGGCCCAGACTCGACACCGAGCGAAGAGAAGTAGGCGTTATCGAACCCCTCATCGTCGTCGAGACGAAAGTTGGCGACCGCCGTCAGCTGCCACGAAGGCTGATCGATCACCACGCCGAGCTCGCCTGCGAAGAGCCGCATGGCCATCAGGTGTTGGTAGGCATTTACCTGCGCGAACGGATCCGAAAGATCGGTCGGTGAGCTCGGTGGGTCGTACAAGAAGTCTTGCCCCGCGGTCGGAGGCGCCTGTTCGAGCACGATGTCGTCCGAGCTGATGCTCACCAAATCGGTGACCGCAAGAAGGCCGCTCGTATCTCGAAGGCGCACCGGATCGAGCGTGACGTCGAGCGACGTGAGCTCGACGTCGACGGGAGCGGGCGTGGTGACAAGATCGGTCTCGTAGATCCGCCCCAGCGCGTGAACCGCCAGCGGCGTCGCCGTGAGAACCTCACCTGTCTGGGCGTCGATGCGGTAGCGGGTGCCGCCCCCGTCGTCGCGCACGTCGAGCTGCCAAACGAGGAACGCAGATGCCGCGGCCGTTACGACGAGCTCGGTGCGAGCGGGGCTTGCCACACCTCGGGACGCGAGGATGGCGCGTGCCTCTCTCTCGGTAACCGTCGGCGTCGTCGAGAGGGCGAGATCGCGCGCGAGGTCGACGACGACGTGGCGAACATCGCCCGCAGCGCCGACGCGGACGACGATGCCCTTACCGACGACCCGTAGCCCGCCGTAGCGCTGTTCATAGCGAAGGACGGTGGAGCCGCCAGCGCTCGCGAGCGGCCCTGTCTGTTCCAGCTCGACCGACGCAGGGAAGGAGAACGCGTCCCCTCGGACCCAGACGCGGTGATCGGCACGAGCCGACTCGCTTGCGAGCCCAACTACCCCCAGCGTCATCAAGACAGCAAGCAGTCGACCGCGCATGAGGCGCTGATTGTATGTGGTCCTCGCATACTGGTCGAGGCACTGCGAGGCGTTCAAAGTCGGCATATTGATCGTACGGAGGTTACATGCGGCTTCTGACAGCACTCATCGCGACGGTCGTGGCGGAGGCGGCCGCGATGGGTTCGTGGAGCTCGGTTTCTCCTTTAGGGAGCCATTGTCGCGTCGCTCGCGAACGCCAGCCATGGGACGAGCGTCCTAGGCTCCGGACCCTCCATGGGACAAACCTCCTATTGTTTGAGCCCCCCCTAACGGATGCGAGGACCCGGAAACACGGTAGCCTCGAGGGATGGATGCACTCTCCCCCGGACTCATCGCGGAGATAGCGTGCAGCGCCCCTGACTGGGCCGACATCGAGAAGGCGGTGGTCCCGCTTCTGGCCGATTGGATCGGCGCGGACGTGGTCTTCTTCGCAGGCCACAGTGGGCTCGGCGAGCACACGCTGGGTGTCGACACCTCGCTCCGCGCCGATATCAACGCGATCTGGGCCGACTGCTCGGCCGGCGTCGAGCCGCTCGTCGAATACGCGGTTCGCTCACGTAGGGCGGTGATCGATGCTCATTTCTTCGGTGGCACCCTCACTCGCCTGCCCTACTTCCATGGCATCATGCGCCCACTGCGCGGACATCAGACGCTGATGGGGTTCCTCGAGTTGCGGCGCCGGGCTGTTTACCAAGTGGCGCTGGGCCGTAGCGGGCAAAGCCCCGGGTTCTGCGATCGCGATCGCGACTTGCTCTCATCGCTGATTCCGACGCTGACCCTCGCGTGCGCCGCCCGCGCCGATCGACCGCGATCGTTTCTGCCTTCCCGCCTCCCCCAAGCGGAGAGGGACAATTGCGTGCTCGACCTCCTGACCTCGCGAGAGCGTGAGGTCCTCGACTACCTCCATCTCGGCTACACCAACGAACAGATCGGCGTCGCGCTCGGCACCCAGCCGCGAACGATTCGCAACCAGCTCACCGCCGTGTACCGCAAGCTCGGGGTTGCGACACGCGCAGAGGCGGTCGGCCTCGTTGCCAGCATTGGCCGCCAAAGACGCACGCTCGCCAAGGCCAGCATCGGATACTGATCCGTATCCCCCACGCCCGCTCTCGCTCGCTCGCCCGCGCCCGCCCTCGCTCACTCGCTCGCGCTCGCCCTCGCCCGCCCGCGACTTGTGCGCGCCTACGGCGTCTTCGACCATCACCGCGCTCGTGTACTCTCGCGCGGAGGCCTCGATGAGCACCGACTTCAATCCTTACAGCGCGCCGCAGGCGTACATCCCGCCCCCGACCGGGGTCTCCTTCGAGCAAGCGGCGACGGCTGAGTACGCCGAGGCGGTGCCGCGCATCCTCGAGGCGATGCGGCGCACGCGCCCGTGGATCACGATGTTCTCGATCCTTTCGTTCATCGGCGGTGGCCTGATGGGCCTTGGCGCGATCGCCGTCTTTGCATCCGCGGCCAGCGCGCAGATAGGCGCGGCGATTGGCGGAGCGATGTTCTACTTCATGCTCGCGGCCTTCTACATCGTCACCGGCTGGCTCCTCTGGAGCTACCGACAGGGCATCGAAGGTTTCCTCGCGAGCGGCGGAGGCGCCGGGATGCTCTCGATCGCCGTCGACCGACAGGCCTCGTTCTGGAAGTTCGTCGGCATCCTCACGCTCGTGATGATGGTGCTCTACGCGATCCTCGGGCTCGCGATGCTCACCTTCATGTCGTCGAAAATGTTCTGAGGCAGCCGCCTCTCAGGGTGGACTTCATGCGAACGCGGGAACGAATAGCTCACCGCACCGCACCGCACTGCGGGTGCCTGTGTGCGCTTCAACGTGGCCCCGAGGCCACACTTGGAAATGCCGCTTCTGGCGAGCGACGCGCGTGACAGTGCTCGACGTCAGCGCAGTGCCGACAAACCTGTCAACTAGGTATCCTCTTCTCTCGGAGGTCACATGCGGCTCCTGACAGCACTCATCGCGACGGTCGTGGCGGTAGCGGGATGCAAGCCGGAGGGCGAAGGCGCCTCGGCCAGCGCAAGCGCGGCCGCGGCGGCGAGCGGAGCAACCCAACCGGGGGCGACCGCGGCGGCTGAAGCTCGTGTGGGTGGCCAGGTCGTCATGGTGGGCGCTCACGCCGTCGAGCTGAAGATCTACGGGCGCGGGCTCGTGGAGGCGTGGGTGTTCGATGCGAGCGGGAAGCTGGTTGCCGACGAAAAGACGAAGCTGTCATTGCGCCCGGCGAGTGGCGGCGCCGCTGTCGAGTGCTCCTTCGACGCGCCTTCCATGCGGCTCATCGGTCGCGCCGCAGCGGATGCGAAGATTCCGAGCGGACCAGTCGAGGTGGAGCTATCGCTCGCGGGTGGAGCGTCTGCGAAAGCCACGCTCGAGGCACCTGTGCTGTTGTCTGGACCTTCGGTGGGTGGAACGCTCGTCGCCGCCGGCAAGTACAGCATCGAGATCGCTGCGAGCGCGGACGGCAAGGTTCAGGCGCTCTTGCGCGACGCCGCGGGTGAGCTCGTCGATGGCAAGCAGAAGCTCGAGCTGAAGGTGGGTGAGATCACGGTGGAGCTGGCGTGGGACGGCGTGGCGAAGTTCGTCGGCCAAGCGAAGGCGGGTGCCGACTTCGCTGCCGGTCCCGTCTCGATCGTCATCGACGGCAACGTCGTCGCCAAGCTGCCGAAGCTCGCGCTCCGCGCCGAGGCGAAGCACGAGGGGCGGCTCGTCGCCGTCGGCAGCTACACGCTGGAGCTCGTTGCCGAAGCGGGCGCGTTGATCGCCTACGTCTTCGATGTGAAGGCCGCAGCGCACGCAGCGGGCGATCTCGACGTCTCGATCAGGATCGGTGGCGATGCCGTCTACAAGCTCGCATGGGACGCGCCGAGCGCCTCCTACAGGGCCAAGGTCGAGGGTGACATCGATATCGAGGCCGAGATCATGGCCGTCGTGAAGGCCGGGGCCGAAGTGTCCGTCGGCGTCGCACCGCCGAAGGTCAAAGCCGCCGTCGACCTCGACGCGGACGTCGATGTCGATGTCGACGCCAAAGCGAAGGCCAAGGCCGACGTGAAGGTCCCCACGCCTTCGGTCAAGGTCGAGAAGAAGGCAAGCGCCTCCGCGGGCGGTGGGAAGGCCAAGGCCAAGGCCGGGGCCAAGGTCTCATTCTGAGAGCGCTGAACGTTCCGCGGTCCATCAAAGGACGGCCGGACAGATCGGCGCACCGTCCTCATCGACCCAGGTGAGCGGCGCTAGCTTTCCGGTCGCACCGGGCGACGTCACGTAGACGTCGACGAGGTGGCTCACGATCACGATGCGATTTCCGTCGTACGCGGGGGGGAGCGGCATGCCGGATCCGCCGCCGACTGCGTAGTTCGGCTCCAGCACGAGGGACTCGTACTCGACGTTCGCCGGATCGCCGACATCCGCGTAGTGGGCCACCTCTTCGTCGCCGTTGAACCAGTGGACGCGCTCTCCAGCGAGGAAGTAGTCACGGGTGTCCGGCGTGCTCTCTACCCGGGCCGGCGGGTCGAGAGGGGTATCGAGACGGAACAAGTACACATCCTCTTCAGTCCACGTCCGGCCGGCGAGGGTCGGGCCATCGACCCAGATCTCCAACAGAACGGCGGGATCGTTCCCGCCGCTCCAGGAGCGCTCGAACACGGGGGCCGCCCCTTGGTCCAGCGCGTAGCCGACGATTTTCTGTTCCCCTCCGATGGAGAGCAGCTCGACTCGCCAGCCGTCACCGGCCGCCTCTTGTGTCACCGAGCCTCCGCACGCAGTCGAGGGCACTTGCTCGGGCGAAGAGGGATGAACCGGATCGGTCAGATCGACCGCGTAGAGACGTACCTCTGTCGAATCGAGCTCTTCTACCGCACAGAAGAAGACCCTGCGACCGACGTGCCCCAACTTGGCAGCCCCTGGGATGTAGCCGAGCTCGTGGCGGATGACCTTCGGGGAAAGAGGATCCGTGGCGTCGAGCACTTCGAGGCCTTTCGACGTTCCGCGCACGACGAGGCCGTCGACGTATTGCCAAGGTGGACCCAAAAGTGGCTCCCAACTGCGCTCGAGGGCGACGAGCTGCATGGTCCCTTCGCCCAATTCGAAGACGGCGAGCTTGGACTCCGAGTTCCGCAAGCTGGGCACGTAAAGATGGTCGCCCACCAGCAACGGAGCTGACATGGCCGTCAGGAAGTCGACCCGTTGTATCACCTGGGCGTTGCAGATCGACCCGACCTCTGGACCGGTGGTCCCCCTGACCTCGGCGTCGCATCCGGCGGAAACGAGTACGAGGGTGGCGATCACGCACTTCAGCAAAGGTGCCCGCATGAGGCGATGTTGGATCGGCCTTGCCGCCATCGCACCTTAGTCGGTCTTACTCGTGCGGGAGGGGCACGCAGGGGAGGACTTGATTACCGTCGCCTTCGAGGCCCAGTTCGGCGACGACGGTGCGTCGAGCTTCACTGCACCTCATTCACTTCCCCGGCGTGAGCTTGACCTCGATCGACGCGCCGCCGCCTTCCTCTTTGACGTCGACCCGGAGCTTGCCGGCCGCGCCCTTGAACTCGCTCCAGGACGGATCGTCGAACCCACCCTGTTTCGAGTACCAGTTGTCCGACGTGCGGTCCCACCCGCTACTTTGCGCGGCATCGACGCTCGCCATGTTCGCCCTGCATCCTTCCCGCCGAGCCTCAGGGCGGAACTTGGCAGGGATAGGGCAGCACACCGGGGATGACCGTCGCGAAGTCCGCTTCCTGCACGCGATCGTCCACCGTGTCCGCGTTGGTCACGGCGCGGAAGAACCAGTCGCGCATCACCTCGCCGTCGACGGCTGCAGTCCAGAGCTCCGAGCGCAAGGTGACGACGTGCACGCTCTCGCTCGAGACGTTCGTGAAGTAGTAGTTGATGCCTGGGAGATCGCGCGTGGCGCAGAACGAGCGACGCAGCTCGTTGATGAAGGAGGGGGTGTCCTCGAAGAACGCGTCATTCTGCTGCGTGACGTCCAAGGGGTTGGTGACCGCGAGGATCTGCTGCTCGGGCACGCGCTTCAGCCGCGGCGAGATCGCCTGGTAGATCACCTCACCTTCGGCACAGCCGCCCGCGAAGCAGTACGGCGGGAGGTTCGGCCGCATGCCCCAGGCGGGGATCTTGACGAGGCCGAGGCCCGAGACGCCGAGCGCCATTCCATTGTCGAGCCCGAGCCCGGCGTCGGGAAACGCGCTCGTGCGCGGCCACTGCAGATCGTCGAGGAACCAGTGGTAGTTGTAGAGCGTCCCGTAACCGCCCGCGGACCAACCGCCGAAGAGCGCGATCAACTGGTCGGGACGGAAGCCCGCGCCGCCCGCTTCGTCGAGCTTCTTCCACAAGACGTCGCGCACCATCTGGACGGCAGCGCGCATGTTGACCGAGCCGTACCGCGGCAGCACGAGCCCGTTGCCCAGGTCTTCGTCCACGCCGCCGCCCGCGAACACGTCCTGGTTGCAATACGGCAGGTAGACCCGCGTCCAGTTGGCGAACGGGTTCTCGTTCGGGTCGTCGGACATGATGCCTTGGTTGACGGGCACGTCATCCATGGCGGTGAAGAGTCCCGGATTGGACTGAAGCCGCGCAGCACAATCCTCCTCGAAGAGGCACACGCCGCCGCCCTGCAACCCGACGACCACCCGATCGAGCCGCTCTCCATTGGTGGCGAGACGAACGTAGAACGCGTACGGCGATCCGTCGGCGCAGCGCGTGCCCCATTTGTCGCCGTCGACCACCACCTGCGTCCACACGCCGGGGACGGCGTCGAAGTCGGCGTTCTTCGGACCGCAGCGGAGGGCCAGCGAGCCCGTGTCCCAGTGCGCCGTTGCGGCGAGGCAATCCACCTGCTGCGCTGCGCGCGCGACGAAGGTCGGCGCGTCGACAGCGACGAGCTCCTCGAGATCGCCGCACGCGGACTCGATGCTCGCCTGCGCCGAGCTCGCCAGCGTCGCGCGCTCCGCCGCGACCGCCGCCGCATCACAGCTCGTGCCGGCGAGGCATTCGTCGATCGTGCGCAGCGACGACTCCACGAGCTGCGCGCTGGCCTGATGCGCCGCGCCGAGGCAAGCTCGTTCCGCGTCGCCGGCCTCGGCCCAGACGGCAGCTTGCGGCCCGCCGTAGGCGCGCCACCCGAGCGATGACGCCTCCGACTCGCAGGCGTTTCGAACCCGCCCGACGAGTGCCTGCACGCCGAGCGAGCCGAGCTCGCCGTCGGCGCAGTGGCCCGCGACGCTCGCATCGAGAGCGTCGAGCGCCGCGGTGGTCTCAGCGCACGGCTCGCTGGAAGTCGCGACGCAGCTGGCGAGCGCCGTGCTGTAGCTCGCGACGCAGTTGCGCAGCGCCTCGGGCACGGCGACGGCGCACGTCGCCGCCGGAGGATCGGGCTCGGGCTGTGTCTCGGGCGCGGAGTCGTCCGAGCAGGCGGCGATGCCGAGGAGAAGAACCGATGCGAGCGCTGAACGCAGGAGCCAAGGCATGCTGGACACTAGCATCGCCGCCGTCGTGGGGCTCATGGCGCAGTCGAAGGCGCGACCTGTCCCAAGGTGGAGCAAGTTGTAGGCGCGCTGTCCCTTCGTCTCGAAGATGTTCGATTAATGCCGATTAAGCAGCGCGCTCGCGCGGTCGTAGGAACCTGGGGGGCATGAACATCGCTTCCCGGCTGCTCCTTCTATGCCCTCTCTTGTCTCTCGCAAGCTGCTCGACGGACATCATCCGCCCCGGTGGTGGTCGCGATCCCGCAGAGGAGCCGGACCAAGAGGTCGAAGAGGAGGCGGAGGTCCGAGACTGGACCAGCATCAGCGATCGGGGAATGGTCGGACCCCGTGACGTCCTGCTTCTCCAAGATGGAACGACCACGGTGTTCGGTCTCGCGCTCGAAGCGGACGGCACCTCGTGCGCCGTCGAGCGGTTCGATCCGGAGGGAAGCTCTTTGGGGGTCACGCGCTTCCCGACGAGCGGCGGCGGTCTGACGCTCCTCACGGCCAACGCCGCGACGCTGGGTCCAGATGACGACGTCGTCATCTTGTGCTCCGCCACGCTCGCCGACGGCTCTCCCGTGTCGTGGCTCGGTTGGCTCGATGCAGCCGGTGCCCTCGTCACCGAGACCGAGCTCCCCGGGATCAGCGGCAACGACCTCGTTCACTCGGGAGAGGCTCACGAGGTCATCGTCGTCGGCGCCGACCACCGAACGCCCGACACGGGCATCAAGGCGCTCTACCAGCACGTCTCGATGTGGGGACCGACCACACCGGAGTACTCGCAGGCGAGCTCGACCCCCGGAGCCCAGTCCGCGGTGCAGAGCATCGCGCGCCACCCCGATGGCGGGACGGTGGTCACCAAGGTCGACACGGTCACGAGCGGAGGCGTGCTCGATGCCCAGCTCGTGATGCTGGATGTTCCGTCGATCGTGGACTTCGCCGGCGAGCCCTGCGCTGCCCTCGTTGCCGTCGGCGCCGACGGCGCCATCTACACCGCCGGAAACGCATTCGACGGCTCCGGCGCGATCCTCTGCAAGCACACGCGTGTCGACGCCACCTGGTCGGTCGACGTCTTCGATCTCGACATCCCAGAGAGCATCACTTTCGGGATCACGGACCTCACCACGGACGGGTACGGAAACGTCATCGTCGGCGGCTACGTCGAGCCCAATGACACCTCCGTCTATGCCGAGATGTTCTCGCGCGCCTACGCCGCAACGGGCGAAGCGCTCTGGCACGACACCTACCGCGGTGCCGACGGCGAGTTCGCCTTCGGCCTCGCCCTCGGCGCATCCGGCGGTCGAGTGGTAGAAGCCGGCGTCGTCGTCGGCTCCGCGTATCCCTACAGCATGGCGGTCAAGTCGGTGACGCGCTGAGCTTCGATCACCGCCTGAGAGCGCCCTACCGGGCGACGGCTACCTCACCCCTCGGCAGGTAGAGGTCCTTGCGAGCCCGAACGAACGCCTCGATCGATTGTGGCGGGCGGCCGGTCACACGCTCGACGCCGTCGGCGGAGCGATCGTAGCGGTTCTCTCGATGCAGCCGCGCCATGGTCGCGACGTGCTGTTCGGTGTGCGGCGGCAGGCCCATCTTGGAGAGCCCCGCCAGCCACTTGTCCATCGGCACGTTCACGTAAGACACCGGACGACCGAGCGCCCGTGCGTAGGCAGCCGCGAGCTCCGTCATGTCGACCGAGGCCGGCCCCGTCAGCTCGTAGACGCGGCCAATGTGCGGAGCCGGATCACGGAGAACGGTGGCAATGACACGCGCCACGTCGTCCACCGCGACGGGCGAAGTGCGGCCGCTGCCGAACGGCAACGCAATGGTGCCGTTCTCCTGAATCGACTTCGCCGCCATCGACGTGAAGAGCACAGAATCCAAGAACACCGTCGGCCGGGTGTGCACCACCGGCAGGCCCGACCAGTTCAGCACTTGTTCCGCCAGCCAGTGCAGCCGCTGCTGGTGCGACTCCTCGGTACTCGTGGCGGTCATCGTCGACACGGTCATCTGCGACAGATCGACCAGCGCCTCCAGCTTGCCGTGCTCCTTCGCGACGGTGGCGACCACGGTCGCAGCCAGCAGGTGATCCGGCGACACGGTCATCGCGAACAACATCCGCGCCACACCCTGCAGCGCGGCCGCAACCGTCTCTGGCCGGATCAGATCTCCGACGACGACCTCCGCGCCGAGTCTTCTCAGCTCAGCAGTGCGCGCATCCTCGCGACGCACCATGAAACGAACCGGCACCTCGTGAGCACGCAATTGATCGAAGACCGCACGGCCCACGCCGCCGGCACCGGGAATGAGAACGAGGTTGCTCGCAGCCATCGGAGCTGTCTCGCCTGCAGGAAAGCTGCCAGCGGCGAGCGCGCGCTTGTGTGCGGATAGGAAGCGACGCAGTGACCAAGTATTCGGGCCTGTGATGACGAGAAGGCGTTCGTGCGTTGACGAGCGCTGCCTAAAAGTCTGGGTACGGGTAACCCGGCCAAGGAAGTCGACCGAGCAGCCCCGCGCTCACGTGCACCTTCATCCACGCGGCTTGCGGCCAGCGCTCCGAAAGTGTTTGAAGTAGCGCGCTCGCTTCGTCCATTCGGTTCGTCCGAAAACACTCGACGCAGGAAGTCATCAACGGACCTACGGTGCGCTTCGAGGGATACGCGGGGTCTTCTATCGCTCCAAGGCAGCGGTCGACATGGCCAAGGACGGCGCAGGAAGAAGCAAACTCCTCCTTTGCTAGCTCGTCGGTGGCGGCTTCGTACGCTCCCTCGATATCGCCGAGCAGCAGCTTCCGGACATGCGGCTCGACGACCAACTCGAGGGTCCGTCGCACTTCATCCGTGGAGTACGCCGGAAAGAATTGCTCTGCCTCGTCGAGCGTTGGTCTTGCTCGCCGGACGAGGCCCGACAGGTCTTCTATGTTGGAGATAACTCCTGCAACGAACGCGGCATCCGGCGCGAGCTGGAGCACGCTCGCAGCGACCTCGCCCACCGCATCGAAGTGGGCGATCACCGCAAGCTGGCCCAAGCTGCGCGCCAGGCTCACGTGGAAGCGCTGATGGCTCTGCTCACTGGCCAACCACTCTCCGGAGCCGGTGAGTAGCTCACGTGCTCGGTCTCGTCCCCAGGGTGCGTCCATCAGCTGCGATCTTCGGCTGTCGATTCGTCGTCATCAAACCACTCGACGGCGCAGTGTTCGTCAACCCAATCCTTCCATCCAGGTGGGGCCGGCCCGATCACTTCATCTCGATGCTCGGTGTCGTCGAACGCCGAGATGACCCAAAGTCGAAACGCGTCGCTGTAACCCATGCCGGCCTCAAACGTGTCGGCGAACGAAGAAAGAGCGACGTTCAGGTTCCAGGGCGGCGTTACCTTCCCGGAGGCAAGCATCCTCGCCAGGGTAAGGAGACCTTGCGAGGGCTCCGGATCCGACACGTTCCTCGCTGCGAGCGCATGCGCGCAAGCGGCCCACGCTGGCGGCGCATCGGGCACCGTCCAGCCTGGCTGTCCGGCCTGCGCGCTCACCTGGCGCGACCAAAACCAGAGATCGCGGGTCCGGTATCGAGCGGCCAGCTCGGGCGTCTCCGAATACGTCCAGGGCCATGTGATGTCTTGCTGGCGTTGAAGCCAGACCGGATACGCCGCATCGGAAGCGATCAGTCCTTCCGATAGAAACCGTGCGCGCTGGACGAGGGAGACTGGTTCGTCGACCTCCTCGGGCTCGTCGGGGAACAACACGTCCCGCACGACATTTGCCCAGTTGCACGGTGCCGGAGGGTGCCGCCGAAGGTAGGCGATGCGATCCTCGCGAGAACGTCCAAGCTGATCGAGGAAGACGTACCACATGCACATCCAGTCCTCGCCCGCGCCCATCCGCCACCCGATAGTTCCGCGCTCGTACTCCGGAAAGCGCTCCCAAGGCGGAGCGAGATCGAGCCTGTCATCCAGGAAGCGTGGCAAGCGGGAACGCGCGGAGTCCTCCCAGTTCATGAAGCCACCCTACGGCGGCCCGGGCGCTCCAGATCGCTACTTCTGGGACACGACACGAGACAGTGTCCTCTGCGCTCGCATGCGCCAACATCTCGGCCGGGCGGGCGAGCTCCTTGGCCAACGCGAGATCGACGATCGATCGCTCCGTCGTTGTGAAGCGCGCCGGCCCCTCGCGGAGAGCTGCAGCAGGCTCCGAGCACGACCAACAGCGCCGCGGCGCGCTTCATACGGCGACGTTACCACGCACGCGTCGCCGCGGCGCGGGGACGACTTCGTCAGTGTGCGCTCGAGAAGCGCGGCGCAATCGGCACCTTGGACCATCGGCCCCACGCGACGAACACCGACAGCGCGACGAGGAGGAAGTTGAACGGCGTGTTCGCCGCCTCGCCGCGCGACAGGTGAAAGACGATGGCGCAGAGCTGTAGCAACGCACAGCCGAGGGCTGCGAGCACCGTCAGGCGAGGTTTGATGCGCGTGATCGAAGGAAGGACCACGCCGACCCCGCCGAGTAGGTCGATGACGGCGATCGCATAGAGAAACGCTGGGGAGACCTGGCCGGCCCAAGGGATCAGCGCCTCCAGCTGCGGGATCGGCGTGGCGAGCTTCCAAACGCCGGTTCCGGCGAACATGATCCCCAAGAGCCCCTGGACGACGAAGAGGGCTACGTTCAGCCCTTTCGAAGACTCTGGCGTGCTCGGAGGTGCGGGCGTCGTCATGCTGCGCCATATTGGCGACGACCGCCGCGGCGACAAGGAGGCACTTTGAAGTTACTAGGCAACGGCAAGCTCACTCGCGACTTCAAGGCCGACTGCCCGGCGACGCGTGAGATCCTCACACGCGTCGGCGACAAGTGGAGCGTGCTCGTGGTCGTCGCGCTCGGTGGTCGCACGATGCGATTCAACGAGCTCAAGCGCGAGCTCGAAGGCATCTCCCAGCGCGTGCTCACCGCGACCCTGCGCGGGCTCGAGCGTGACGGCATCGTCAAGCGCACCATCCACCCGACCATCCCACCGCAAGTGGACTACGCGCTCACGAAGCTCGGAAAGAGCCTCCTCGAGCCCCTCGGCGTCCTGGCACTTTGGGCACAGGGCCACCGAGCCGACGTGATGAAGGCACGCGATGCGTTCGACCGGGCGACGGAGCGAGCTCAGCGCTCGCCGTGATCGCCGGATCTTTCTTCGCCCGTCAGCCAATAGCTCTGCTTGTGTGTCAGACGCTCGAGAGCGAAGCCACTGCCGGTTCATTGAAGCTGCTCGGGATCGCTTGGACGCCGATACCAAGGACTCTTGGCAGAAGCGCGAAACGCGCACCAGCCAAGCGGCAAATCAGCGAGCTCGCCGATCGTCGGATCCTGTTCGAAGAGACATCCAAGGCAGCGCACCAGCGCATCGCTCGAGCGGTTGGGCGTTCCACAGAGGATCTGCCATGCCCCGTCTTCAGCGTCGTGAGTCACGAAGAGGATGGGGTGACCGTCTGCGACGCGTCTCGTACTGAAGACCGCCACGTTCGTGGCCTCGGCGAATGGCCACTCAGCATCCGAGAAGGCGTGCGGGTGGCCTTGCGACATAGCGACACCAGAAGCGGCCCCCAACGTATCACGCACCACCGCCGGCACCCGCGCTCCCTCGCCCGCTCCCGCGCCCGCGCCCCCTCTTGCGCCCGCGCTCGCTCTCGCGCTCCTCAGGGCCCCGTGTCGCTCGGATTCCCCTTCCGAAACGGCAAACAGAAGTTCCCGCGCACCCGGACGACCGGCGTCCCGAACGGCGCCTCCCGCGTGACGTCGTCGACCTTGCTCATGTCCGCCTCGAAGCGGCCCCATGCGTTCTTGCCGTCGTTGCCGATGACCTCGAGCATCGATCGGCCGTCGCGCGCCAGCCGGTATCCGCCGTCCTGACCCTTCGTCATGATGCTGAAGAGCGTGAGGTCGCTGGTGCCGGTGTCCCCGGGCATGTCGTTACCCCAACCGTGGATGTACAGGTTGCCGCCATTGACGGTGAAGTAGAGCGCGCGATCGCCGTTGCGCCTGTACTTGGAGCCCGACCCGTCGCGCTCGTCGACGGCGAGCGCCTCGGCGTCGGAGCCGTCGACGGTGATGCGGATGCCTGGCCGTTCGCAGTGGTTCTTGGGGTCGATGGGAGTCGCGGGGGCGGGCTGCGACTGCGCGTGGGCTTGCGGGCGGGGTGGCTCGAGCGGTGACCCGGCAGCTTCCGCGCGTTTCGACCTCGTGAGGGCGAAGCCCGCACCCGCGATCCCGAGGACGACGAGCGTGACGAGGGCGCCCACGCCATAGTGCGACCAGCGTTTGGCGGGTTTCTGGTCGATCACCCCGCGGAGTCGCTCGAAGACGGCGTCGTTGTCGCCGATCTTCTGCTCGAGCTCTTCAATCCTCGCTTTGCGGTCGGCCAGCTCGGTCTCGAGCTCGGCGTTGCGTGCACGCAAGGACTCGTTTTCGTCCCGGTAGGCGGCCGTCATGGTGGGTGTTCCACGTACGTCCGCCGAAAAAGTTCTATTCCAGAACGGCAAACCCGACACCAGCCTCCTTCAACGCCACGTTGAGCCGCAAATGAAAGCCCCACGCACCGGCTCGGAACCCGAGTGGCTCACAGCGACCTTCGAGCATAGGTTGCACGCGCGTAGGAGATCCCATGCTCAACTCATACACCACGCGGTCGCTTGACCGAGCGCTCGTGCTCGTCATCGTTGCGACGTCGCTCGCCGGCTGCGTCGACAAGGTCGCGCTCGCCGGGCTCGAGCTTGCCG
>JBGTSH010000105.1:0-29873 GCA_041940405.1 Polyangiaceae bacterium
CGACATGGTTGCCGATGCGATTCGCATCTTCGCCGAGCGCAACGACCTTACGGGTTGCCGATTGGCCGTCGCCGTACCGGGTGAACAAACGCTGACCAAGTTCACCAAGATGCCGCTCCGGTACGAGCGCGCCGGGGGCGGACCGCGAACCTGGAACCCTGTCGGCCTTCGTCACGATGCACGCGACCCCTACGGAAGGACGACGCTGCCGAACCTGCTCATCCCGACCCGCGGCGAAGGACCGCCCGCTCCGACAGGGTACGGTCCGATCGCACCGCGTTGGCCCGGACGACTCGAGAAGCTCGGGCGTCTGGCGCCGACGTTCCGGCACGACGACTGGGCAGACAGCCCCCTGCCCGACGGGTTCGATCTCGCGTACTTCAATGCGGCGCCGCCCGATCAACAGCTCGGCGAGCTGAGCCCGGGTGATCCGGTCCTGCTCGAGAACCTGCACCGCTCCGAGGCGGTGCTGAGCGCGGCGGTTCCCGAGGTCGCGCCGGTCGTCTCGGTACAGCGCGCGGGCGGGGGCCAGCCGCTCGGCATGCGGCTCGACACGCTGCTCTTCGACACCGACCGCGCGCTCTTGATGATCACCTGGCGCGGCGAGATCGATCTCGCGCGGCCCGATGAAGCGCTCGATGTAACGATCGCGCTCCTCGCCGCGCCGACGCGTCCTTCGGCGACCGAGCGCGACATGTTCGCGACCCACGACACGACCGATCCCCCGGGCACGGTCGCCGCACCGCAGGTCCCGGCCGCGCGCCCCTCGACGCCCAGGCGCGACGGTGCGCTCCCCTTCGCTGCGCCGCCAGCCTCGCTCAAGACGACGAGCAAGCTCGAGCCCCTGCAGTTCGGCGACGCGCGCACGCCAGCCGCACCCCCGGCTCCGCCTCCCTCGCAGCGAGAGCGGCCGACACAGCAGATACCTGCGGTGCAGCTGCCCCAGCGTCCGGCCACGGCGCCTCCGCCGACGACGGCATCCGCCGAAGCTCACTGGGCGCCGCCGCCCCCTGCACCGCTGCCGATGCCGCCGTCGGTCGACCCGCCGCCGTGGCAGGGGGGGATCGTCGCGCCACCGCCGCGCATGACGCACGACGCGGCCGCGGTCCTGGCGGGCGTCGCTTCCGCGTCGAACGCGGCCACCGCCAACGATCCCCGCTCGGCCGGCGCGGTCTCCAGCTCGCTGTCGGCTTCGGAGCGCCGTCGCCCTGCGGTCACCGAGATCCTCGACCTCGTCTGGTTCGACAAAGTCGCGGCCCCGCGCATCAAACAGAATCCGGAGTGGAAGCGGATCCTCGACGATCTCGAGAGCACCGAGTTCGATCCCGAGGCCGAGGATCGGCCCTCGTCCGACGACACAGGCGACGACGACGATCGCCGTGAGGTCTTCGAAGTGTTGACCCGAGGATCGCCTTCCGGTCCCGAGCGGATCGACCAAGCGCTCGTCGACGCCGTCCGCAACGACGGCCGCTTCGCACCCCGCCTCTTGCTGGTTTCCGGCGAGCTCCGCTTCGAGTTCGACGACATCGAGGTGCTCAAGGCGACGATCGCGGCTGCCGGCCCGCTCGCCGGCGAAGAAGGAGATCTCAAGCAAGCGGTCGACCGCGCCGGCGAGTTCTTGAAGTCGCCCGGCCTCATCTGCTCCTCGGACGTCGCGCGCGGCTTCACGCAGCGCATCCGCGAAGCCTTCGAGCGCGCGCCGAACCGCCTCGTCCACGCGGGGTACTTGAACGAGCAGACCGAACGGGTCCTCGTCGATCGGCGCGCGTACCAGCGCAAGAACGTCTTCGGCGAACGCTACCTGCGCGGCCAGACGTTCTTCATCGGCATGGACGCCGGCATCCCGACCTATCTACCCGACGATCTCACCAAGAAGCTCCCGATGTTCCGGACGTTCCGCTTCAGAATGCTCGCCGAGACGCACCACCAAGAGGACCAGTACGAAGCGCACGCCGCCGCGTTCAAGCCGGTGGCGCTCGCTCGCGTCGTTAGGTGAGGGGAAAGAAGTTCGCCGGTCTCGAGCGTTCATGGTAACGCTCGGCTCCGTTCCCCTCCCGGCCATGGCGCTCCTCGCCCGCAAAGACAAGCCACTTCAGGTGGAGCTTCCCCGCGCGAAGGATGATCGCGCGCTCACGTCCAAGGTCGGGCTCGTCGCCGCGCTCGGCTTCATCGTCGGCGTCGCCTGGCCTCGTCTCTTCGGGATCGAGGTGGGGCCCACCGCCCCCGGCGGCGGCGACCGGCCCCCCGCGGCAGCGCCCGCGACGCCCCAATCGGCGAAGGCGCCCGCCTCCGCGACGGAGCCCCAGGCATCGGCCGCTACCTCGGCCACCGAGCCAGAGGATGCCGCGCCCAGCAACAAGCAGACGGCCGTCGTCGGCGACGGAACGGTCCGCAGCTGCCGGAACAAGAAGGGCGACAAGCTCGACGACTGCGGCAAGCTCGCGCTCGACCGTCTGGTGAAGCCTCGCCTCGCCGAGCTGTCGACGTGCCCGAGCGCCATCGGCCTCGAGGGCAAGCTCAAGATCGGCATCGCCGTGAACTTCGACAAGAACGACGTCGTCGTCGTCGAGGACGAGAAGTCGTCGCTGCCGTCGTCCACCGTGCGCGGCGTGATGTCGTGCGCCGGCAAGGAGCTCGAAGGCATCGACCTCGAGAAGCTCACGCACACGCACCCGCGTTACACCGTCGCGTACGAGATCTCCTTCTTGCCGCCGGGACAGACGCCCGAGGACGCGGCCGCGAAGGGCGAGGAGCAAGAGGCGCAATCGAGGGCGACCGTCACGTGGGAGAAGGCGCTCGTTCGCGAGACCGAAAAAGAGGGGAAGGTCATCGCGCGACTCCCGCAAGGCACCCGCGTGAAGATCCTCGAAGAAAAGGACGACTGGTTCAAGATCGAGTCCGGCAAGACCAAGGGCTGGGTCTACCGCCAGGCGATCGGCAAGTAGCGGGTCGACTATTTGGCGAGGTCGTTCGCGCACGCCTTGAGCCGCGCTGCAGCGGCCTGACGCACCTCGCTCGCGGCATGCTTCTCGAGCTCGTGCTCGGCATGTGTCATCCCCTTCGATCCGCGCGGGCGGAGCTTCGCTCGCTCCGGCAGCCCGGCGCAGCCGAACGTGTTGCCCGCGTCGACGGCGGCCTCGAGCGCGGTCGGATCGTCGGGCAAGGGAGGCCTCTCCGTCATGAGGCTCCAGAAGATTCCCTTGGTCGGCTCGGTGGCCGCAACCAAGCCGGTGACGATGGCAGCTGTGTCATCGTCGGGGCTCCCGGCCCCGGCACGGAAGAAGAACGGCGCGCACGCCTGGCGACAACCGCTCGGGTCCTTCTTCGCCCACTCGCCGAGCACGATCGATCGGCCGCTCGCCTCGTTGGTGGCGAGAAATGCACCGAAGACCGCGCGACGGCTTTGCGGCTCGAGGTGGGCGAGGAGCACCGCGAGGCGCGCGCGATTGGGACCGTGCAGCGCATTCTGGGCCGCGATCTGTTTGAGCGCCGGCGCGTCGGCGGAGATGAAGAGCCGCTCGCCCTCCGAGAGGATGAACGCCGCGCCCTTCTGGAAGGCAGCTTCCGGTGCGGCCCGCCCGAAGGCGCCCTGGCCCCGAAGCCACCCGAGCGCCGATCCCGGCGTGCGCTTCAGCGCGTCGGCCACCTGCGCGCGATCGATCCCGCATGCGGTGTCGTCGGCGCAGTACGTTGCCGCCACCCGGACGAAGAGATCGCCGCCCCGCGCCGAGAGCGCCGCGACGTCCTCGCCGTTGGCGGGACGCTGCCGCTCGAGGCGGCCGACCCACACGTCGAAGTCGCTGTCCGGATCCGCGGTGGTCGCGCGAAACTGCGCGTACTCTGCCGCGCTGGTGAACGGTCTCGCGTACAGGCGCGAGAGGAGCGCGATCGCCTCGTTCGACGGGCTCGTCTCGTCCCACGTGACCGGGTAGCACTGCGCCGCCTGCTGGGTGATCGTCACCGTCGGCACCTGACCCGCGGGGCGGAAGTCGTTCAAGTACCGCTCGGCGAGGCGCGCGTCCTCGGTCGTCGGGCTCTCGCGCAGCGCGCGAAGCCCGAGCGCGATCTTTCGAGGCACCGGCGTCGTCGGGATCTCGCTCCGGACCTTTGCCGCAAGCTCCGGCGTCATCGCCCCGTACCCCGCGAGCCAAGGATCGGCGAGACAGCACGAGCTGGCGCAAGCGACGTTCAGCCGCATGTCGGTGACCGCTAAGACCTCACCGCTCACCGGAGGCAGAGGCCGAGGACCAAAGCCCTCGGTGGAGGTGCTCGTACACGCCACGAGCGCAACTGCTCCCAACGTCCACCGAGACCAAGCCATGGCCCGAGGGTAGCGAATCTGGGTCCAACACGTCGACGTGACGCACCCACGTCAGGGGCGATGACCGCACGCGCTGCAGAGGTCCGTCTCAAAATCCGGGCTCCCAGTGTTCCGGGAATGCGGGACCCTCGCTCGCGGGAATGCGGGACCCTCGCTCGCGAGAATGCGGGACCCTCGCTCCCGGGAGACCGAGAGGGGCGAAAGAAATCCCAGGGCCCCTCATCAGGTCGTGGAGCTTCATCGAAGGCTCCGCGACCCGGTCATCGGCTTCCAGTGCAACGTTCACGTGCGTGTTTCGTTCACATTCACGTGTTTCGTTCACGTTCACGTCTCTCTATCCAGCGAACCGGTAACCCACTCCCCGCACAGTAACGATGTGCCGCGGATTCTGGGGGTCTTCTTCCAGCTTCGTCCTCAGCTGCAGAACGAAGTTGTCGACCGTCCTCGGCGTGCCGTGGTGGTTCGCTCCCCATACACGAGCGAGGATCTGCTCGCGCGAGAGCACTTTGCCATCCGCCTTCACGAGGCACGAGAGGACGTCGAACTCGGTCGCAGTGAGCTCGACCGGCTCGCCGCCGCGCTTGACCTCGCGCGTGCCGGCGTCGATCTCGAGGCTGGCGGCACGCACGATGGTCTCGGGGCGCCTGGCGATCGCGTCGCGCCGGAGGACGGCCTTCACCCGCGCGAGGAGCTCGGCGAGGCCGAACGGCTTGGTGATGTAGTCCTCGGCCCCGAGCTCGAGCCCCATCACCTTGTCGAGCTCGGCGCCGCGCGCGCTCAGCATGATGACCGGCACGGGGTTGCCCTCGTTTCGGAGCTTCTTGACGACCTCGAACCCGTTGAGCCGGGGCAGCATGACGTCGAGCACCACCAGGTCGGCGCCTTTGCGGGCGAGCTCGAGGCCGTCCTCGCCGTCGGCGGCGATGAGCACGCGGTATCCCTCGGCGGTGAGATTGAGCTCGAGACCCATCGCGATCGACGGGTCGTCCTCGACGACGAGAACGGTTTTGGTGTTCGCGCTCACGCTGGGGGGCTCTCGCTGGTCGCCGCGCGGCCCTCGGGGATGAGGGCGTCGGACACGGGACGGTGGGTGGGAAGGACGATCGTGAAGCTGGAGCCGGAACCGGGCGCGCTCAGGACCTCGACCTTGCCTCGGTGGGCGCGCGCGACGTGCTGGACGATCGAGAGACCGAGGCCGGAGCCTTCTTGCTTTCGGGTGAGCTTGTCGTCGACGCGATAGAACTTCAAGAAGATGCGCTTCTGCTCGCGGGGGGCGATCCCCGAGCCGTTGTCGGTCACGGTGATGCGCGTCCTGCCTTTGTCCTCGGACGCGGCGAGGCGAATCGCCTTCGGCGAGCCGCCGTATTTGTAGGCGTTCGAGAGGAGGTTCACGAGCGCGTCGACGATCGCGGCGCGGTCGCACCACACCTTGGAGAGGTGCTTGGGGATGTCGATCGTCACCTCGACGTCGCGGCGCTCGCGGGTCGGCTCGAAGGCGGCGACCGCCTCCTCCACGATGTCGCCCACCTCGTGCTCGGCCAGATCGTAGACGCGCATCCCGCTTTCCATCCGACCCCACACGAGGAGTCGATCGATGAGGCCTTGGAGACGGCTGCTCTCGCGATCGAGCGCCTCGATGCAGCGGTCCTCGGTCGCGACGTCGCCGCGCCGCAGCTTCAGGGTCTCGGCGAACATGCGGATGGAGGTGAGCGGCGTCTTCAGCTCGTGGCTCACCTTGGACACGAAGTCGGCCTGCAGCTCGGAGAGATTGCGTTCCCGCCGCAGGAACACCCAGACGAGGATCGTGCCGGTCACGAGCGTTCCGGTGAACGTCAGGATCAGGATGCCCATCAGGAGGTTCAGCGCCTCACCGACGACCAGGAGGATGACGCCGATCGCCGAGAGCAGGCCCGCCGGGACCATGCCCAGCAAGACCAAGAGCAAGACGATGCGGCGGTAGCCCACGTCACTCTGCCGGGTCTGCCGCCGTGGCTCGGTCGATACGGCCGAGGACCAGCGGGCGCTCGGGGGGGGCGGCGTCACCGATCGCGAACGCGCCGCGAATCCTCGCGATGGGCGCGCCGTCCTCGGTCCGCGCGCGAACGACGGCGAGCACCTCGCCGGCGGTCACCGCCTCACCAGGCTTCTTTCGGAGATCGATGCCGACGCCGTGATCCACCGCCTGATCGGCCCGCGTCCTCCCGGCGCCGAGCGCGATCGCGCTGTGCCCGAGCTCGAGCGCGTCGATCCCGGTCACGAACCCGCTCTGCTCGGCGCGCACCTCGATCGTGAGCGGGGCGACCTCGAGGAGCGAGGGATCACCGACGACGCGCGGGTCACCGCCGTGCGCTTCGATCATCTTCTCCATCACGCGCGCGGCGGCTCCCGAACGAATCGCGGAGGCGAGCTTGTCCCTCGCCTCGGCCTCGTTCGCCGCCGCCTTGCCCATCAGGAGCATCTCGATCCCCAGGGCCATGGTGCACTCGACGAGGTCGGCAGGGCCGGCGCCGGCGAGCACGAGCATCGCCTCGCGCGTCTCGTTCGCGTTGCCGATCGCCAGGCCGAGCGGGGAATCCATCTGTGTGAGGAGCGCGACGACGGTCTTGCCTGCGGCGGTTCCGACGCGCACGAGCGCCGATGCGAGCCGCCCTGCCTCGGCTTCGGTCTTCATGAAGGCGCCGCGTCCGACCTTTACGTCGAGGACCAATCCGTCGATGCCCTCTGCCAGCTTCTTGGACAGGATGCTCGCGACGATCAGCGGGATCGACTCCACGGTGGCGGTCACGTCGCGCAGCGCATAGATGCGCTTGTCGGCGGGGGCGATGCTCGCAGTCTGCCCGATCATCGAGGTGCCCACCTCACGCACGATGCGAGCGAACGCTTCGGTCGACTGGGTGACCGAGAAGCCGGGGATGGCCTCGAGCTTGTCGAGCGTGCCGCCTGTGTGCCCGAGGCCGCGCCCGGAGACCATCGGCACCGGGACGCCGCACGCCGCGACCAGCGGCGCGAGGCAGAGCGACACCTTGTCGCCGACGCCGCCCGTCGAGTGCTTGTCGACCTTGACCCCGGGGACGCTCGAGAGATCGAGCACCTCACCCGAACGCGTCATCGCGTTCGTCAGCGCGACCGTCTCCTCATCGGTCATGCCGCGGAGGAAGATCGCCATGAGGAGCGCGGTCATCTGGTAGTCCGCGAGCTCGCCCGAGCCGAGGGCGGCGACGATGCGCTCGATGTCGGCGCGTGCAAGCGCGCCGCCGTCACGCTTCAGCGCGATGAGCTCGACCAGGCTATTCGCGCCCGTGAGGGTGCGAATCGAAGGCTTCTGCACGGGGCGACCCTAGCACGAGGCCGGGGCCGCCGCGCGAACCGTCAAAGCGTGGGGTTTTGGGTGAAGCAGCACCGGAAGCCGGCGTCCACGAACTTGAACGCGTTGTCGACCGCGTAGAAGTCGAAGTCGCACGTCGCGCCCGATTCGGCCTGCGAGTTGAACGCGCCGCCCATCAGGATGAAGGTCGTCGCGTTCAGCTGCGTTATCTCACGCAGGTTGCCGGTGATGTCGAACAGCCGGCCGTTCACGCCGGTCGGATTGCTCTGCAAGCCTTCCCAGTTGGCGTAGCAGGCTTGGAGCTGGTTCGACGCCGTCGGGAGCAGCCCGTCTTGGTTGCCGGGCGTCCCCGTCAAGAAGTCGAAAGCCCCCAAGTTGCAGAACTTGGTCATGGTCGCCGCGGTCGTGCAGTTCGCATCCGTCGTCGCATAGCCCCACGTGCACAGCGGCATCGCCGAGCCCAGCGGCGGCACCTGGCACGCCTGCTTCCATTGCGCGTTGCTGCAGATGGTTCCGCCCATCGCAGTGCAGGTCTGCTGGACCTCGGTGGGCGTGACGTTGAACCACGGGATCTTGTTCGTCTCCGAGCACGACGTGGTCTTGTCGAGCGTCTCGCCGGCCGGAGCGCTCGTCCAATACCCGTTGCCGCTGCCTGGCACGACGTTCGTCGCGGTGGGTCGGCTCGCCTCGAACTGGTAGGTCCAGAGGCTCGGCCCAATCTGGATGACCTTGGGCCTGTAGAAGGTCGTCGCCGCCGTGCCCTTGTTGTTGAAGGTCTCGTCGATGAGACCGTCGCAGTCGTTGTCGACCTTGTCGCAGGTCTCGGTGCAGCCGCCGGGGAGCAGCGCACAGTTGGCCTTCACCGCGTTGCACATCGTCGCGTTCGGGCCGTTGCAGACCTTGTTGCCTGTCGTACGGCAGGCGCCATGACCGGGGTTGAGGCCGTCGTCGCTGGCGCACGGCGCGTTGAAGTCCGGGACGTTCTCGTTCAAGAAGCCGTCGCAGTCGTTGTCGAGGCCGTCGCAGGTCTCGGTAGCCGCCGAGCAGCTCGGGTTGCAGACGTTCGCGGGGAACGTGCATTGCCACGCGCCGGTGACGCATTGCACCTGGACCTGGGTGGTGCACTCGGGACGGGTAGCGAGCGGGCTCGTGCCGCACACCTGAGAAGGCGAAGGCGCAATCACGCCCTCGTCGATCTGCCCGTCGCAATCGTCGTCCTGCCCGTTGCACGCTTCTTGTGCAGAAGCGAACGTGCATTGGTACTCGCACTGCTGATCGTTGTTGAGATCGATCCAGCCCGGCTGGCAGCCGAGGAACTGGCAGGTGCCGCTGCTGCACCCCCAATTCGCGTGGACCGCGCCCTGCAGGCAGTTCGTCGTGCAGTTACCGCAATGGGTGACGTCGGTCTGGAAGTTGGGCTGATTGTTCAGCGTCCCATCGCAGTTCGAATCCTCGCCGCATTGGTCACTGACCGCCGTGGGCCCGACGTCGCCCACGCAATCGATCACGCCGCCCGTGCAGGCTTTGGTTCCGGCCATGCAGGGTGAGGTCGCGCCGGCCGGCGGCGGAATGGGAACGTTGCAGGCGCCGATCGAGTCCGCCGGCGGGTTGCCGCCCGTGAGATCGATCTGTCCGTCACAGTTGTCGTCGACGCCGTTGCACGTCTCCGTGCCCGGGTTGATATCGCCGACGCAGTCGAGCGCGCCGTTGATGCACTGCTGCGTCCCGAAGGAGCACGGAT
The DNA here is from genome assembly GCA_041940405.1 of Polyangiaceae bacterium. GTDB lineage: Bacteria > Myxococcota_A > Polyangia > Polyangiales > Polyangiaceae > Xiheicaenibacterium. The sequence goes on from JBGTSH010000105.1 coordinate 9,388, forward strand.
AGATGTTGCTGACGCCGCAGGCCGCGCCGACGTCGCTCGGGTTGTCGTCGGTGAGGCCGTTGCAGTCGTCGTCGGCGTTGTTGCACGTCTCGATCTCGTCGCCCTCGAAGAGGACGTCGGGACCGGTGCAGGTCACCTGGCCGTTGACGCAGGCGGTCGTGCCCTCGTGCGCGGGCAGCGCGCAGATCCCGTCGGGATCGCCGAAGCACGAGACGCCGATCGCAGGATCCATCGACAGGTCGTCGAGGGCGTCGAGGAGGCCGTCGCAGTCGTTGTCGATCTGGTCGCCGCAGAGCTCGGGACCGGTGGGCGTGCAGGGGTACTCGCAGCCCGTCGAGTAGTCCTGATCGAGGTCCACCCAGCCCGGATCGCAATCGCCGATCTGGCACTGCATGTTGTTCGGATTGCAGCTCGGATCCATGTCGAGCTTCACGCACGCGGGCGTGCCGTTCGCGACGACGCAGATGACCCCGCAAGCGCCGCAGTCGTTCGTGCTGCACAGATCGACGTCGTCGTCGATCGTCCCGTCGCAGTCGTCGTCCTTGCCGTTGCAGGCGGTGTCGACGGTCGACGTCTGGAGACAGTACGTCTCGCAGTCGGCGGGATTGCCGTCGAAGTCGAAGAAGTCGGGGAGGCACGCGCCGTCACAGACGCCGGGGATTTGCCCCGGCATCGCGCTCGGCGTGCAGGTGATGGTCGCGGGGTCGTAGAAGATCAGCTGCGTGAGGCAGTTGGTGTCGCACGTCCCGCAGGTATCGACGGCGTTGTAATCGATGCCCGGGATGTCATCGACGACCCCGTTGCAGTCGTTGTCGAGGTCGTCGCAGATCTCGAACCCGCCGTTCGTCGGCATGCAATTGCCGCCGCCGCCCGTGTTGTTGCCCGTGGTGAACGCGCCGGTCGAGCCGCCGGTGTTGAACGACCCGGTCGAGTCGCTGCCGCCGCTCGACGTCCCGGTTCCCTGCGCGGCGCCTTCTCCGCAGTCGTTGAAGCAGAACGCCTCTGTGTCGCAGCCGGTGGAGAGCCCGAGCAGGAGCGTGCTCAGGGCCACGCTCCCGAGGAGGAGGTTCTTGCTCATCGCGCCACCTCGCCGCGCGGCGCCCCCGCCTTGGACCGCCGCCGCCGCCGTAGGCCGACGATGGCGAGACCGAGGCCGGCGAGCACGAAACCGCTATCGGACCTTGTGTCGGTGGTGTTGCAGGAGCAACCGCCGCCGCCGGTCGCGAGGCCCCAGACGCCGTTGGCGTCCGCGGCGCCCTCGCCGCTCCCGGACCCGCCGGCGCCGTTTCCGGCCCCGGTGCCCGAGCCCGTCGTGGCCGACGTGGTGCCGCCGCCGCCTTCGCCTGTCTCGAGGATGCACTCGCCGTCCTGGCACGTCTGCCCGTCGGGGCAGATGACGCCTTCGCACGGGCACGCGCCGCAAGCGCCCGTGATGGGATCGCAGCACGAGCCGTCGGTGCAGAACGGCTCCGGGCAGAGGTTGGTGACGCACGTCGGAGGCACCTGCGTGAGATCGCAGACCTCGCCCATCGGGCACTCGGGCACGCACGTCGGCACGCACATGCCCTCGTGACACTCTTGGCCTTCGGGGCAGACCACGCCGGCGCACGAAGGCAAGCACTCGAACGACAAGAAGTCGTCGCTCGGCTGGCACATCTGGTCCGGCGGGCACGAGGTGTCGGTGCAGGGATTGGTGACGCAGACGCCGTCGTCGTTGCACGCCATCCCGCAGCCCGGGCAAGGCACGTTGAAGCAGTTGTTCGCGACGCACTCGCCCGCGTTGGGACCGTAGTTCGAGCAGACGTCGGGCGCGGTGCAGGTCACGCCGAAGCACGGCGCCTGGCACCCGTTCTGTCCCTTGCACTCGCAGACCGGCGGCTCGAAGCAGTCTTCGAGCACCGTGCCTGCAGGTGCACAGACGACGTTTTGGTTCGCGTCGGTGACTGTCTTGGTTTCGCAGTCGCCGCAGTAGTCCGTGACGCAGAACTTACCGAGCGGGCGTCCCGTCTCGCTCGACTCGACCTCTTTGCAGATCTGGCCGCCCGGGCAGAAGTCCTCACCGGTGCACGGCTGCGCACACTGGCAAGAGCCGCCGAAGTTCACGCAGCTCTTACCGGGGCTGCAGAGCGGCGGCATGTTGTTCGGGTTCTGGTTGTCGGTGACGCCGTTGCAGTCGTTGTCCTGGCAATCGCACGCCTCGAACTCGCCGGCGCCGATGCCGACGCATTGGACGAGGCCGTTGGTGCACGCGTACATGCCCGGCGTGCAGACGTTGGTCATGTCCTCGGGGCAGGTGCCGCCGAGCACGTGGGTCGGATCGTTCGGATCGGCCGTTCCGTCGATGCCGTTCGGCTGCTGGCCGGGCTCGTCCGTCGCGCCGTCGCAGTCGTTGTCGTTGCCGTCGCAGATCTCGGGGTTCGGACCGAGCGCGCCGACGCAGATCAAGCCGCCGAGGCCGTCGCACTCGAGGTGACCCGGCTGGCAGGGGAAGAGCGACGGATCGGTGTCGGGGTATTGCGCCGTGTCGTAGACGGGATCGCACTCGGCGCCGACGGGGATGCCGTTGTCGCAAGTCCCGTCGCAGTTGTCGTCCTTGCCGTTGCAGATCTCGTTGACCGGCGGAACGTCGCCGACGCAATCGAGGAAGCCGTTCTGGCAATCGATGACGCCTGTCTGGCAATCGCCCGGCGTGCACCCGGCGGGGACCGGCGTCTGCGGAGCGTTCAGGCCGCACGTCTGCCCTTCACCGGGGAAGGAGCCGTCGTCCGGCGTGCCGTCGCAATCGTTGTCGACGCCGTCGCAGACCTCACCCGAAGGCGGGGTGCCGCCGAGGCAGACCCAGCCTTGCGCTCCGGCGCAGGAGAGCGTCCCCGCGCTGCAGGGCTGTTGGAGCGACCCGGCGTCGAAGCACCCTGCGCCCGGAGGCGGGCACCACGACAGGTTGTCGTGAGCGCAGCAGTTGCCGGCGAGGTTCCAGCACCCGGTTTGGCCCGGCAGCGGCGCATCGACGAGCGGCGCTTCGTCGGTGAAGCCGTTACAGTTGTTGTCGACGCCGTCGCATTGCTCGCCGGTCGGCTGTACGCCGCCGCTGCAGACGATGGCGCCGTTCACGCAGGCGGTGACGCCGGGTGAGCAGGGCGGGGTGCTGATGCCGCACGGCTGCCCGACGCCGGGCAGGTTCGGCTCGTCGACCTGGAAGTCGCAGTCGTTGTCGACGCCGTCGCAGATCTCGGTGCCTGGACCGACGGCGCCGATGCACAGGCCGCCGCAGGCTTGCAGGCCTTGCTGGCACTGGCTGTTCGGACCGTAGTTGAGCCCGGCCGGACCGCAGGGAACCGGCGGGATGCCGTCGTCTGCGAGCCCGTCGCAGTCGTTGTCGATGCCGTCACAGACCTCGTTGCCGGGGTTGTTGGTGCAGGGGCCGAAGCCGCCGCCCGACAGGCAGCCGCCGGGCGTGACCGATTGGCCGCTGAGGAGGCACGCCTTGGTGCCGGCACAGTTCGCCGGCGAGGGCAGACCGCAGCTGATGGGCGCGATGCCCTCGTCGACGGTGCCGTCGCAGTCGTTGTCGCAGCCGTCGCAGACCTCGGGCGTCGGCGTGCACGTTCCGCAGACGCCGCCTTCGTCGGTGAGACCGTCGCAGTCGTCGTCCTGCGTGTTGCAGGTCTCGGCGAGCGGACAGTGCGCGGGCATGCCGCACTTGGTCGCTCCCTCGTCGATGCCGGCGCTGCAGTTGTTGTCGGCGTTGTCGCACGGATCGCCGGGGTTGTAACAGAGCCAGGTCGACGAGTTGTTGGCCTGGGCCTGTGTCGTACACGGAAGGAGCGCGAGGTTACCGTCCGGATCCGCCGGCGTGATCGTCGCGGTGTAGTTGCTGAGACAGGTGGTGCGCTGGGCTTGGGTGCTCCAGTTGCAGCAAGTCTGCCCGGTGTTGCAGTAGTGGTTGTAGCCCTCGTCGACGCACCCGTTGCAGTTGTCGTCGCCGTTGTTGCAGACCTCGGGCGCGACCGCGCCCGCGATGATCGAGGAGAGCGACTGCGCGAGCTCGACCTCGTTCGCTGCGAAGAGCGAGGCGCCGGTGCCGCCGGCCGCCGCGATCTGGTCGGTGTTGGCCTGGACGCCGCCGGCGAAGTTGATGACGTAGACGTTGACCGGCCAGTTGGTGCCACCGATCGTGACGCCGTTGTCATGAAGATCGGCGGCGGCCGCCACCGTGAACGAGAAGTCGTCGCAAGCCTCGTCGCCGTCGGTCACCAGGATGATGTTGACGCTGCGGCAGCCCGGGTCCGTCGCAGTCAGCGGCGTCGGGTACGTGTAGCTGAGACCCGAGGAGCAGTAGTTGTTGTCGGTCCACGCGGTCCATCCGGCGCGCAGGTACTGCGTCACCGACTCGAGCGAGCCCGCGAGCGGCGTGCCGCCCTTCGCGAAGAGCTCGCGGCTGTTGTTGCAGCTGCCGTCGAACCACTGGAGCAGCTCGGCGGTGTTGTCGACGGCCGACGCCGAGTCTTGCTTCATCGGGACGAGGATGCGGCCGCCGTTGCGCCACGTTCCCTCGGGCAGGTTCGGAGCCGCGGGGCCGGCGCCGGGACACGCAGGAAGGCTTCCGCACGAGCCGCCGGCGAAGTCGGAGTAGCTGCAGGTGTAGTCCTCGCCGAAATAGCCGCTGCCCGCGGGACAGGCGCCACCGGTGTCGACGCAGTCGTCGTTGCACGTGCCGCTGGGACAGCCGGAGATGACGGGGATGAACGACGCGAGGCCGAAGTTGACCTCGCCGCTGAAGGCCTGCACCACTTGCCGAAGCGCGCACTTCGCGTCGTTCAGACGGCTCGGCAACATGCCGCACGAGTTGAGTGTCGCGTTGCTCGGACATGTATTCGGGAACGCAGTGACCGGGTTGGTGCACTGGACCATCGACCCCGACGTGTCCTGGATGATCATGAAGTAGGGCTTCGCCGGAGGCGGCCAATCGGCGGGGTTCGCCGACAAGCAGTTCTGGGCCTCTGCGCGCGCTGGAAGGAATAGCGACGCTGCAGCGACGGTTGCCACGAGGCCCATTCCACGAACCAGCTTCAACACGTGCATGCCTGTTTCCTCGTCCCCGACATCTCGTGCGCTCCCGCGAGCGAGTGCCGACGTAAAAGGTTCCAGAGTCAGCACAACACAGCGGCGCGGGGTTCGAAAGAGGCCAAAGAAATCAAGTCGCGCAACGACGTGACCGTACATCTGCCTTCATGAGGCAAAATGTCCGCTGGCCACTTCGATGTGAGGCTATCGTCCCCGGGTCGCACGATGTCGTCGCTCGCGAGCCAGCCCCCTTCTCCGAAGACTCGTGGCCGTCCGCGCGGTCGCTTCACACAAGCGAGACGGCTCGACACGCTCCGCGCACTTCTGCAGCGGCATCCGAAGGGGCTGTCGATTTATGAGCTCGCGGGGGAGCTCGCGGTCACTCCGCGGTCGCTCCGGCGGTATCTCTCGCACGTAAAACGAGAGCTCGACATCCTCAGCGTGCGATCGAAACCAGGCGGTCCGGTGCTGTGGAAGCTCGCGCCCGGCGAAGCTGCACGCAAGGTCGAAGTGCGAAGAACGCAGGCGTACGCGCTGCTCGCGGCGCGTCGTCTCTTCGAGCCGATGCGCGGCTCGGCGCTCTACGACGAGATCTCGATGGCGTCGGAGAAGCTGCTCGGCGTCGCACGTCGTCCGGGACGGGGACCCAACGCAGGGGTCGCCGACGCGCGTCTCGAGGATCGCTTCCTCTACCTTCCGTTCGCGCCGAAGGACTACGCGTCACGGACCGAGGAGCTCGACGATCTGTTTCAGGCCGTCGCCGACCTGAGACCGCTCCACTTCCGCTACGTACGGCCGAAAGACGGAAAGATCGAGAAGACCACGATCCATCCGTACGCGATGGTCCTCTACAAGGACGCGATCTACTGCGTGGGCTACCACGTCGCGAAGCAAGAGCTGCGGACGTTCCTCCTCGATCGCATGCGCGACACCGAGTGCGCGATCACGCAGCGCTTCGAGCTACCTGAAGACTTTCGGATCGAGGATCACTTCCAGGGCCAGTTCGGCATCTGGCGCGGCCGCGCTTCGCGAAAGGTGGTGATCGAGTTCGATGCGCGCGTGAACGAGTACGTAGAGACGCGCCGCGTACACCCGAGCCAGTCGATCGAGCGCCTCGCCGACGGCGGCATCCGGCTGACGATGGAGATCGGCGATTTGACCGAGGTCACCACGTGGGTCCTCGGCTTCGGCGAGACCGCCAAGGTCGTCGAGCCACCCGAGCTCCGCGATCGGGTGAGGACCGAGCTGGAAAACGCGCTCGCGCGTTACGGCGAAGCGTCCAAGCCGAAGCGCCCCTCGAAACCCGGCGCCAAGCCTAAGAAGTAGGGCGGCGCGCGAGCAAGAGCTCGACCAGGCGCGCCTTGCCCTTGTCGCGCCGCTTCTCGTAGAGCGCCCTGAGGTGTTCCAGCGTCGTGACCAGCGCGGGATCTCCGGGCGGGGTCGCCGGATCGAAGGTCGCCACCTTTCGCAAGAGGAGCGACTCGAGAAGCCGCGGGCGAGGCGCCATCGCCGCTGCGGTCCTCGTCACGACGAGTGCGGACGAGGGGTCGGATCGGAAGGCGCGGAGGAAGCTGCCCGCGGCCGAGATCCACCGCCCGGCCTTGGCGGCGACCTCGCCGGCTTCGACCAGGGCGAGCGCGCGTGCATCCGGCGTCGTGGCCGTCCTCGCGCGGTCGTGAGCCTCACGGATCCCGGTGGTTGCGCGCCGCCCTCCGCGAAGAAACCCCGGTCGCACCTGCACGATCACATAGACCGCGAAGAGGAGCGCGACGGCGACGAGCGCGATCGTGGAAGCTGACACCTCGTTCGGGAGTACCAAGCCCGGGCCGCGGGTTGTAGCTCGAAGATTGCTCTCCCACCCCGACCGTCGGCTACAATGGGTCCCTCGCATGAGGGCCCGCTCCCGACTCTTCGTTTTCGGCAAAAGAGCCCTGATCGGGGCCCTCGTCGCTCTCGGTGCGGGCGCGGTGTCGGCGGGGGACGCCTCGGCGGACATCTACCAGTACACCGACCCTGACGGCGTCGTTCACTTCACGAACTCGCCGAAGGGCGACTCCAAGTACAAGCTCTACGTCAAGAGCACGAGCAAGCGCGCCAAGGGCTCGAAATACAGCGGGCAAGTGGTCCCGCCGAGCGACCGGTCCCCCGAGCGCTTCACCCGCTACGACAAGTGGATCCGTCAGGCCGCGACGCTCTACCAGCTGCCCGAAGAGCTGGTCCGCGCGGTCATCAAGGTCGAGAGCGACTACGATCCCCGCGCCATCTCGGGCGCCGGAGCCCAGGGTTTGATGCAGCTCATGCCCGAGACCGCGACCCGTATGCAGGTCCGGGATCCCTTCGATCCGCGGGAAAACATCTTCGGAGGCACGCGCTACCTGCGCGTCCTGGCCAATCTGTTCAACGGCGACCTCGATCTCACCGTCGCCGCCTACAACGCGGGCGAGGGAGCCGTGGCGAGATACGGGGGAATTCCGCCCTATCCCGAGACCCAGGACTACGTCGTTCGGGTGCGGACCTATTACGCGTCGTACCGCACGAACCGGGACATCGGCACGGCCTCGACCATCAACGTCCCGCCCCGCCCCGACCTCGTCCCGTAGCGCCTCCGGCCCGCTGAAATGGTAAGAACCAGGCCATGTCCACCAGCCTGGTGAGCCTGCCCACGGTGAAGGAAGAACGCGGTGAGGTTCCCGCCGCCCTCAAGCCGGCGGTCGACCCCTCGACGCTGCGGCACAAGAGCTTCCTCGAGGCGCCCGACTGGCGGCGGCTGCCCGCGTACAAGGACATCACCGACGAGCAGTTCTTCGACCATCACTGGCAGAGCAAAAAGTCGATCACCCGGCCCGACAAGCTGCTCGAAGCGCTCCGCGGCGTCGCATCCGACGAGTTCATCCAGGACGCGACCGCCGGCTTCGCCCACGCGCCGATGAGCGTCCGCGTGTCGCCGTACCTGATGAGCCTGATCGACTGGAACGATCCGTACTCGGATCCGCTCCGTACGCAGTTCATCCCGCTCGCGTCGCGCATGCTGCCCGACCATCCGAAGCTCGGGCTCGACTCGCTCCACGAGCAAGAGGACGCGCCGACGCCCGGCCTCACGCACCGCTATCCGGACAAGGCGCTGTTCCTTCCGCTCGACACGTGCCCCGTCTACTGCCGCTTCTGCACGCGAAGCTACGCGGTCGGCGTCGACACCGAAGAGGTCGAGAAGGTGAAGCTCCACGTGAACCCCGAGCGTTGGGCTCGCGCGTTCGCGTACGTCGCCTCGCGCCCCGAGCTCGAAGACATCGTCGTCTCCGGCGGCGACGCGTACAACCTGCGCGCCGAGCAGCTCAAGCTCATCGGCACGACGTTCCTCGAGATGGACAACATCCGCCGCATCCGCATCGCGACCAAGGGTCCCGCGGTCATGCCGCAGAAGATCCTCACCGATCAGGAGTGGGTCGACGCGCTCACCCACGTCGTCGAGCTCGGCCGGAAGAAGCACAAGGAGGTCGTCCTCCACACGCACTTCAACCACCCGAACGAGATCACCGGCATCACGCGCGACGCGATGAACAAGCTCTTCGAGCGCGGCATCTTCGTCCGCAACCAGGCGGTGCTCCAGCGCGGCGTCAACGATCGGCCCGAGACGATGAAGCTCCTCGTCAAGCGCCTGGGCCACGTGAACGTGCACCCGTACTACGTCTACGTGCACGACCTCGTGAAGGGCGTCGAAGACCTGCGCACCACGGTGCAGACGGCGATCGACCTCGAGAAGATCGTCCGTGGCTCCACCGCCGGCTTCAACACGCCGACCTTCGTCGTCGACGCTCCCGGCGGCGGCGGCAAGCGCGACTGCCACTCGTACGAGCACTACAACCGCACGACGGGCGTCAGCGTCTACACCGCGCCGAGCGTCAAAGCCGGCCAGTACTACGCGTACTTCGATCCGATCCACCTCTTGCCTGAAGAGGGGCGACGCAGGTGGGCGGACCCGAAGGAGCACGGGAAGATGATCCAAGAGGCGCTCGACGCCGCAGCGGCGCGCGGGCGCTAGGCGCGCCCGCCGGGCCGTGCCCGCCGGGCCGTGCCCGTGCCCGATCTCTCGTAGGCTCAGGGCTTCGGCGGATCGATCGGCTTGTAGACCTCGGGCCCCACGTCTCGGCCGGCGACCATCCCGAGGAGCTTCAGGATGGCCGTGTCGGGGTCGGGATCGATCTCGGCGAGCTGCTTCTGCATCAGCGGCCCCGCCCGCTTCATGATGCTCATGACGTCGAGCTTCCAGACGCCCTTCTCCCGGTAGGCGCGGAAGCCGAGCTCGGGCGCCACCTCTTGCCCGCCGCCGACGAAGCCGACCTTGGCCATGTCGCCGGTGACCTCGACCTTCCCAGGCTCGAGGACGCGCGCGTCCTCACCGACCATCCCTTCGTTCACCGCGTGAGCGAAGAGCTGCTTGCCGTCGGACCTGCGAAGCCGATCGGCGTCGACGCGGACCCGAACCATCAGCACCATGAGCCGATCGGCGAACGCCTTCTTCCGCAGGTCAGCCTCGGGCAGAGAGAGCGCGTCCTTCCGTGTCGCTTCGAAGTACGTGATGGTCGGCTCCGCGACCAACGCTGCCGCCTTCTCACCGTCTCGGGCGTAGATCGCGGTCTTGTAGTCGACCAACACCGCGCGCACGGCCGCGACGTCTGCGTCCCGCGTGGAGCTCGACGTCGCGCTCGCGACTGGGCTCGCGCTCGCCGTATCGGCGACGCTCGGTGGCGAGTCGCACCCGGAGAGAGCTGCGACGAGGGCGAGAGCCAGCTTGCGGCCGTCCATGGGGACGCGATGCTACTCCAGGTCGGCGATCCACTTCAGCGCGCGGATGCCGGGCAAGAAGCAGTACTCGCCGCCGCGCGTGACAACGAAGCTCGGCAGCCCCACGAGTCGCCTCTTCAGCGGCCGTCGCGGGATGTCGAACGTCCCCGTCGCGTCGTTCGCTCCGGCCACGGGATCCAGCGTGTCCTCGGCGCCGAAAAAGGCGCCGTCGTTCAACCATTCCGATTGAACGAACTCGAACTGACGGACGATGTGCGCCCCGATGAACGCGAACATCAGGCCGCGGTCCACGCCGTCGTCATCCAGGACGCCTTCCGGGAGCGGTGGCCCGTAGGCGGTACCGCGGCGGATCATCCGGTGGATGCGTACGACGCCGGCGACATCGGAGTCGCGTGGATTGAGGCGGCGAATGTGGCACCCTCGAGGCGTTTTGTATCCGATCGGATCGTCGCCGAACTCAAAGGCGTTGTTACGCGCTCTGTCGCCGCCGACGCTGGCCCGATCGTGGAGCGGGCAGAGGGCGAGCGGTGCTCCGCTCCTCCAGCGGCCCATCATCTTGGCGGCGAGGAGCTCTTCGTCGTCGGCGCTCGTGCTCTGTGCACGCAGGTAGCGCCGAAACGCGGCTACACGCTGGTAGAGCTTGCGAAACGCCACGTAGCTCCCGTTCCGGCCCAGGATGTCGGGCTGGGGGATCGGCGGGCACGGCTCGATCTCGTCGGGATACCCGAGGACGAGCTCACCCGGTTTGAGCGGTGCTTCGGAAGGATTCGAGCCCGGCACGCCGCTGCCCTCGATCGCCGGGTGGCTGATGCCGTCGCGGAAGCCGAATGGCTCGCGCTCCGTCGGTAGCGAATGGCAGTTCTGTCTCCATATGGCGGTCACACCCGCGTGCTCCTCGTAGGCCTGGCGTGCTTTCGCTACGGCACGTTCGAGCGTCGTGTCGTCCCGCGAGAGCGCGGTCACGACGATGTGGACATCGGAAGCACCCAGCGGCGTTTCCCAATGCTCAGGGCTGCTTTCACCCTCGTCACCCAGCCTCTTGGCGCGCGCCGCCATTCCCTCACGAAACGGGAGGGCGAACGTCCCGAGCGAGGCGTCGGGCACGCCGAGCGCTTTGAGCCCCTGAAAGGTGAGCGCGACGCTCACCCATGTGTCTCGGTCCGGCGTATCGGCGCGCGACGCCGGTGCCACCACCGAAGCGAGACGCCGCACGAGCTCTCGCCCGGCTCTCCGATCGTCGACGCGGAGCAGGATGTACGTCGCCGCATACGGCGAAGGGCGCGGTCGCAAGAGGCCGCTCTGGATGTCGTCGAGCTCGAGCTCGATTGCCATGGTCGTCTCGTTTCGCCGCTACCGGGTGACGAGGTTTCTCCAGAATCGCACCAAGCTCTCGTCGACGCCGAAGAGCGTGGTGAAGATGGTGGAGTCGGCGAGCACGATGTCGCCTCCGCGCTCGCCCCCGGGGGGCATCCAGAGGAAACAGTTGAGCTCGGTCGCTCCCGCGTCGGTAAATGGGTGAGGACGGGAGCGATCGATGGGCTGTCGAGCGAGCACCTGGATCGCCTTGGGATCGTCGGTGGTGACCGCGTAGTGGGGCAGATGCGGGTGGAAGTTGAACGTCGTGACCCCTTCGAGCCACCCCCGAGTGTCCAGATCGCGCGCCGCCGAGACCGGCATCAACCGATCCGTTCCCGGAACCCTCGCCGGATGCAGCCCCCATCGATTCTCCACCGGCACGCGGAGACCCGTCATCAGCGACCGCGTGTAGAGACCGAAGCGCTGCTGCCTCGGGACCAGCGGATCGGTGTGGTGCCGGTATTCGATCTCGCGCACCTCCACGTCGTCCGAGGCACCGACGTCGTGGTGCGGGCCGATCAAGAGCATCGTCCCCTCCCGGGTCACGAAGCGCGAGACCGCCTCGATCTCCTCTCGCGTCGCCACCTGATCCGTCACCATGTGATCGAGACCGAAGATCATCAGCGAATCGGTGTCATCGAGGACGCGCCCGTCGAGCGGCGTGAAGTGGCCGGCCTGGTCGACACGTTGGTAGACGGCGAGCGGGTGGCCGGTGAGCTCACCGACGAGCGTTTGGAATCGCTCCAGCGAGAGGTGAAAGAGCTCCAGGGTGCCGTCGATCCCTTGGAGGAACCTCTCTGGCGAGTACTCGGGCCGCTCGTAGTCGGGCCATCCGACGCGCCGCACTTCGGTCATCGTCGAGAATCGATTGTCGAGCTCCCTCGGATCTCGATTCGATTCCCAGGGGTAGCTCCAGCTCCAATAGACCGAGAATCGGCGCTTGCCCGGCGTGCGCGGGCGGGGAGCGTGAAAATGGTTGTAGCTATGCGCGATGCGCGTCGATTGGTCCACTTTCCCCTCGTTCGCCACGTGACGCGATCACGATCCGACGTAGGCCGTCTGCCGCCGCGTACTTGTAGGCGTAGCTGTAGGTCGGCGTGTTGAGCGACATCGTCGCAATGGTGTCGACGGTGCCTCCGCAGCGAATGACCATCTGCCCGATTCCGACGATTTCCGAGGCGATGTCGCCAATGGCGTGCACCCCCACGAGCCGCCGATCGCTTCGCCGGAAGATCAGCTTCAAGAGCCCGCCACGTTCCGCGATTGCGCCGCGGGGGGTGCGGCTCAGATCGGCGCGTCCGACCTCGTAGTCGAGCCTGCGCGCGCGGCAGTCCTCTTCGGTGAGCCCCGCGCCCGAGACCTCGGGCATGCCGTACACCGCCGAGACGGGACAGGGATCGACCGTGCCTTCGAATGCGATGCCGAATGCGCCGCAAACGGCGGCTCGTCCCTGCTCCATGGCGATCGACGCGAGCGTCGGCCGAAGGACGTCGCCGGCGGCGTAGATGCCCGGCGCCGAAGTTCGAAACGCCTCGTCGACGACGATTCGTCCTCGCTCGTCGACGTCGACACCCGCCTCGGCGAGGCCGAGCCCTTCGGTGTTGGGGATCCTGCCCGCGGCGAAGAGGAGGGTGTCGGCGGCGAAGATCTCACCGGTCTGGAGCCGCACGCTCAGCGCATCGGCTCCGATTCGCCCGGCGCCCGTCACCGTCGCGCCGAGCCGCAGGCTCACGCCCCACTCCACGAAGAGCGCCTCGAGGCGGTCGACGAGCTCGCGGTCCATCGAACCGAGCAGGCCCGGGCCGCGCTCGACCAGGACGACCTTGGCGCCGAGCGCATGGCATATCGTCGCGAGCTCGACGCCGACCGGACCGCCCCCCACGATCACGATCGACTGCGGCGGCTTTCCTCGATTCAGGATCGTGTCGGTGTCGCAGATGCCGGGGACGTCGAAGCGGATTCCCGGAGGGCGGAACGGTCGAGAACCGGTAGCGATGATGACGGCACGCGCTCGGAGACGCCGTGTGTCCGCGCCGGGGCGTGTGACCACGACGGTACGCTCGCCTTCGAGCCGGGCCGCTCCGGCGATGTATTCGACGCCGTTCGCCGCGAGGTTCTCTGCGGTCTGCCGCTGCAGAAGATCGCAGACCGAAAGAGTGCGCCGTCGAATCGCGTCGATGACGACATCGGCCGACCCCTCGACGCGGAGCCCGTAACGATTCGCGCGTCGCAAGTCGGCGAGATGCACCGCAGCCTCGCGGAGGGCCTTCGTCGGCACCCCGCCGGTGGTCGTCACCGTCCCGCCCGGTTTTTCGCGCTCGATGACCGCCGCGCGGAGGCCGAAGAAGGACGCCAACTGCGTTGCGGCCTCGCCCGCCGGGCCCGCACCGATCGCGATCAGATCGTAGCTGTCTGCCATGGCGTCCCCGGCGGTCACAGCTCACTGCATCTGATCGAGCATCTCCGAAAATGCCTGTTTGAGCTTCAGCGCCTTCTTGATCTCGTCGGCCGTCACATACGGGTATTCCCCGTACTCCAGGAAGCTCGGCCGCTGGTGATCGCGGAGGAACTTGATGAAGGCCGGGATGTTGGTCTTCCAGTCCGCCGGGAACCCTTCGAGATTCTCGAACACCGTATTGACGCCGTACTTGATGAAGATCGCGACTGCGTCCTCGGTGTACTTGTCGAAGTCGGTGTCGAAGATGCCTTGGTACATGAAGTAGGTGTCTCGTCCGATGTCGAAGAGCACCCACCGCAGGTAATGAAGCTTGAGCGGGGCCAGCATGTCGGGGTCTTTCCCGAGCGCTTCTTCGATCGTCTTTCCGTACCCGCGGATGGCGTTCTCCCGCCCCGGCTTGACCTTGGCGATGATGGTGAAGCCGTAGCAGGCAGGCGTTCGTGGCATCACCGGCCCGTGGGCGCCTTCTTCGCGCTCGAAGTAGCCCTCCTTCGGGATCGCCATTGCCTGAGGGTGGGTCCAGTCAGCTGTCTGTGGCGCCATGCACCGCCTCCTCTTTTGTGGGAGGTGCAGGAAGTGAACCAGCGAGCGCTAGAATCCCAGCGGCGAAATGAGCGTCTTCGGCAGCATCGGGTACCAAATCGTCGGAAGCTGGTCCTTGATCGCCAGCGCGAGCACGTCCATCAGAAGAGCGATCGTGACGTGGACGAAGAAGCCCGAGTAGATGCTCTTCGTTCGCATCGAGAGGCTGCCGAGCGCGATGCCGGCGACGACGGCGCCGCATGTCTCGAAGTAGGGCTTGCCGAAGTGGATCATGCAATACGGTACCGTCATCGCGAAGATGGCGGTCGAGCCCATCGACTTTCGTAGCGCGTTGAGCCAGAAGCCGCGGAAGAAGATCTCGAGGCCAAGGAACTGAGCGACGTAGAGCGACTCCCAAATGAGGAAGTCGAACCAGGAGCGCGAGCTCTTCTTGTAAAACGGGTAATAGTTCCCGAAGTCCGGCTGGCTGGCGACGATGAAGACGGCGGGGACGACGACCGCCAGGCAGACGATGTAGATCCAGGCGTGGCTCAAGAGGCCGCGCACGCGCAGGCCCATGTCGAGGAGGCTGTCCTTGGGAAAGAGGACCTTCCAGACCGCGAAGGGGATGAGCGTGTAGCCGACGATGCGCGTGACCGACCACCACGCGAGCCGGTAAAGGTCGCCGTAGTGCTTCACCGAGACGTGCTCGCCGATCCCGAAGGGCGAGTCGGCGCCCGCCAGCTCCCAGTCGCGGAGCAGCGGCCGGAGCATCGTCTGGTAGAAGTCGGAGTCGTAGTAGTACTGCAGCGTCAAGATGATCGAGGTGAGGACGAAGAGCGCGAGCGGCCTCCGGTCGTACTCGCCGCGAGCGAGGAGCGCGCGCTTGTGCTCGAGCGCCTCGACGTCGAGCTCACGCCAGGTCTTGCGGAAGAAGTAGTAGACGAGCGGGATGACGACCGCGAAGAGCACCAGCGGAACCGCCATGTGCACGAGCGTCGTCGTCATCGACGGCACCGGCGGCGGGGGCGGGGGAGGCGGCGGCGTGGCCGCCTGCGCCGGCAGCGGTAGCGGCGCAGGGACGGCCTGCGCGATCACGGCCAGGATCAGCGAGGCGGTGCTGTTCACGCCTTGGCGGCCTCGGCGGCGTCTGCTGCGGCCTTCAGCCTGGCGAGCGTGCGGTCACGCCCGAGGAGCGCGGCCACCTCGAAGAGGCCGGGCGAGGCGGTGCGGCCGGTGAGCGCCACGCGGACTGCCTGTGCGACGTCCTTCAGCTCCAGGCCTCGCTCGCCGAGGAACGCGGTAAAGCGCGCCTCGAGCGCGGCGGCGGTAAACTCGGAGACTTCGGCGAGGGCCTGTGCGACGTCACGAAGGATGCCCGCTTTCTCGGGCACCAAAAACTTCTTGGTCGCCTTCTCGTCGGGCGCGGGAGGATCGCGGAAGAGGTAGTCCATCAACTCTGCGGTCTGCACCCAGGTCTGCCCGCGGTCGCGATAGAGCGGCAAGGCCGCGCGGATCGCGTCGTCGGAGGGCGTGAGCCCGCGGGCCTCGAGGAACGGGCGCAAGCCGCGAACGTAGTGGTCGTCGTCGGTGAGATCCGGCCGCTTGAGGTGGTCGAACGCGATCGACGCGAGCTTCTTGGGGTCGGTCTTGCCGTCGCCACGGCCGCAGCGCTCCCAGTCGAACTTCTGGATGAGATCGGGGATCGAGAAGACCTCTTCGTCGCCGAACGACCAGCCGAAGCGGACCAGGTAGTTGAGGAGGCCCGCGGGGGTGATCCCCATTGCCTGGTACTCGGCGACGCTGACAGCACCGTCACGTTTCGAGAGCTTCTCGCCCTTCTGGTTGAGCATCATAGGAAGGTGCGCGAACTGCGGCACCTTGGCCCCGAGCGCCTCGTAGAGGAGGATCTGGGGCGGGGTGTTGATCATGTGATCGCGACCGCGCGCGACGAGCGTGATGCCCATCGTGATGTCGTCGACCACGGCACCCAGGTTGTAGAGCGGCACGCCGTCGTTGCGGACGAGCACGGCGTCCTGGTGGGTGTCGTTGGGGGTCGTCACCTCCCCGAAGACGAGGTCCTTGTAGGTGACCGCGCCTGAGCGCGGGGCCTTGAAGCGGATGACGAAGGGGAGGTCGGGCGCGGGGCCGGTGCGCTCTCGACAGGTGCCGGGGTAGCGAAACTGCGCCTTGGGGTCTTTGGCCTTGAGCGCTGCGCGCTGCGCGTCGAGCTCTTCTTTCGTGCAGTAGCAGCGGTACGCGCCGCCTCGCGAGAGGAGCTTCTCGACGTACTCCTGGTAGATGGCGAGCCGCTCCATCTGCCTGTACGGACCATACGGGCCGCCGATGTCCGGACCCTCGCCCCAGTCGAGCCCGAGCCACTTCATGCTGTCGATGATGACGCGCTCGTTGGCTTCGGTGCTGCGCTCGCGATCCGTGTCCTCTATCCGGAGGACGAAGACGCCGCCGGTCTTCTTGGCCCAGAGCCAGTTGAAGAGGGCGGTGCGGACGCCACCGATGTGCAAATAGCCGGTCGGCGACGGGGCGAAGCGGACCCGGACGGTCATGGCGCCGAGGTCTACCACGGCTTTGCGGCCGGTGAGGCATCTGCTAAGGAGGCGGTCCCAAACGCCGCGCGAGTCAGCTCGCGCACCATTCTGAGGAAACCAGCCATGAAGAAGTCTCCGCTCGGCACGGTGAAGGACAAGTTCGGCGACAAGGCCAAGCTCGTCGAAGCGATCAAGGCCTTTCAGCAGGGCGAGCTCTGGCTCGGCCGCATGCAGTCCGACCGCGGCGGCGAGAAGGGCCTGAGCCACGTCTCGAACGCCAAGCTCCTCAAGCTTCACCAGACCTTCACCGCGGTGAAGGAGAAGTTCGGCACCCGCGACGCGCTCGTCGGCGCCATCCTCGATCTCGAGAAGCGCACCAAGGACGAGGGCTACAAGAAGCGCATCTCGGCGTACCCGGTGCCGCGCCTCTGGGACATGTACAAGTCGGCAGAGAAGCGAAAGAAGGCGTCGGAAGGCGGCAAGGCGAAGCCTGCCGCTGCGAAGGCTGCGCCGGCCAAGGCTGCCAAAGCCGCGCCCGCTGCCAAGAAGACCGCCAAGAAGGCCTGAGCGCGGCGGTGGGGGAGCAAACAGCTCTACCCGCAGTGCCCGTACGGGGGCGCCGGCTGCCTGCTGTCGCCCCCAGCTTTTTCAAGCAGGTCGCGATCGTCGCCAAGAAGGACCTCCGCATCGAGCTCGCCACCGGCGAGATCGTGACGACGAGCGGGTTCTTCGCGGTCCTCGTGGCAGTGATGGCCTCGCTCGCCTTCTTCGCGGGTCAAGACGCGCAGCGCGACGTAGCGCCCGGGGTCGTCTGGGTGAGCGTCGCCTTCTCGAGCGTGCTCGCGCTGTCGCGAACGTGGCAGCGCGAGCGCGACGACGGGGCCCTCCGCGGTCTCTTGGTCTCGCCGCTGTCGCGGGCCGCGATCTTCGCGGGCAAGGCGGTCGGCGTCGCCGTGTTCGTCTCGGCTGTCGAGCTCGTCGTGGTGCCGGTCACGGCGATCCTGTTCGATCTCGACCTCGCGAGGCTCGCAGGACCGCTCGCGCTCCTCTTGCTCGCAGCGACGCCCGGCATCGCCGCCAGCGGGACGCTCTTCGGCGCGATGACGGTGCGGACGCGCGCCCGCGATCTGGTGCTCGCCGCGGTGATGTTCCCGCTCCTCGCGCCCTGCCTTCTCTCCGGGGTCGCGGGGACGCGCGCCCTCTTCGACGGCGCTTCGCTCTTCGAGCTGCGCGACTACTTCTCGCTGCTCCTCTTGTTCGGGTTCGTCTTCGTCGCCGGGGGGCTCGGTCTCTTCGAGATCGTCGTCGAAGGCTAGGTGGCTGGCGCCAGCGACGTGGCGATTGCACCCGCTGCGCGGCGGGCCTTGTCGAGGATCACGTCGAGGTCGAGCTCGATGCCGGTTGCTTCGCCGACGGCCCACAGGCCGTCGGCTGCCATTCCTGAATCGTCGACCACGACAGCGAAGCCGGCGTCGTCCCGCCTCGTGTTGGCCCCGCGCTGGGCGGCGAGCTCGAAGGACGGCGCGCACCGCGTCGCGACCGCGACGACGCTGCATGCGATCTCGTCGCCGCTCCTCAGCTTCACGCCTTCGACCCTGGAGCTGCCGAGAACCTCGGCGATCTCGCTCTCGAGGACCCGACGCGTCTTGCGACCGGCGAGCGCGCTCTCCGCGCGGCCGGCCCACCTCGTGTCGCCGACGATGACAGTCCCGTCCTTGGGAACGATGTCCCGCGCGGCGAGCTTGCACACGGCGCGGGCGCTCATCACGCCGGGGACGTCGTTGCCGTCGACGGTCAAGACCCCGTCGTGCGCGCCGGTGGCGATGACGGTCGCGCGCGGCGTCACGACGGCGGCCCCCTCGGGCCGAGAGAGGAGGGCGTCCCGATCGTAGAAGCCGACGCAGGCCGTGTGATGCATGACGGTTCCGTCAGGTAGCAGCGCTGCGAGCTCGGCGACGGCGTCGGACTCTTTCTCGCCGGCGAACGCAGCGGATCCGCCCGGACGGGCGCCGTCGTCGACGACCAAGACGCGCAGCTTTGCCTCGACGAGCCGCGCCGCGCAGGCGAGGCCGGCGAGGCCTCCGCCCACGACGAGGACGTCGCACGCGACGCGCTCGGCCTTCTTCGGCGGCGCCGGCTCTTCGGGGAGACGTCCGATGCCCGCCATGCGGCGGGCGAAGCCCTGCATCACCGCCTGTACGCCGGGCACGCCGGCCATCAGGTGATGGTGGTCGATGCCTTTCGGAAAGAACCAGTCCGTGAGCCGCAAGAGGTCCGTTGTCCGCGAGCCGAGGACGTTCTGCGCTTCGACGACCTCGCCGCCGCGAGCCTCGCGCAGGCAGGTCATGACGTTCGGGACCCCGTCGACGCGCGCCAGGCACCCGTCGCAGTCGCCACGCAGGCACGCAGGGCCGCGGGGCCGGTGCAGCTTCGGGCTCCGCGCGATCGTCCCTTCCCCCGAGGCGAGGAGCGCCACCGCCAGCGGCTCGCCCCGATCGGCTTCGAACTGCCTACCATCGAGGGTGAAGGTCACGGGCAGGGCAAGCGGCCGGCGTCGCTCGAACACGGGCGAAAGCTACCATGGTAGGCTCCGGCCCCGTGCGCCTCGGCGTCCTCGGCCCCACCCCTTCCGACCTGGTCACGCTCGCCAAAGCGGCCCAGCTCCTCCTCGACAAGGCCGCGGTCGAGCGCGTGCTGTACCTCGGCGCAGATGACTCGCTCGATCGCGTCGTCGCTGCCTGGGCGGCCGATCTCGTCGGCGGCAACCCCCGCGCCGATCTGATCTTTCAGCGAGCCGCGGTGGCCTGCGCCACCGCCGATCCCGAAACGATCGAGGGCTTCGTCGCCGCCGAGCGAGCCAGGCAGCGCCTCAACGTCCTGCAGAGCGTGCCGCGCCCGCCGGGGCGCACGATCGAGCTCTTCGACGGTCGCGTCGCGGTGATCGTGTTCGACAAGAAGGCGCTCGACGAGGACGACATCGCCGGCGCGACCCTCCTCATCTACGGCCGATCGGACACGCCGGTGGTGCACCCGATCGGCTCACGCCTCTTTTTCTCGCCCGGCCCGCTGCGGTCCGACGCCCCGTCTCCGGATGCGCACGGCATCGCGGTCATCGACGACCAGGGCGGCGGGATCCGCATCGACCTCTACGACCTGCAGGGAGAGGTCGTGCGGAGCGAGCGCGTCGACGCGCGCCTCCGCGGAGCGAAGCTCAAGGTCCAGGGGACGAGCGGCAACGAATGAAGCCGGAAGGAGCGGCGTGAAGGCGGTCGGGATCTTCGGCGGCAGCTTCAACCCGCCGCACGCGGCGCATGTCCTCGCCGTGGCCTATGCGCTCTCGATCGAAGCCGTCGACGAGGTCCTGGTCGTCCCCGTCTACCGCCACCCCTTCGCGAAGGCGCTCGCGCCGTACGCGGATCGTCTGGCGATGTGCGAGCTCGCGTTTTCGCTCTTGCCGCGCGTGAGCGTGAGCACCGTCGAGAAAGAGCTCGGGGGTGAGAGCCTGACGCTTCGCACGGTCGAGCACCTCGCGAAGAAGAACCCCGACTGGTCCCTTCGATTGCTCATCGGCTCGGACGTCGTTCCCGACCTTCCCAAATGGCATCGCTGGGAGCGGATCGCCGAGCTTGCCCCGCCCGTGATCCTCGCTCGCGCCGGTTCGAGCGAACGCCCCGACCGCGTCCTCTTGCCCGAGATCTCGAGCACCGAGGTGCGCGATCTCTTTGCGCGTGGCG